>NZ_LVCV01000109.1 GCF_001647195.1 Rhodococcus sp. EPR-157 | reverse complement strand
GATCTACCCGCACGTCGGGCCGGACGCCGACGGAGTCCGACGGTTGTGCCGTCAATTCTCCGCTCCTGGCGGGATTCCGAGCCACGTCAGTGTCCAGACGCCTGGGAGCATCCACGAGGGCGGTGAGCTGGGGTACGCGCTGGTGCATGCCGGCGGCGCCGCCTTCGATCGTCCAGATCTGACGATCGCTTGCGTCATCGGCGACGGCGAGGCCGAGACCGGACCACTCGCTGGTTCGTGGAAGCTTCCCGCATTTCTCAACGCACGCCGAGACGGGGCCGTCCTGCCGATTCTCAATCTCAACGGTGCCAAGATCGCCGGGCCGACCGTCTTCGGGCGCAGCAGCGACGAGGACATCGTCGACTTCCTGCACGGTCAAGGTTGGGAGCCGGTCGTAGTGTCGGGAACCGATCCCCGCGTCGTATTTCCCGAGCTGATGCGCGTCCTGCGCGAATCGCACGAGAAGATTCGGCTCATCCAGGCTGCTGCCCGCGACGGTGGTACGTCGGCAGACGCACGCTGGCCCGCGATCGTGCTGCGCACTCCGAAGGGATGGACGGGCCCACATACGGTCGACGGCGTTCTGGTCGAAGGAACCTTCCGGGCCCACCAGGTGCCACTGAGCGGAGTACGGACCAACCCGGAACACCTGGCCCAGCTCGAGACCTGGCTGCGGTCCTACCGTCCGGAGGAACTGTTCGACAACGACGGAACCCTCGTTCCCGAACTTGCCGCGCTGGCCCCCGAGGGGGACAAGCGCATGGGGTCCACGCCCTACGCCAACGGCGGCAGACTCCTTCAGCCGCTGCGCATTCCACCGCTCGAGAAGTACGAGATTCAGATCGAATCTCCAGGTGGCGGTTTCCACGAGACGACGAGGGTCCTCGGCGAACTGATGCGCGACATCTACGCCCAGAATGGACGCGACGACGGCGGCGGCAACTTCCGGCTGTTCTCCCCGGACGAGACGGCCAGCAATCGGCTGGCGGCGGTGTTCGAGCAGACCGATCGGTGCTGGCAGCTTCCGACGGAGGAGTGGGACGACCATCTCTCGCCCGACGGCCGGGTCATGGAAGTACTGAGCGAGCATCTGTGCGAGGGCTGGCTGGAGGGATACGTTCTCGCCGGTGGACACGGACTCTTCGCGAGCTACGAAGCCTTCGCGATGGTGAGTGTGTCCATGATGATCCAGCACGTCAAGTGGCTGCAGCATGCAGCTGATCTGGCGTGGCGCGAACCGGTGGCCTCACTCAACGTGCTGCTGACGAGCACGTGTTGGCGAAACGACCACAATGGTTTCAGTCATCAGGGCCCGGGGATGATCGATGCTGTCATTCCGCTGTCGCCGGAAGTCGTACGTATTTGGCTACCACCGGACTCGAACACGTTGTTGTCCATTTCCGATCATTGCTTCCGGAGTCGAGACCACGTCAATCTCATTGTCGTCGACAAACAACCGCACCTGCAGTATCTGACTCTCGACGAGGCGAGAGAGCATTGCGCCGCGGGCGCGTCGATTTGGGCTTGGGCGGGGACCGAGACGGAGTCGGCCGGCAGCCCGACCGACCCGGACATCGTTCTCGCCGCGGCAGGCGACGTTCCGACGCAGGAGATTCTCGCGGCGGCGCAGATTCTCCAGGAGTGGGTTCCGTACCTGCGGGTGCGAGTGGTCAACGTCGTCGACCTGATGGCGCTGGTGACGCCCGGCGATCATCCGCACGGCTTCTCGGAAGCGAAGTTCATCGACCTCTTCACAGCGGACACCGACGTGGTCTTCGCGTTTCACGGATACCCGCGGGCAGTCCACGAACTGCTGCACGGGAGACCGAATGTCGACCGCTTCCATGTGCGCGGGTTCAACGAACAGGGAACCACCACCACACCGTTCGACATGGTGGTGCTCAACAGGATGAGTCGCTACCACCTCGTACTCGAAGCGCTACGGCGCTCGCGTCGTGTTCCGGAGAAGGGCAGTGAGCTCGTGGACTACTGCAATTCCCAGCTGAAACGTCACGCGAGCTACGTCGTCGAACACATGGAGGACATGCCCGAGGTGACCGATTGGACGTACACCCTCCACTAGCTGGTGGGGAGGGGTTCGGCGCCCTTCTCGGCCAACATCTGGGTCATCAGTGTCGCCTCGCTCTGCTGGGTCGAGATCATCGACTGGGCGAGGCGCACCAGAGCCGGAGTTTCGGCATGATCTGCCGCGTACTCCATCATCGACAGACCCCCCTGATGATGGCGCAGCATCAACTGAAGAAACATCACGTCGACGTCCGGGCCGGTCGCCTGTCGGAGTGCGGCGAGTTCGTCCGTCGACGCCATCCCCGGCATGGCAGCGACGGATCCCGACTCTGCTGTATCCGCGGACATGGACATGGAATGCCCGTGGTCGTCGGCGGACATCCACCCCATGTACCCGTCGGATCCGACCGGTGCGCGATCCCAGATCGCCAGCCACCCCTGCATCTGTCCGACCTGATTCTGCTGTGACGTCAGCATGTCGAACGCGAGGTTCCGGACGAGGGGATCCGAGGCGTTGGTCAGCGCGATCGCGGACATGTCGACGGCTTGGTTGTGGTGCACCGACATGTCTTGCGCGAAGCCGACATCCACCGAGTCGGCCGCCGGCGTCGAGTCGTCACCGCCGAGAAAGTTGGTTCGAGCGAAGAAACCGAGCGCGAACCCGACCGTGAGCACGGCAATGACGCCGAGTGCGATCAGCGCGACGAGTTGTGGTCGCCCGACTCGTGTCGACGGTGACGGTTCGGACATCAGGATGCGGGTGCCGGGGCTGCCGGCGCTTCAGCTGGTACCTGGAGGTCGCTGGGGAGCTGGAGGTCCGAAGGCAGTCCGCCCATCCCCGACGTTTCGCTGGTGTCCGGGGTGATGCCGCCGCCGTCCATCGGGACTGCATCCGCGCCGGGAGCCGAAGCGTCGAACAGCGGTGGGTTGTCGGGATCGAATCCGCCGCCGGGCACCGTCGCGCAGCTCGCGCCGACCTCGGGGTACTGGTAGCGGTTGAGGCGCAGGGCGGAAATGAACTGATCGACCCGCTCGTCGTCGACACTGTCCACCTTGAGCTGGTGGCCCCAGGACTGCAGCGACACCGGAGTGTCCTGTCCGGGATGCGGCGACATCATCGTGTAGGTCTCACCGTCGACCTTGTCGGCGAGCGTGGAAATCTCGTCCTCGGAAAGCTCATCCGGGTTGTAGGTGATCCATACCGCGCCGTGTTCGAGGGAGTGGACTGCATTCTCGGTGCGGATCGCCTCGGGGTAGACGATGCCGGTGCAGGTAGCCCAGGTCGCGTCGTGCGGTCCACCGAACGGGGGAGCCTGGTCGTAAGCCACGCGCTGCGTCGGCGACACGTGCAGAGCAGCTTCGTAGGGCTGCACGGCGACGTCGGCAATCGCCGTCGACGGATCCTGATTGCTCTCGCTCGGCTCCCAACGCTGTGCTTCCGCGCGATCCTGATACTTCGGGACGAGGTTGATGGCGAGGACGGCGATGAGGCCGATGACGATCGCGCCTGCGCCGATGGCGAACCAAGGGATCTGTCGCCCCGTGGGCAGGCCGGACTTGCCCCTCGCCGGGACGCCGCCGCTCTTCTTCTTGGTTGCCTTCATTGCTTTGCTGGCTTTGGCTGCCGACTTCTTGTCTGGACCGCCGTTGTTGGAACCCGTGGGCATCGCTGTCGTCGCTCTTTCGGTTGTCGGAGGGTGCACCGGGGCGCACACAAACTTCGTTCGGTCCGCGATCCGTGGCGACCTGTGATCGCAGAGCGCCCCTACTGTACGGTCCCGAGCTGAACGCATCCTTTGAGGTGCCGCAGCCGCCGAGACGACGTCAGTGGCAACTGACTGGGTCCGAGACCATAGGATAGACACCTGTGACTCCCGCCGACCTTGCCGAACTACTACGCGCGACCGCTGCCACGGTGCTCGCCGACCGTAGTCTCGACGCGTCCGTACTGCCTGAAAAGGTGACGGTCGAACGTCCACGTAACCCCGAGCACGGCGATTACGCAACCAATGTCGCTCTGCAGATCGCGAAGAAGGCCGGTGCGAACCCCCGTGATTTCGCCGGCTGGCTTGCCGATGCCTTGACCGCCGATGCCTCGATTGCGAGTGCCGAAGTTGCTGGTCCGGGCTTTCTCAACATTCGTCTAGCCGCCGACGCGCAGGGCGCCATCGTCGCCCAGGCGCTGGCCGCGGGCGCAGCCTACGGTTCCGCTGACGCGCTTGCCGGCAAGAAGATCAACTTGGAATTCGTCTCGGCCAATCCGACCGGTCCCATCCACCTCGGCGGTACTCGCTGGGCTGCGGTCGGCGATGCCCTCGGCCGGATCCTGTCGGCGCAGGGAGCCGAGGTGGTACGTGAGTACTACTTCAACGATCACGGTGAACAGATCGATCGGTTCAGCCGATCCTTGATCGCCGCGGCCAAGGGCGAACCTGCACCGGAGAACGGCTACGCAGGCGCATACATCGAAGAAATCGCGCAGCAGGTCGTCGCGACGAGCCCCGAGGTTCTCGCCATGGCGCCGGTTCCGCAGGCGGAGACCTTCCGGTCGATCGGCGTCGAGCTCATGTTCGGTCAGATCAAGAAGAACCTCCACGAGTTCGGCGTCGACTTCGACGTCTACTTCCACGAGAACTCGCTGTTCGAATCCGGCGCAGTCGAGAAGACCGTCGAATACCTCAAGAACTCCGGAAGCCTCTATTCCGAGGACGGCGCCTGGTGGCTTCGCAGTACCGATTACGGCGACGACAAGGACCGGGTCGTCATCAAGAGCGACGGCAACGCCGCGTACATCGCCGGTGACATCGCCTACTTCCAGAACAAGCGCCAGCGCGGATTCGACCTGTGCATCTACATGCTCGGTGCCGACCACCACGGGTACATCGGCCGGTTGAAAGCCGCAGCTGCAGCTTTCGGCGACGATCCGGACACTGTCGAGGTGTTGATCGGGCAGATGGTGAATCTGGTGCGCGACGGTGTCGCGGTCAAGATGAGCAAGCGCGCGGGCACCGTCATCACTCTCGACGACCTCGTGGACGCCATCGGCGTCGATGCGGCGCGGTACGTGCTCGTGCGTTCATCGGTCGACTCGAGTATCGACATCGATCTCGCACTGTGGGCCAGCGCGACCAACGAGAACCCGGTGTACTACGTGCAGTATGCGCACGCCCGTCTTGCGTCGTTGGCGCGAAACGCAGCCGAACTCGGCATCAACGCAGAGGGACCCGACCTGAGCTTGCTCGTGCACGAGCAGGAAGGGGAGCTGATCAGAACCATCGGTGACTACCCTCGCGTGGTGGCCAGCGCTGCCAACCTGCGTGAACCTCACCGGATCGCGCGTTATCTGGAAGAGTTGGCCGGTGCTTACCATCGGTTCTACGGCGCTTGCCGAGTACTTCCACAAGGAGACGAGGAGCCAGGTCCTGTGAACACAGCCCGTTTGGCGTTGGGCAACGCAACCCGGCAGGTGCTGGCCAATGGCCTCGCCTTGCTCGGCGTCAGTGCACCGGAGCGCATGTGAGTGCCCATCCGGCGGGTCCGAAACACGCGGACGCGCCTGCGAAGGAAGCGACACAGGAACGGCCGAGGTCGGCGACAGAGATGACTGCGCTACCCGCGCACGTCTTTCCGCGTCATGCCCGCCGAGGTGACGACGGTGTCGTGACGCTGGCAGGAGTGCCGGTCACCGAACTGGCAGCCGAGTACGGAACCCCGCTCTTCGTGATCGACGAGGACGATTTCCGCTCACGTGCGCGAGAAATGGCCGAGGCATTCGGCGATCCCGCACGCGTGCACTACGCATCGAAGGCGTTTCTGTGCGGCGAAATCGCACGTTGGGTCGCCGACGAAGGGCTCTCGCTCGACGTCAGTTCCGGCGGCGAACTCGCTATCGCACTCGCTGCCGGGTTCCCGGCCGAGCGAATTGCGATGCACGGCAACAACAAGTCGGTCGACGAGCTGACCGCAGGTGCGCGTGCGGGAGTCGAACACATCGTGCTCGACTCCATGATCGAGATCGATCGCCTCGACACCGTTGCTGGTGAACTGGGCAAGGTGCAGGACGTCCTTGTTCGGGTGACCGTCGGCGTCGAAGCGCACACCCACGAATTCATCGCCACCGCACACGAGGATCAGAAGTTCGGGTTCTCGCTTGCCGACGGCTCGGCTCTCGAAGCCATCCGACGTGTCTTCGCCGCGGGCAACCTGCGTCTGGTCGGGCTACACAGTCATATCGGTTCGCAGATCTTCGAAGTGGACGGTTTCGAACTGGCCGCGCACAAGCTGATCGGCCTCTTGCGGGACGTCGTCTCGGAGTTCGGTGTCGACAAGACGTCGCAGATTTCCACCATCGACCTCGGTGGTGGGATGGGCATTTCGTATGTGCCGAGCGATGATCCACCGCCGATCGACGAACTGGCGGCGAAGCTGAAGTCCATCGTGGCAACCGAGTCGGCCCAGGTCGGCCTCCCGGTACCGAACGTCGACGTCGAGCCCGGGCGCGCCATTGTCGGGCCGGGCACGGTGACGTTGTACGAGGTGGGCACGATCAAGGACGTGACGGTCGACGCGACGACGCGACGACGGTACGTGAGTGTCGACGGTGGGATGAGCGACAACATTCGCACCGCCCTCTATCAAGCCGAGTACGACTGCCGACTGGTCTCTCGTGACAGTGATTCCGAGGCAGTCCTTGCCCGCGTGGTCGGAAAGCACTGTGAGAGTGGCGATATCGTCATCAGGAACACCTGGATGCCTGCCGATGTCGGTCCAGGAGACTTGCTGGCAGTCGCCGCCACAGGCGCGTACTGCTATTCGATGTCCAGTCGCTACAACTTGCTGACACGTCCGGCGGTCGTAGCGGTGAAGGACGGAAAGTCCCGGCTCGTTCTGCGCCGGGAGACACTGGAAGATCTGCTCAGCTTGGAGGTGCAGCCATGACTGCGAAGCCGATAGGAATTGCCGTTCTCGGTCTCGGTAACGTCGGAAGCGAAGTCGTCCGAATCCTCACCGAGAACGCCGAGGATCTCGCCGCGAGAGTCGGTGCGCCACTGGAAATTCGAGGCATCGCCGTTCGTCGTGTCGACGGCAAGCGCGGCGTCGACGCCGCGCTGCTCACCGATGATCCCGAGTCGCTCGTCAATCGGGACGACGTCGACATCGTCGTCGAGGTTCTCGGCGGCATCGACGTTCCACGCAAGCTCATCCTCGCGGCCCTCGAAAAGGGCAAGTCCGTCGTGACGGCGAACAAAGCCTTGCTCGCCGAATACACCGGTGAACTCAACGAGGCTGCCGAGAAGTCCCGCGCGGATCTGTACTTCGAGGCGGCAGTCGCCGGTGCGATTCCCGTCGTCCGTCCGCTGATGCAGTCCCTCGCCGGGGACCGGGTGACCAAGGTCGCCGGCATCGTCAACGGCACCACGAATTTTATCCTCTCCGCCATGGACGAGACCGGAGCCGACTACGCGGAGACTCTCGTCGAAGCAGGCCGCTTGGGCTACGCGGAAGCCGACCCGACGGCCGACGTCGAGGGCTACGACGCTGCATCCAAGGCCGCGATCCTCGCGTCCATCGCGTTCCACACTCGGGTCACCGCAGGCGATGTGTACCGCGAGGGCATCAGCAACATCACCTCCGCGGATCTGGAGACGGCACGGTCGCTGGACTGCACGATCAAGTTGCTGGCCATCTGCGAACGCATCACGACGCCCAAGGGGAAAGAGCGGATCTCTGCCCGGGTCTACCCGGCTCTGGTGCCGCGCGACCATCCGCTCGCGACGGTCAACGGCGCGTTCAATGCCGTCGTGGTCGAGGCGGAAGCGGCTGGACGGCTGATGTTCTACGGACAGGGCGCAGGCGGCTCGCCGACGGCTTCTGCCGTGCTCGGTGATCTGGTCATGGCCGCCCGCAACAAGTTCTACGGGGGTCGTGGACCGCTGGAGTCGAAGTACGCCAAGCTCGAGATCGCGCCGATGGGTGACATCTCGACCCGCTACTACGTCAGCATGGAGGTCGCCGACAAGCCTGGAGTCCTTGCGACCGTGGCTGCTGAGTTCTCCAAGCGCGACGTGAGTATCTCCACTGTTCGCCAGTCGGGCTCGGGTGACGGCGCACGTCTGGTGGTCGTGACGCACCTCGCTGCGGATTCTGCTCTGTCCGAAACTGTTTCGGCGTTGGACAAGCTCGACGTCGTCACCTCTGTAGCCAGTGTTCTGAGATTGGAAGGCACATAAATGACCGTGCACACCCCATGGCCGGGTCTGATCGAGGCGTATCGTGAACGTCTTGCGATCGGCCCGAATTGGAAGACTGTCACCCTGCTCGAAGGCGGAACCCCGCTGATCCATGCGGAACGGCTGTCCGAGATCACGGGCTGCGAGGTGCATCTCAAGGTCGAAGGTCTCAACCCGACCGGTTCCTTCAAGGACCGCGGTATGACGATGGCGGTCACCGACGCACTTGCCCGCGGTCAGGAAGCTGTTCTCTGCGCATCGACGGGCAACACGTCCGCCTCTGCCGCCGCCTACGCCGCCAAAGCGGGCATGGGCTGCGCTGTTCTCGTTCCTCAGGGCAAGATCGCGATGGGCAAGCTGGCTCAGGCAGTCATGCACGGCGCCAAGATCATTCAGGTTCAGGGCAATTTCGACGACTGCCTCGAACTTGCGAGGAAGACAACTGCAGAGTTTCCGACCATCGGGCTGGTGAACTCGGTCAACCCGGTTCGCATCGAAGGGCAGAAGACTGCGGCCTTCGAGATCTGCGACGCTCTCGGAAACGCACCGGATGTGCACGTGCTCCCGGTCGGCAATGCGGGCAACATCACGGCGTACTGGCGCGGCTACTCGGAGTATTTCCGAGATGGGCTCACCACGATCAAGCCGCGCATGCTCGGGGTCCAGGCCGCAGGTGCGGCGCCGCTGGTTCACGGTGCGCCGGTGAAAGACCCGGAGACCATCGCAACGGCCATTCGTATCGGCTCGCCCGCTTCGTGGAACGGCGCAGTCGCTGCCAAGGAGGAGTCGGGCGGAGCGTTCCGTGCTGCTACCGACGAGGAAATCCTCGAGGCGTACCGCCTGGTGGCTAAATCCGAGGGCGTCTTCGTCGAGCCTGCGTCAGCTGCCTCCATCGCGGGCTTGCTCGCCGCGCGGAAGGAAGGCTGGCTGGACAGCGGCCTACGTGTCGTGTGCACGGTGACGGGTAACGGTTTGAAGGACCCCGACACCGCATTGTCAGGAATGCCTGTGGTCGAGCCGATCCCGGTCGACCCTGTTGCCGTGGCATCTGCGCTCGAGTTGGCGTAGTGGCAGAGTCCCAGGCCATGACGACAACACTGCCGCTGGGGTTGACGGTCACGGCGCGTGTTCCTGCGTCGAGCGCCAACCTCGGGCCCGGGTTCGACACACTGGGAATCGCACTCGGTCTCTACGACGAGATCCGAGTCACCATCACAGCGTCCGGGCTCAGCATCCACGTCGAAGGCGAGGGTGCCGAGGATGTTCCCTGGGGGCCCTCGCATCTCGTCGTCCGCGCGATCGAGCGCGGTCTCGAGGCGGCCGGAGTGTGGGCAGATGGTCTGGATGTGGTGTGCACCAACGTAATTCCACATTCCCGTGGTCTCGGATCGTCTGCGTCCGCGGTGGTGGGCGGGTTGGCCGCCGCCAACGGATTGGCGGCCAAGCTCGATCCGGCGTTTGCCTTGACCGATCGGCAGTTGGTGCAACTGTCCTCGGAATTCGAAGGACACCCCGACAATGCATCGGCGAGTGTGCTCGGTGGTGCGGTCGTGTCGTGGAGTGAGCCGGCAAGCGACAGTGGCTCGCAGCGAATCTACTCGGCGGTGCGGTTGCCGGTTCATCCCGACATCCACGTCGTCGCACTCGTTCCGGCGGAGCGGTCGTCGACCTCGCACACTCGCGGACTGTTGCCCGAGTTGGTGCCGCATCGTGATGCCGCGTTCAACGTCAGTCGAGGTGCGCTCGCCGTTGTGGCCCTGACCCAGCGACCGGACCTGCTGATCCCGGCAACCGAGGATATGCTGCATCAGGGTCAGCGATCGAGCGCCCTACCCGCGGCAACGAAGTGGATCACCGCGCTTCGATCGCGGGGAATCGCCGCGGTCCTGTCCGGTGCGGGCCCGACTGTGCTTGCGCTCTGCACCGAACCCTTCCCGACGGATTTGAAGGAGCAGGCGACGAGCGAGGGGATTCGCGTCCTCGAACTGGATGTTGCCGACGGCGTCTGCACGTCATGAGTGACCCCGGTGTGACTCGCCGGTAGCGGGTTCTTGCCGACCGCGATGATCGACGCTATCCTGAGGGTCGTCCGTACAACGTGCGCTTCAGACGCCGGTTTCCACCAGGGCAATCTTGTCATCGTATTCGGGGGAATTCACGTCCGAGTCGACTGACGCTCCTGGCTTCGACCCTCCGTAGCCTTTTATGCGGATTCAGGTCGGTCGTCCGTCGGAAGCAATTCGATCGTGAACGGCAATATCCGTGCTCGAAAGAGATTCGAGCTACGGAAACGAACCCTCGACTGCGCAGACTGCGAGCGAGGGAAGGAAAGGACCTCCGTGACCGATACGGAACTGATCTCTGCGCCCGAAAAGACGCGACGCGGAGCTGGCCTGTCCGGAATGGTGCTCACCGAGCTGCGTAGTCTCGCGGGCGAACTCGGCATCAAAAGCATCTCCGGCATGCGTAAAGGCGATCTGATCGCCGCCATTTCTGCACGTCAAGGCGGTGGTGCAGCGGCAACAACCGATGCACCCAAGACCCCTCGACGTAGCGCAGCCGACAAGACTCGCGCTCAGGAGTCCGTGACTCCCACTGCCGTGACTCCCACTGCCGTGACTCCCACTGCCGAAACTCCGGCGCCCGAGACGAGCTCCACAGCTTCTCCTGAACCACATGCGGACGATGCAACGGACACGCCTCGTCGTACGCGAAGTCGGCGAACCGCCGGTCGTAGAGCAGGCGCTTCAGACCAGCTCCCGCTCGACGAGACCGCTGCCGACTCGGCTACCACACCCGAGTCAGCGCCCGCCACGACTCCTGAATCCCAGCCGTCGGGTGCGGACGCAGGCGAGTCGGATTCCGCGTCCAACGATCGGCCGCGGCGTGGTCGCGCCGATCGGGAGAACCGAAATTCGACCGACGGCAACGACGGTGCTCGCGGTGGCCGTGGTGACGCCGGCGGCCGTGGAGAGAACTCCGACAACGACGGCAACCGTTCCGAGGGTGGGCGCAACGAGCGCACCCGCGGCGAGCGCAACCGCGACAACCGGGGCGAGAGCAACCGGGGTGAAGGCAACCGGGGTGAAGGCAACCGCAACCGGAATCAGAACCAGAACGACTCTCGTGGGGACGACCGCAACAACAACGGTCCCCGAGACAACCGCGACAACCGTGACAACTCCGAGGACGACGGCGACGGCCGTGGCCGCAGGGGCCGCAGGTTCCGTGAGCGTCGTCGTGGGCGTGACCGCGGCGAAGGCGGCGGTGGCGGCGGCGGAAACGAGCGCGAGCCCGAGATCCGCGAAGACGACGTTCTGCAGCCGGTAGCGGGCATTCTCGATGTGCTCGACAACTACGCATTCGTGCGTACTTCCGGCTACCTCGCGGGGTCGAACGACGTGTACGTCTCGATGAATCTCGTGCGCAAGAACGGACTCCGCCGCGGCGACGCCGTGACCGGTGCTGTTCGTGTCGCTCGTGAAGGTGAGCAGTCGAATCAGCGTCAGAAGTTCAACCCGCTCGTTCGCCTGGACACCGTCAACGGTGGCGATGCCGAGACTGCGCGCAAGCGTCCGGAGTTCGGCAAGCTCACCCCGCTGTATCCGAACCAGCGACTGCGGTTGGAGACGACGCCGAACATCCTGACCACGCGCATCATCGACCTGGTCATGCCGATCGGTAAGGGTCAGCGCGCACTGATCGTCAGCCCGCCGAAGGCCGGTAAGACGAGCGTTCTGCAGGCGATCGCCAACGCGATCTCGGTCAACAATCCCGAGTGCTACCTGATGGTCGTCCTGGTCGACGAGCGTCCGGAAGAAGTCACCGACATGCAGCGCTCGGTGAAGGGCGAGGTCATCGCCTCGACATTCGACCGTCCGCCAGGTGATCACACAGCAGTCGCCGAGCTCGCGATCGAGCGTGCGAAGCGTCTCGTCGAAGCAGGTCAGGACGTCGTCGTGCTGCTCGACTCGATCACTCGACTGGGTCGCGCGTACAACAACAGTTCGCCTGCGTCGGGCCGGATCCTGTCCGGTGGTGTCGATTCGACAGCGCTGTACCCGCCGAAGCGTTTCCTCGGTGCTGCCCGCAACATCGAGAACGGTGGATCGCTCACGATCATCGCCACGGCCATGGTCGAGACCGGCTCCACCGGTGACACCGTGATCTTCGAGGAGTTCAAGGGCACCGGCAACGCCGAGCTCAAGCTCGATCGCAAGATCGCCGAGCGGCGCGTGTTCCCGGCTGTGGACATCAACCCGTCGAGCACTCGTCACGACGAGTTGCTGCTGAGTCCCGACGAGATGGCAGTGGTTCACAAACTTCGCCGCGTTCTGTCGGGTCTGGACTCGCATCAGGCAATCGATCTGCTGGTCGATCGCCTGAAGAAGACCAAGAGCAACGTCGAGTTCCTGATCCAGGTGTCGAAGACCGCGCCCGGCGCGCTCGACGACTGACCACCCGGGTCGGGTCCAGCGTGGGAACAAGCCGACAGGTGCGGGTGTTGAAGCACCTGTCGGTGAGGAAATCAAGACGATTAGCAGGTCGGAAGACCTCTCTGGCATACTGAACGGCCGAGTCCGGTTCCGGTTCACGCTCTCGAATGGCGAGGGCGACCCGGCGACCATCTGAAAGGGACACCATGAAGGCAGGAATTCACCCCGACTACACGCTGACCACGGTTGTGTGCGGTTGCG
>NZ_LVCV01000108.1 GCF_001647195.1 Rhodococcus sp. EPR-157 | reverse complement strand
GGTCGCGTTGCGCGCTTCGAGGCTCGCTACGGAAAGCGTGCCGGCAAGAAGGCTGACGCCGACAGCTAGCTTTTCTCCCGACGCCCGTCCTGTGATGTCTACAGGGCGGGCGTCGGCTTTTGTATATATGGACTCATCGAGTACTAGAGCGGAGCGCACCCATGGCGAGGACGACGAAGCCTTCGGCCATCGACGACATTCTGGCCGAGCATTCGGGCCTGGAACAGCAGCTCGCCGACCCTGCCTTGCACGACGATCCGGCGGCGGCGCGGCGTGCGGGCAAGCGATTCGCCGAACTCGCCCCGATCATGTCGGTTCACGGGAAACTCACGTCCGCGCAGGACGATCTCGCGGCTGCACGCGAGTTGGGCGCCGACGATGCGTCCTTCGCCGCCGAGGTTCCTGAACTCGAGGCGACTGTGGTGGCCCTCGAACAGACTCTTGCCGATCTTCTCGCTCCGCGTGATCCGCACGATGGCGACGACATCGTGATGGAGGTCAAATCCGGTGAGGGAGGCGAGGAATCGGCACTGTTCGCCGCCGACCTTGCACGGATGTATGTGCGCTACGCCGAGCGTCGCGGGTGGCGGGTCGAAATCCTCGACGCCAATGTCTCCGATCTCGGCGGCTACAAGGACGCGACGTTGTCCATCAAGGCGAAGGGCAGTTCGGTCGACGGTGTGTGGGCCCGACTGAAGTTCGAAGGTGGCGTGCATCGCGTTCAGAGAGTGCCGGTGACCGAATCTCAGGGACGAGTGCACACGTCCGCGGCCGGAATCCTGGTCTACCCGGAGCCCGACGAGGTCGAGGAAGTACAGATCGACGAGACCGACCTCCGGATCGACGTCTACCGTTCGTCCGGCAAGGGCGGGCAGGGCGTCAATACGACCGACTCCGCTGTGCGCATCACCCACTTGCCCACCGGGATCGTCGTCACCTGTCAGAACGAACGCTCTCAGCTTCAGAACAAGGCGCGTGCGATGCAGGTCCTCGCGGCTCGACTGCAAGCTGCGGCCGAGGAGGCTGCCGACGAAGAGGCCGCGGCCGGACGAGCAAGTCAGGTTCGCACCGTCGACCGTTCCGAGCGCATTCGCACCTACAACTTTCCGGAGAACCGCATCACCGATCATCGGATCGGCTACAAGTCGCATAACCTGGACGCCGTACTCGATGGTGAGCTCGATGCGTTGCTCGACGCCCTTGCCAAGGCCGATCGAGACGCGCGGATGCAAGCCGAATAATTCGCCTCCCACGGGCCGAAGCGCACAGGAAAGGTGCCGATGTACCAGGAACTGACACCCGCGGGTGAGAACGCAGTTGCGGAGTTGGCCGGCCGGTACGGCGTCTCCACCGCAGCCGTACGCACGATGCTCGACGCCGTCAACGCCGGTCGTGGATCGATGGCACAGTTCAACGTCCCCGAACTCGGCGGCGGGGGACAGTGGATGCGCGGCGGGATGACGATGGTCGGGAACATGTTCGACCACGGACTCAAAGCACGCGTCGACGGATTGTGCCGCGACCTGTCCGAGTTGCTGGCGAATCAGCAGGTCTACCCGCCCGCGCAGTCGAACTCGGGATTCGGCTCCAGTTGGTGGCCGAGCGATCTCGGCAGCCCCAGTTCCAGCGGCGGGCAGAACGGCTCGCAGTACGCCTACTTCCCGAATGCTCGACGTCTTGCGGTGCTGGCCAACGGCCGCCTGTCGGTCTACGACACGCTCGATCACTCGATCGGTGGCGTGCAACAGCAGCAGGGTGGCGGCCCGGGCTCGCTGGAGTCCACCAGTCAGTACGGCACGTTCACCGCTGCGAGCCTGCCCTTGGTCGATCCGTCGCAGTCTGCCCAAGCCCCATCCCGGACACCCGAACAGGCCCCGGCGCCCTCGCAGGCCCCATCGAACTTTCAGCCACAGTCGTCGCCCGTCGCCGACACGGGTTCCCCTGGAGGCCTGAACATCGACGACGTCACCTCGGCCATCGAGTCGCTCGCATCACTGCACAACAAAGGCATTCTGACCGACGACGAGTTCTTCACCAAGAAGGCCGAGCTTCTGAAGCGAATCTGACGCATGCGCGGGGCGTCGGTACGGCATGGCACGCTGTAGTGGTGACTCGGAAACCGCTTCGCTTGGCCATTCTGGAGGCAACCGCGACCCTGGAGGCAGCCGGTGTGCCCAGCCCCAGGGTCGACGCCGAACTGCTCGCCTCGCACCTCGTGGGCGTCGAGCGCGGGCGTCTCGGGCTCGTTCCCCTCGTCGAACCAGAGGTGATCGAGGCGTACTACCGGACCATCGAGCAGCGCGCCAAGCGAATTCCGTTGCAGTACATCACCGGAACGACGGCGTTGGGCAACATCGACGTCGAAGTCGGGCCGGGAGTGTTCGTTCCACGGCCCGAGACCGAACTGCTACTCGGCTGGGCGCTTGCATTCGTGGAAGGGGTCGATCGGAAACCGCCGGTCATCCTCGATCTGTGTACCGGCTCGGGTGCTCTCGCGCTAGCACTGGCCAATGCGAGGCCTGACGCGCAGGTCCATGCCGTCGAACTCGATCCGTCTGCGCTGGCGTGGGCTCGCCGTAATGCAGACCTCCGTGCCGAACGCGGTGACACTCCGATCACGCTGCACCACGGAGATGTCACGGACCGTGAATTGCTGACCGAACTCGACGGCCGGGTCGATGTCATCGTCGCCAACCCGCCGTACATCCCCGAGGGCGCCGAGTTGGAGCCGGAGGTACTCGAGCACGATCCACATCTGGCCCTTTTCGGTGGCGCCGACGGACTCTCGGTCATCGAGCCGATGATCGGCAACATCGCTCGGTGGCTCGCCGTAGGTGGGGGAGTAGGTGTCGAACACGATGATTCACACGGCGATCGCGTCGCAGCGTTGTTCGAACGGAGACGTGTGTTCACCGACGTCGTCGAGCATCCCGATTTGTCCGGTCGCCCTCGGTTCGTCGTCGCGTCACGGGCGGTCTCCGCGGACAGCTAGGCCGATTGCCCGCGTGGGCGATCCGGTCGACATGCGACCCACTGGGCCAACCTTGACGCCGCCGGCGATGCAACGAGTGACAGGATAGGGGGGTGAGTACCGTCTACGACTGCCAGCATGCCGATTCTCGAGCAGCCGGGTTGTCCGCAGCCCGGGGCGCACTCAAGTCCGGGCGTCTGGTGGTCATGCCGACGGACACCCTGTACGGCCTCGCAGCCGACGCGTTCGACGGCAGCGCTGTCACCGATCTGCTCCGCGCCAAGGGGCGCGGCCGGGACATGCCGGTGCCGGTGCTCGTCGGTTCCTGGAACACGATCGACGGTCTCGTCGGGAGCGTGAGGCCGCGGACGAGAGATCTGATCAGAGCATTCTGGCCCGGCGCGCTGAGTCTCGTCGTGCAGCAGGCACCGTCCCTCGCGTGGGATCTGGGCGATGCGCACGGCACCGTGATGTTGCGTATGCCTTTGCATCCGGTCGCGCTCGAACTATTGCGTGAGGTCGGTCCGCTCGCGGTCTCCAGCGCGAACATCTCGGGTCAACCCCCCGCGACGACGGTGACCGAGGCGAGGGACCAGCTCGGCGGTTCGGCTGCGGTCTACCTCGATGGCGGCCCCGCCGAGCATGCCGTCGCGTCGACGATCGTCGATCTGACATCGGAGCAGCCCAAAATTCTGCGGGCAGGCGCAATTTCGACCGATGCCGTCGCCGAGGTGCTCGGGGTCACCGCGGACAGTCTTGTGCAGGGGAGTACGGCGTCGTGACGGAACCGCGATTCTTCGGTCCGGATTTCGCCGCGCTCGCGGCGGTCGATCCCGAGATCGCCGACGTCGTCACCGATGAACTCGACCGATTGCGCGGTGGCCTTCAGCTCATCGCCAGCGAGAATCTCACTTCGGCTGCTGTGCTGGCTGCGCAGGGGAGCGTTCTGACGAACAAGTACGCCGAGGGCTATCCGGGCAACCGCTATTACGGCGGATGCGAGGTGGTCGACCGCGCCGAGACTCTGGCGATCGAGCGCGCAAAGTCCCTTTTCGGTGCCGACCACGTCAACGTGCAGCCGCATTCGGGGGCAAGTGCGAACCTGGCCGTCTACGCGGCCTTCGCGCAACCGGGCGACGCCGTGCTCGCGATGAGTCTGCCGCACGGTGGCCACCTGACCCACGGTTCCAAGGTCAATTTCTCAGGCAGGTGGTTCACCGCCGTTCCGTATCACGTGCGCCGCGACACCGAGCTCATCGACTACGACGAGGTACGCGAGTTGGCGCTTCTGCACCGACCCCGGATCATCGTCGCGGGAGCGACGGCCTACTCGCGAGAGATCGATTTCGCAGCGTTCCGATCCATCGCCGACGAGGCAGGTGCGATCCTATGGGTCGACGCGGCGCATTTCATCGGACTGGTTGCCGGACAGGCGATTCCGTCGCCCGTCCCGTATGCCGACGTCGTGTCTGCCACCACTCACAAGGTGTTGCGAGGGCCGCGCGGTGGCATGCTGATGTGCCGCGAGGAGCACGCGCGGGCCATCGACAAAGCTGTCTTCCCGTTCAGTCAGGG
>NZ_LVCV01000107.1 GCF_001647195.1 Rhodococcus sp. EPR-157 | reverse complement strand
GGTCGCCAACGCACGGGCGCTGTCGCAGTCGCTGACCGACGCAGGGATGCGTGCGGTGTCGGGTGGCACCGATACGCACCTTGCGCTGATCGACCTGCAGCACCTCGGTGTCGACGGTCGCACCGCGGAAGATCGTTGCGCGGCGGCCGGGATCACCCTCAACAAGAACGCGATTCCGTTCGATCCGGCGCCGCCTGCCGTCGCGTCGGGTATTCGGGTCGGATCTGCCGCGGTGACGAGCCAAGGATTCGATACCTCCGATATGAACACCGTCGGTGTTCTGCTCTCGCGTGCAGTGCGCGCCGAGGCAGGCACCCCCGACGGTGACCGCGAGCTTGCTGCCGTGAAGAGCGACGTGACGGATCTCGTGACGCGCAAGCCGGCCTACCCCGACGCATGACGGTCGAGATTCTCGCGCAGTCGGGGCAAGGCGCGGGCGTCCCGATCAGGGAGCTCCTGCTCGTCTTCCTCACCGCTGCTGTCGTGACGTTCCTGGCGACCGGTGGTGTTCGCGTTCTCGCGATCAAGTTCGGGGCAGTCGCCGCTCCTCGTGAGCGAGACGTCCACGTGACGCCGACGCCGCGGCTCGGCGGCACTGGGATGTACCTCGGAATGCTGGTGGCGCTGCTGTTCGCGTCGCAACTGCCTGCTCTCGCCCGAGGTTTCAACCCCGAGTACAACCAGGACATCCCGGCGGCGATGATGGCCGGATTCGTGATCGTCGGTGTCGGCATCATCGACGACCGGTGGGGTCTCGATGCCCTGACGAAATTCGTCGGCCAGGTAACGGCCGCTGGAGTCCTGGTCGTCATGGGAGTCAGCTGGTATCTGCTTTATCTGCCGTGGGGTCCCGACGGCGGCAGCACTCTCGTTCTCGACCAACTGCAGGCCGGTCTCGTCACCGTGTTGATCACCGTCGTGATGGTGAACGCGATGAACTTTGTCGACGGCCTCGACGGCCTGGCAGCCGGGCTCGGTCTCATCGCGTCACTTGCCATCTGTGTGTTCTCGGTCGGGTTGCTTCACGAACAGGGTGGCGACGTGAGCATCTACCCGCCTGCGGTCATCGCTGCGGCGCTGGCAGGTGCCTGTCTCGGGTTCCTCCCGCACAACTTCCAGCCCGCCCGCATCTTCATGGGCGATTCCGGATCCATGCTGATCGGACTGATGCTCGCGACGGTGGCGACCAGTGCGTCGGGCAGAATCCCGCTCGTGGCGTACGGGCCCAGGGATCTGCTCGGCCTCCTGTCGCCGCTCCTGCTGGTCGGCGCGGTCATGTTCATTCCGATACTGGACCTCCTGCTGGCGGTCATCAGGCGCACACGGGCGGGCCGCAGCCCCTTCAGCCCAGACAAGATGCACCTGCATCACCGATTGCTTCAGATCGGACATTCGCACCGCCGAGTCGTCCTGGTCATCTACCTGTGGGTGGGAGTGCTCGCATTCGGTGCGGTCGGTTCCTCACTGATCGATCGACGAATCGTCGTGTTGCTGGTTGCGGCAGGTCTGGTGTTCGCGCTGGTGGTGACCGCCGTTCCGACCATTCGCCTCGACATGGCTCGGCAGCATCGGCGCACGAGGAAAGCCGGCCGACGAGACCGTCGGGGCTGATGCCCGACGTGGCTGGGTAGTCTGTGCGTCTGTGAGCTTCTCTCCTGCGCCGGTGCCCGATCAATCCGACTCGATGCGTGCTGCAGTTCGCTACGGCATCATCGGTCTGGCGGTGTTGACCGTGCTCGGTGCCGTCATCGCGACACTGGTCGCTGGACTTCCCGGCCTGTGGGGAGCGCTCATCGGTGCGGCGCTCGGTGGCGGGTTCATTCTCACCACTGCGTTGTCCATCGCGCTCACCTCGAAGATTCCGCCGACCATGGCCGGCGCAGTGCTGCTCGGCGGGTGGATCGTCAAGATGCTGCTCGCCGTGGTGGTCCTGGCGGTACTGAAGGACATGGATTTCTACAGCAAGAAGTCGTTGGCGCTCGTAGTGGTTGCCGCTCTGGTTCTCGTACTCGGAGCGGAGGTCTACGGCGTGGTGCGGACCAAGGCTCCATACGTGGACGACAAGCCGGACAACACCGAGTCCGACGGCCTGTAGTACGACGAACGGTCGTAATCGGTCAAGAAACAGCCCCACCTACACAACGTCGTAGTTGTGTTGATAAAGTTCCGACCAAGTGAGGGTCGACTGTCGCGAACAGGACATATCGCGCGGCAAGAAAGCCCTCACAGGTAACCGACGTCGCGTGAGATCACTTACAGACGCGTCCGAAGAGTTACCGAGTCGACGTGAGTCGCCGACACCCGACAGACGCTGGCCAGTGAAGACCAGGCCTCAGCTGCTGACGACCTCGAGCCGATATCGTCGACTTGATAGATCGTCAATGTCCGATCGAACCGCAGTCGTTTGGCGTCTGCGGCCCGAACACGGGAGAGACCGCTGAGCGTCACCAACCTGGCTGCGGAGTTCACTCCGCCGTCACTATCCGACTTCTTTCCTCCCGCTATCTTGTTCGAGGGCACACCCTTCGAACTGGACAGACTGATGCTCATTCGCATCCTCATGACCCTCGTGTTGGTCGTGTTGTTCGCGGTCGCGATGCGCGGTGCGAAAGTCGTGCCACGGGGACTCCAGAACGTCGTCGAGTACATGCTGGACTTCGTCAAGATTCAGATCGCGGACGAGATCCTCGGCAAGGAGCAGGGCAAGCGCTTCCTGCCGATCATCATGACGATCTTCTTCGCCGTGCTGTTCATGAACATGTCCGGAATCATCCCGTTCCTGAACATCTCTCCGAACGCGCGAATCGGTATGCCGATCGTGCTCGCGTTGATCGCCTACGTGACGTTCAACTACGTGGGAATCAAGAAGTACGGCTTCTTCAAGTACGTCAAGAGCAGCGTCGTCGTCCCCGACGTTCCGTGGGCGTTGCACATCATTCTGATCCCGATCGAGTTCATCTCGACGTTCATTCTTCGACCGTTCACGCTCACCGTGCGTCTCATGGCCAACATGCTCGCCGGTCACCTCATGCTCGTGCTGTTCTTCAGCGCGACCCAGTTCTTCTTCTTCCAGGCCGCGGCGGGAATGAAGATCTTCGGCCTGTTCTCGCTTGCAGCAGGTTTCGGCTTCACGCTGTTCGAGATGCTCGTCATCGGACTGCAGGCATACGTGTTCGCGCTGCTCACCGCGGTGTACATCGACCTCGCCCTGCACGCAGACTCCCACTAGTTCTGCACGCCGACTCTCACTAGACCGCACGACGACAAGATCTACCTGACCCACGCACCGACCGGTGATGGGCAACAGAAAGGGAACGGAATTCAAATGAGCCTCGCGTACCTGGCACAGGAAACGACCAGCACGGTGACCGGCGCTGGATACGGTGCAATCGGTTACGGCCTCGCTGCCATCGGACCTGGCATCGGTGTAGGCATCGTGGTCGGCAAGGCCATCGAGGGCATCGCCCGTCAGCCTGAGCTCCAGGGCACCATCCGTACCAACATGTTTCTCGGCATCGCGTTCACCGAAGCGCTCGCGCTGATCGGTATCGTCGCCGGCTTCCTGTTCGGTTAATCCGACATGGCAACCGACATCGCGTTCTTGGCCGCGGCGGAAGGCGAGGACATCAATCCTCTTCTCCCCGCGACTTACGACATCGTTTGGTCTGCGGTCTGCATCGCTGTCATCGGCTTCGTCTTCTGGAAGTACATCCTTCCGAAGTTCCAAGAAGTCCTGACGCAGCGTAGCGAGCTGATCGAAGGCGGCATCAAGAAGGCCGAAGAGGCTCAGGCGGAGGCCAAGGCTGCTCTCGAGCAGTACCAGAAGCAGCTCGCCGACGCTCGTCACGAAGCCGCGCAAATCCGTGAGGACGCGCGCGCTCAGGGACAGGCCATCCTCGCCGAGTTGAAGACGAAGGCGCAGGAGGAAAGCGACCGGATCGTGGCCGCAGGTCACAGCCAGCTCGTTGCTCAGCGTCAGCAGATCGTTACGGAACTTCGTAGCGACCTCGGACGCACGGCAGTCGAACTCGCCGAGAAGGTCATCGGCGAACAGCTGTCCGATGAGGCGAAGCGTGCTGGATCCATCGACCGCTTCCTGAGCGAACTCGACTCCGTCACCGCTGATTCTGCAGCGGGAAAGTGAGATAACCATGTACGCAACTTCTCGTGAGGCTCTGGCCCGCACGCGTTCGGTTGCGAACGATGCGCTCGGGTCTGCGTCGGCAGGGCAAGCAACTGCTGCTGCCGCGCAGACCGGTGCAGAGCTCTTCGCTGTCGTGGAGACCCTCGACGGACAGCGCACGTTGCGTACCGCGCTGTCCGACGCCTCGGTTTCCGCGGAACGTCGCAGCGCGCTGGCGGAGGAACTCTTCGCCGGACAGGTTTCGGAGATCACCTCGAAAATCCTGAAGACCGCTGTCACGGAGAGCTGGTCCAAGGCATCGGATTTGCTGAACTCACTGGTCGTACTGGGCCGGGAAGCTCTGCTTCGCGCCGCAGCCGACCAGGATCAGCTCGATACCGTCGAGGACGAGCTGTTCCGTCTCGGCCGGATCGTTGCAGCCAACCCGCAGCTCGAGCAGGCCCTGTCGGATCTCGGCAAGCCTGTTCAAGCCAAGCGTGAGCTGCTCGGACGTCTGCTGTACGGCAAGGTGACTGCGGTTACCGAGGCGTTGGCGATCCAGGCGGTCAGTCGTCTCCGTAAAGCGGCACCTGCCGATGCACTGGACGAACTGGCAGGACTGGCAGCGCAGGTCCGCGACCGAGCTGTGGCGCACGTGCGCAGTGCGGCACCCCTCAGTGACAGTCAGCTCGAGAAGCTGACCGCGACATTGACGCGTACCTACGGCAAGCCCGTCACCGTACATGTCGAGGTCGATGCCGAACTGCTCAGCGGACTTGTGGTCCGAATCGGCGACGAGGTCATCGACGGTAGTGGGGCAGGCCGCCTCGCTGCATTGCGAAAGACGCTCAAGTAGTACGAGTACGGCACCACAGTCTTGACGAAGAGGCGTTTCGAAATTTCGGAAGCCTTTAATACCGCGATCATTGAAGGAAGAGCAGGAAAAAATATGGCGGAGCTGACGATCTCCTCCGACGAGATCCGTAGCGCGATCGAGAACTTCACCGCGAGCTACTCACCGGAGTCCTCCCGCGAGGAGGTCGGCACGGTTACCGACACGAGCGACGGAATTGCTCACGTGTCCGGTCTTCCGTCGGCGATGTCCAACGAGCTGCTGGAATTCCCCGGCGGCGTTCTCGGTGTTGCGCTCAACTTGGATGCCACCGAAATCGGTGCTGTCATCCTCGGTGACTACGAGCACATCGAAGAAGGCCAGGAAGTCAAGCGCACCGGCGACGTTCTGTCCGTACCGGTCGGCGACGGCTACCTCGGCCGCGTCGTCAACCCCCTCGGTCAGCCGATCGACGGGTTGGGCGACATCGAGTCCAGCGAGAACCGCGCACTCGAACTGCAGGCTGCCTCGGTACTCGAGCGCCAGCCGGTCGAAGAGCCGCTGCAGACCGGCATCAAGGCCATCGACGCCATGACGCCGATCGGCCGCGGACAGCGTCAGCTCATCATCGGCGACCGCAAGACCGGCAAGACCGCCGTCTGCATCGACGCCATCCTGAACCAGAAGGCCAACTGGGAGTCCGGCGACGAGAAGAAGCAGGTTCGCTGCATCTACGTCGCCATCGGCCAGAAGGGCTCCACGATCGCAGGCGTCAAGGCTGCGCTCGAAGAGCAGGGTGCACTCGAGTACACGACCATCGTCGCGGCTCCGGCATCCGATTCGGCCGGCTTCAAGTGGCTCGCTCCGTACACCGGCTCGGCCATCGGCCAGCACTGGATGTACCAGGGCAAGCACGTCCTCATCGTGTTCGACGACCTGACCAAGCAGGCCGAGGCGTACCGCGCCATCTCGCTGCTGCTGCGTCGTCCGCCGGGCCGCGAGGCATACCCCGGTGACGTCTTCTACTTGCACTCCCGTCTGCTGGAGCGTTCGGCCAAGCTGTCCGACGCGCTCGGTGGCGGTTCGTTGACGGCTCTGCCGATCATCGAGACCAAGGCAAACGACGTCTCGGCGTACATCCCGACCAACGTCATCTCGATCACCGACGGTCAGGTCTTCCTCGAGTCGGACCTCTTCAACAAGGGTGTTCGTCCCGCGATCAACGTCGGTATCTCGGTCTCCCGAGTCGGTGGCGCCGCACAGACCAAGGGGATGAAGAAGGTATCCGGCTCACTGCGTCTCGAGCTGGCTCAGTTCCGTGAGCTCGAAGCCTTCTCCGCGTTCGCCTCCGACCTCGACGCTGCCTCCAAGGCTCAGCTCGAGCGTGGTGCGCGTCTGGTCGAGCTGCTCAAGCAGGATCAGTACTCGCCGGTTGCCGTCGAAGATCAGATCGTGTCGATCTGGCTCGCCGGTCAGGGCACCTACGACTCGGTTCCCGTCGGCGACGTGCGTCGCTTCGAGAGCGAGTTGCTCGAGGATCTGCACCGCAACGCCAGCGGCGTGTACGACAACATTGCCGGCGGCAAGGCACTGGACGACGACACGCAGAAGGCGCTCCTCGAAGCCACCGAGAAGTTCAAGGCAGGCTTCCTCGACTCCGAGGGCAACACCGTCGTCAACGAGGCCGAGGCAGACACGCTGAACCCGGACGAGGTCAGCCAGGAGCAGGTCAACGTCACCCGCAAGACAGTCAGCAAGTAGGCCGGCGATGACAGGTGACAAGACGAGCAAAGAAGGGAGCGTGAACAGCTGATGGCAAGCATTCTCGAGCTGCGTTCCCGGATCAAGTCGGTCAACTCGACGAAGAAGATCACCAAAGCGCAAGAACTGATCGCCACGTCGCGAATCACCAAGGCGCAGGCTCGTGTTGCGGCCTCCAAGCCGTACGCGGAAGAGATCACCAAAGTGCTCTCGGCTTTGGCCAGTGCTTCGGGTTCGCTCGATCACCCGTTGCTGAACGAGCGCACCGAACCCAAGCGTGCGGCTGTCCTGGTTGTGACCAGCGACCGCGGCATGTGCGGTGGTTACAACTCCAACGTCCTCAAGGAAGCGGAGGAGCTGTTCCAGCTTCTGCGCAAAGAGGGTAAGGACCCGGTCATCTACGTGCTCGGCGCGAAGGGGCTCGGTTACTACACCTTCCGTGAGCGCGACGTGAAGGGTGCATGGACGGGCTTCTCGCAGGAGCCCGGCTACGCCGACGCGGCAAAGGCCAGCAGGCATCTGGTCGAGCTGTTCATGGCGGGATCCGGCTCCGAGGTGGACGCCCCCAACGGTGAAGGCACCATCGAGGGCGTCGACGAACTGCACATCGTCTACACACGTTTCGTGTCGATGTTGACGCAGAAGCCCGAAGTTCGCCGGATGGCACCGCTGGAGATCTCGTACACCGACGAGGAGATTCAGATGGGCGCAGATGCGCTCACCGATTCGCCCTCGGCTTCGGATGTGCAGGCCCAGTACGACTTCGAGCCCGAGGCCGGAACGCTTCTGTCGGCTCTGCTGCCGAAGTACATCAGCACGAGGATCTACTCCTCGTTGCTCGATGCGGCTGCGTCCGAGTCGGCCGCGCGCCGTACTGCCATGAAGGCGGCAACGGACAACGCGAACGAATTGGTCGAGAACCTGAGCCGTCAGGCCAACCAGGCTCGGCAAGCCCAGATCACCCAGGAAATCAGCGAAATCGTTGGTGGCGCAAACGCGTTGGCTGACAGCGCAGGAAGTGACTAAGCAATGACCGCAGCAGTAGCCCAAGAGAACGCGAGCGGAGCGGGCACACAGTCCGGCCGTGTCGTTCGGGTCATCGGCCCCGTTGTGGACGTCGAGTTCCCGCGCGGCTCCATCCCCGCTCTGTTCAACGCCCTCAACGCAGAGATCACTCTGCCGACCGTGGCCAAGACCCTGACGCTCGAGGTCGCACAGCACCTCGGTGACAATCTGGTCCGCACCATTTCCATGCAGCCGACCGACGGACTCGTCCGCGGCACGGACGTCGTGGACAGTGGCAAGCCGATCTCGGTTCCCGTCGGCGACGTCGTCAAGGGTCACGTCTTCAACGCCCTCGGTGACTGCCTCGACACCCCGGGCCTCGGTCGCGACGGTGAGCAGTGGGGCATCCACCGCAAGCCACCAGCCTTCGATCAGCTCGAAGGCAAGACCGAGATCCTCGAGACCGGCATCAAGGTCATCGACCTTCTCACCCCGTACGTCAAGGGTGGAAAGATCGGACTGTTCGGTGGCGCCGGTGTCGGCAAGACCGTTCTGATCCAGGAGATGATCACCCGTATTGCCCGCGAGTTCTCCGGTACCTCGGTGTTCGCAGGCGTCGGTGAGCGCACTCGTGAGGGCACCGACCTTCACCTCGAGATGGAAGAGATGGGCGTCCTCCAGGACACCGCCCTTGTCTTCGGCCAGATGGACGAGCCGCCCGGCACGCGTATGCGCGTCGCCCTGTCCGCACTGACCATGGCGGAGTACTTCCGCGATGTGCAGGGCCAGGACGTGTTGCTCTTCATCGACAACATCTTCCGCTTCACGCAGGCAGGTTCCGAGGTATCGACCCTGCTGGGACGTATGCCTTCTGCCGTGGGTTACCAGCCGACGCTGGCGGACGAGATGGGTGAGCTCCAGGAGCGCATCACCTCGACCCGCGGACGCTCGATCACCTCGCTGCAGGCGATCTACGTTCCCGCCGACGACTACACCGACCCGGCGCCTGCGACGACGTTCGCCCACCTCGACGCAACGACCGAGCTGTCGCGTCCGATTTCGCAGATGGGTATCTACCCAGCTGTGGACCCGCTCAGCTCGACGTCGCGAATCCTCGAGCCCGGCATCGTCGGTGCAGAGCACTTCCGCGTTGCCAACGAGGTGAAGCGCATCCTGCAGAAGTACAAGGAACTGCAGGACATCATCGCCATCCTCGGTATGGACGAGCTCCAGGAAGAGGACAAGGTTCTGGTCGGTCGCGCACGCCGCCTCCAGAAGTTCCTCGGCCAGAACTTCATCGTCGCGGAGAAGTTCACCGGTGAGCCAGGCTCGGTCGTGTCGCTGTCCGACACCATCGAGGCGTTCGACAAGGTCACCAAGGGCGAGTACGACCACCTTCCCGAGCAGGCATTCAACAGCTGTGGTGGTCTCGACGACGTCGAGGCAGCAGCCAAGAAGATCGCCGGAAAGTAGCCCGACGTGACTTCTTCGGAAACGAACGGCATGGAGGTCTCCCTCGTCGCGGTCGAGCAGAAACTGTGGTCCGGCAACGCGACCCTGGTGAGTGCTCAGACCACGGAAGGCGAGATCGGCATCATGGCCGGTCACGAGCCGGTCCTCGGCCAGCTGGTCGAGGCAGGCACGGTCTCCATCACCACAGTCGACGGCGAGCGAATCGTTGCGGCCGTACACGGTGGATTCCTGTCCGTGACGGGTAAAGCCGTCACTGTCCTCGCGGAGTCTGCGGACTTCGCCAAGGACATCGACGTCGATGCAGCTCGAGCAGTACTGGACGCGGGCGGTGACGACAAGGAGGCACTCGCGATGGCGAAGGGCCGAATTCGCGCCGCCGAGCGGGCCTAGGTTTCACGAGAAAGCCGCGACGGGGCCAGCGAGATGCACATCGGAGTGATCGTTCTGATCATCCTGGTTGTGCTGCTCGCAGGCCTCGTCGCGGCTTTTCTGTATCGTCTG
>NZ_LVCV01000106.1 GCF_001647195.1 Rhodococcus sp. EPR-157 | reverse complement strand
ACGGCGACAACACTCTCGTCTTCTTCAAACTGTCGAGCCTTCGGCCGGGACCGGATCACCGGATGACCCGTCAGGGCATCGAAGTGGGTGAGCGCCGGAAGCCCCGGGCAGACGAGTTCGACATCATGACCGACGAGATCGCGGTTCTCGAACTCACCGACCATGGTCGACATTTCGAGATCGCTTTGGACAGGGGAGCTCTGACGGCGTTCATGTCCTGGCTCGAATCCCGTCCGTCGGGCCGCTCACGGCGCGGTCGACCGGCCGCTTAGTTCTTATCCGTCGGTGGAGCGTGATGCTCCCGGCACCCATTGGACGTCACCCTCGGGGTTTGCATGTCTGCTCAGGATGAACAGCAGGTCCGACAGTCTGTTCAGGTATTTCGCCGGCAATGTGCTCGTGTCGTCCGGGCTCGCTTCGACGGCCGCCCATGCCGCGCGTTCAGCGCGACGGGCCACCGTCCGTGCGGCGTGCAGCAAGGCACCCAGAGGTGTTCCACCAGGCAAAATGAAGGATGTGAGGGGCTCGAGGTCCTCGTTGAACTCGTCGCACCACCCTTCGAGTCGGTCGATGTAAGTCTGGTCGATGCGCAGCGGGGGATATTTCGGCTCGTGGACCACCGGTGTGGACAGGTCGGCACCGGCGTCGAACAGATCGCTCTGGATGGTACGGATGACCTGAACGACCTTCGACGACGGATTGCCCAGTGCCAGAACGACTCCGAGGCTCGCATTGGTCTCGTCGCAGTCGGCGTAGGCGACGACGCGCGGGTCGTTCTTCGGTACGCGGGAGAAGTCACTCAATCCGGTGGTGCCGTCGTCACCGGTGCGGGTGTAGATCCGAGTCAAGTGCACAGCCATGGCGCTACGGTACCGCTCGGCCCGGACCATCGGGTCGTGGCTACGCTGTCGAACTGTGAGTGAACGCTTTTTGGTCTCCGGTGGTAACCGACTCGTCGGCGAGGTGTCGGTCGGCGGTGCGAAGAACAGCGTCCTCAAGCTGATGGCAGCGGCGCTTCTGGCAGAGGGTACGAGCACGATCACCAACTGTCCCGACATTCTCGACGTACCGCTGATGGCGGAGGTCCTACGCGGACTCGGGTGTGACGTCGTGCTCGAAGGCTCGGTCGTGCACATAACGACGCCCGCCGAACCGACCCATCGTGCGGACTTTCCGGCGGTGACACAGTTCAGGGCGTCGGTCTGCGTACTGGGTCCGTTGGTTGCTCGCTGCAAGCGCGCAGTGGTAGCACTGCCGGGTGGGGA
>NZ_LVCV01000105.1 GCF_001647195.1 Rhodococcus sp. EPR-157 | reverse complement strand
CAGAAGAACTGCGCGGAGCGAACATTCGACTCGCCTTCCCGTCTGTCGGAGCGACCGAGAACATCCTGATGGCAGCAGTCCTCGCCAAGGGCGAGACCGTCATCGACAACGCGGCGCGCGAACCCGACATCGTCGATGTGTGCAACATGCTCAACAAGATGGGTGCTCAGGTCAGTGGTGCCGGTACTTCGACACTGACCATCAAGGGTGTCGAATCGCTGAAGCCCACCACCCACAAGGTGATCGGTGATCGCATCGTGGCGGCCACTTGGGGAATTGCAGCTGCGATGACCCGGGGCGATGTCCGTGTGCGGGGCGTGAATCCGAAGCATCTGTCGCTTGTTCTCGACAAACTCCGGGCGGCAGGCTCGGAGGTGACGTCCGAAGCGGATGGCTTCCGGGTCGTTCAGCACGAACGGCCGACCGCGGTGAACTTCGCGACTCTTCCGTTCCCCGGTTTTCCGACCGACCTGCAGCCGATGGCGATCGGACTCGCTGCGGTGGCGAACGGAACATCGATGATCACCGAGAACGTATTCGAAGCCCGATTCCGCTTCGTGGAGGAGATGATTCGGCTGGGTGCGGATGCTCGAACCGACGGGCATCACGCCGTTGTGCGTGGAGTTCCGCAGTTGTCGAGTGCTCCGGTGTGGTCTTCGGACATCAGAGCCGGCGCTGGTCTGGTCCTAGCGGGTCTGTGCGCCGACGGGGTCACCGAGGTTCACGACGTCTATCACATCGACCGTGGCTATCCCCGGTTCGTCGAGAATTTGAGCGATCTCGGCGGCAGCATCGAACGGGTGGACTGACGCGGATCAGCTCACCCGCGTCAACGCGTCGATCAGCAAGTCGAGGGCATAGCTGAGTTCGTCGTCGGACACCGACCCGTACCCGACGATCAAGCCGGCAACCGGCGAGGCGCTACGTGTGGACCGCGCGAGCGTCTCGACGTCGACGCCTGCGGCCGCGACCTCGAGTGCCACCGAAGCTGCAACTCTCGGGTCGAGCAACAAGGTGGTGTGCATTCCGGCGCCGACCCCACGGAGTTCGCCGAATCGATCCAATGCTGCCGCGACACGTCTGTCACGCTCGCGGTAGAGCCTGCGAGCCGCTCGGACTGTTCGGTCCCATTCGCCGTCGCGCAGCAACGAGGTCATGGCGTGCTGAACCGGCAGAGACGGGTAGTCGCCCAGATCGATACGCAACTCGGCGATCTGCTCGACGATGTCCGGCGGTGCCACGAGCCAGCCGATCCTGATGCCACCCCCGAGAGTCTTGGCGACTGTCCCCAAGTAGATGGTCCGGTCCGGTGCGAATTCGGCCACAGTCGGCAAAGGTGCTACGTCGTAACGGAATTCGGAATCGTAGTCGTCCTCGATGATCATGAGATCACGCGTGCGCGCGAAATCGGCAAGCTCGCGTCGACGGCCGACGGTGAGCAAGCCGCCGGTCGGGTACTGGTGCGACGGAGTCACGTAGACGGCACGGGTGCGACTGGGTGCTCGATCGAGCTCAGCGGTGACGAGCCCGTCGTCGTCGACAGCGACGTCGTGTACCGACCAGCCCCACCGGCGGGCCGTGGACGTGGCGACGTGGTAGCCGGGATTTTCGTGGGCCAGCACCGGTGCCGAGGTGAAGCCGTCCTCACGCAGGACGGCGAGCGACAAACTCATCCCGTGCATGCTGCCGGTCGTGATCATGACGGAATCGGCGTCGGTATGCAGCCCACGTGCGCGTCCCAACAGATCGGCCACCGCCGAGCGGAGATGCGTGTCGCCTCGCGGATCCGGATAAGCCGGTGGAGGCTGCGCGTTCCCGACGTCTCGCCACGCGCGCTTCCACGCTGCGGACAGCTGGGGGACCCATGGGGTCCCGGTGGCCAATCGTATTCTTCGGCCTTGCACTGAAGGTGTGACTCTTGTTGTCGAGCGTTTGGATCCTGTCGGGTTCGTAGCCTGCCCGTCGGTGGGCAGGCGTCGAACGAAGGTCCCGGATCCGCGCCGCGCGTGCAACCAGCCCTCGGCGGTCAATTGGTCGTACGCACTCTCGACAACCGCACGTGCGACACCGACTTCTGCGGAAAGCGCTCTGCTGCTGGGCAATCGGGCATCTGCTGCCAGCTGTCCGTCGCTGATCGCCGCGCGAATCCGGTCGGCGATCTGGACAGGCAGGGTGCGTGAATCCGAGCGGTCCACCGACATGATCAACGACGACGGGAGCATGACCTACCTTCGAGTGGCCTACGAATCTCTAGCACCAATGGACCGTGACAGTAAGCCAATTTTCGAGAACCATCAAGCGCATGAGCATCGATGACATCGAACTTTCCCCCACGCAGCGCTCTACCGTCAGACGGGGGCGGGCGCGGGCGCGTGTCGTTCGCACCGAATTGGCCGATGTCCTCTCCTCGGCCCGAATCTGCCACCTCGGGGTTGTGATCGACGGTGCACCCAGGGTTCTTCCCACGGTCTACGGGGTGGACCTGGAGGGACCGGATCGTGGCGGAACGCTGTATCTCCACGGGTCCGTCGCGGCCCGGAGCCTGGTGGCGGCCCCGGACGCGGACATCTGCGTGACCGTCACGACCGTCGATGGTTTGGTACTCGCGAGATCCGGGTTTCATCACTCCATGAACTATCGGAGCGCGGTTGTGTTCGGTCGGCCCAGGGTGGTGACCGACGCCGCCGAACGGGGACGCGCCCTCGATGCCATCGTCGATCAGGTGACACCAGGCCGGAGTCAGCACCTTCGCGCTCACACCAACAAGGAATTGGCCGCCACGACCGTGCTGGCACTCGCCTTGTACGAAGCGTCGGTGAAGGCGCGCGACGGCGGACCGGATGACGAGGACGTCGACCTCGAGGCCGGCGGGGTGTGGGCAGGAGTCGTCCCGATGGGGGAGTGGGTGGGGGCACCCGAGCCGGCAGCCGACCTCGGTGAGGGGTTGGAACCGCCCGCTCACGTCTCCGAACTCAGCAGCAGATCGCCTTTTCGTAGTCGAATGTGAAACACCTTCGCTTGGATGGCGATCCTGAACCGTTGTGCCACAGTGGCATTGATGGACTGGCTACGGGGATGTCGCGGGTCGCCGCCGATGCGGCCATGGTCGGCGTGGCATCGGGCAAGCAACTGGATTGGGGAGATAACAGGAGTCTCTTCGGCCCACTTCGTCGCGGATATGGTCAGCGTCACAGTGGCCAGTCCGGGGCGCAGGCTCGGTGTTGCTGCCGACTATTGGCCGTTCAGCTGCGGCGATGCGGCTGAAGCGGGCCTTTACCTGCCGATTTGCACGACGGCATCTGCTCGCGTAACTTTTGTCGAGTCAGAGCGACGGACACCGACCAGGTCTTCACGGATGTGGCAACGAGGTTGTACGGGTTCTGGCGATTGAAGT
>NZ_LVCV01000104.1 GCF_001647195.1 Rhodococcus sp. EPR-157 | reverse complement strand
TATGCCGTTGCACGGCTGGACTTCCCGGGCAAGAAGTTGCTCGTCGGAGCGGCTCTTCTGATCGCAATGTTCCCGCAGATCTCGCTCGTGACACCGTTGTTCGACATCGAACGCAAGCTCGGGTTGTTCGACACGTGGCCCGGCCTGATCATCCCGTACATCACGTTCGCTCTACCGCTGGCGATCTACACGCTGTCGGCCTTCTTCCGTGAGATTCCGTGGGAGCTGGAAAAGGCGGCCAAGATGGACGGCGCGACACCGGCACAAGCATTCCGAAAGGTGATCGCACCGCTCGCGGCGCCCGGAATCGTCACCGCCGCGATTCTTGTGTTCATCTTCGCCTGGAACGACCTTCTGCTCGCTATCTCGTTGACGGCGACGGAACGGTCGATCACGGTGCCTGCCGCGATCTCGCAGTTCACCGGCAGCTCGCAATTCGAAGAGCCCACTGGGTCGATTGCCGCGGCCGCCGTGGTCATCACCATTCCGATCATCATCTTCGTGCTCTTCTTCCAACGACGCATCGTGGCGGGCTTGACGTCCGGCGCAGTGAAGGGATAACCGTCATGGCCGAAATCGTTCTCGACAAAGTCACCAAGCTCTACCCCGACGGTGCTGCTGCGGTCAGCAACGTGGACATCACCATCGCCGACGGCGAGTTCATCATTCTCGTCGGACCCTCGGGATGCGGAAAGTCCACGACCCTCAACATGATCGCCGGGTTGGAGGACATCTCGTCGGGAGAACTGCGCATCGCGGGTGAACGCGTCAACGAGCGCGCCCCCAAGGACCGTGACATCGCGATGGTGTTCCAGTCGTACGCGCTGTACCCGCACATGACCGTCCGACAGAACATCGCATTCCCGCTGACGCTTGCGAAGCTCAGCAAGAACGAGATCAACGAGAAGGTGGAGGAGGCTGCGAAGATCCTCGACCTGACTCAGCATCTCGATCGCAAACCGGCGAACCTGTCCGGCGGTCAGCGTCAGCGAGTTGCCATGGGGCGAGCCATCGTCCGTACACCCAAGGCGTTCCTGATGGACGAGCCGCTGTCCAACCTCGACGCCAAACTGCGCGTGCAGACTCGCGCAGAGATCTCGCGGCTACAGAAGCGACTGGGTACGACGACCGTGTACGTGACGCACGATCAGACCGAAGCGATGACACTCGGCGACCGAGTGGTGGTGCTGCGTGGCGGTCTCGTGCAGCAGATCGGTTCGCCGCAGGAGCTCTACGACAAGCCGCGAAACCTGTTCGTGGCGGGCTTCATCGGTTCGCCGTCGATGAACTTCGTGCCGGGAACCTTGACCGCTGACGGCGTTGCCACCGAACTCGGCAACTTCGAACTCCCGAGGGAGCGGCGCGCGGCGATTCAGAAGAAGAATCCGGGCAACGAAGTCGTGGTGGGTATCCGCCCCGAGCACTTCGAGGATGCCGCGCTCATCGACTCGTACCAGAAGCTCAGCGGCGCAACGTTCACCGCGAAGGTCGACGTCATGGAGTCGATGGGCAGCGACAAGTACGTCTACTTCGAGTCCAAGGGCAACAAGGTGCAGTCCGCGGAACTACAGGAACTCGCAGCGGATGCCGGACTGGGCGAAGCCGGTGCCCAGGTGGTTGCACGCTTGGCTGCGGAGTCCAAGGCAGCCGCAGGCAGCGACGTCGAGTTGTGGTTCGATCCGGCGAAGATGTCGGTGTTCGACCAGGCGTCGGGCGACAATCTGACGCTCTAGGCCTTCGGCCCACTGGCACGGTTGAGTGCATTCCGATGCACTCAACCGTGCCACTGAGCGGGGAGCGCTGAGCCACTGAGCGGGGAGCGCCGAGCCACTGAGCGGGGAGCGCCGAGCCACTGAGCGGGGAGCGCTGAGGGGCGCTGAGACTACCCGGCGGAACCCGTCGAGAGACCCTGGAAGAAGTTCGGCGAGTAGTTCGGGTACGTCGTCGGCGCGGGCCCGGGCTGAGGTGCGGGTGCCGGCTGTGATGGTCCGAAATTCGGCAGCTGGAACTGCGGGTTCTGAAAGTTCGGCTGGTTCTGCTGCGGTCCTCTGTTGTCGTGAATCGGGTCCGCAGAGGCGGTTCCGACGACGGCGACGAGCGGAACTGCAACCAGAGCGCACGTGACTGCAGTGCGGGTGACGATCTTGCGTGCGTTCATTGTTTTCTTCCCTTTCGAAGTAACTGGTGTACATCCACGAACCTATGGACGTAATCAGCGCGGCGAAAGGCGAATGCACACCTTCCCAGAACCTCAGCAGTCGTTTGCCAGCATCTCTCTAGCTGCGCTTTCTTGGTGTTTCGCCTGAACCGAGGTGGGCCGATCCGTGGAGCCTCCTGTGAGGGCGCTGGCAGGCGGCGAGGGTACCCGAATTGCCAAGGCGGACAACGTCACTATCGCGCAGGCGAGTGCTCCGACCACGAAGGCCGCGGTGTACACGGCCTCACGGGGCACGGAGGTCCCGGCGATGGTGTACGTGGCGAGCATCGTCGTCAGAACGGCGCTTGCAATCGAGGTTCCGACGGTCCTCACGATGGAATTGACGCTGTTCGCGACGCCGGTGTCGGTGGCGGATACCTCGGCGATCAGCAGATTGGGAATGGCGGCGAAGGCCAGCGAAACGAAGATGTTGATCACCGCCGACGCAACGATCACCTGCCAGGTGACGGCGTGGAAGAAGGCGAAGAACACGAAACCGGCGCCGCCGATGACGCCACCTGCGATCAGGACTCGACGGGGGCCGTAGCTTCGGATGAGTCCGCCGCTCAGAGTCGCCACGACGACGCCCGTCACAGCACCGGGCAGCAGGTACACGACACTGGCGGAGAGAACGTCTGCACCGAAGCCGTAGCCCGCGACTTCCCTGGGTGTCTGTACGAAATACGAGCACGCGAGAAAGTTCACGAACATCCCGATCCCGACGAACACGGTTGCGAGATTGGTGGCGAGCAGCGGTCCATGAGTGAGCATCCTCGGTGCGACGAGAGGAGCCTCGATCCGGTTCTCGAAGATCCACCAGATCGCGAGGACCACAGCCCCGACGAGGGCGCACCCGAGCGTCGCCGCTGATCCCCAACCCCAGGATCGGCCCTGCGTCAGCGCGAGGAACAGCAACACCAGTGCCACTGCGAGCAGTACGGCGCCCCACCAGTCCACCGACCCGACGACGTGTCGCGGGCGCCGGGGAACGCCGAACCATGCAAGTGTCATCGCCAGCAGGACGAAGGCCACCGTCAGCCAGAACACTCGGTGGTAGTCGGCGCCGTCGGCGGTCAGCAATCCGGTCAGGACGAGTCCGAAACCGCCGCCGACGCCCAGCGTGCCGGACAGGATCGCCATCGCGCCGACGAGCTTCCTCGGCGGCAATTCGTCGCGAAGGATTGCCAGCGCGATAGGGAACAACGCATAGGAGACACCCTGCAGCACCCGGCCCGCGAGCAAGAGCGGCAGCGAGTGGGTGAGCGCAGCGAGGAGGGATCCGACGAGGACGACGACGAGTACCGCGATCAGTACCGGTCGCTTACCGTGCAGGTCCGCAAGTCGTCCGATGACGGGCGTCGCGACGACAGCGGCGAGAAGGTTTGCAGTGAGTACCCAGCCGGCGGCAGTCGTGCTGACCTCGAGTTGGGCTCCGATCGTCCCGACGATGGGGATGACCATCGTTTGCAGCACAGCAAGGGTCATGACGACGAAACAGAGGCCGGGCAGGAGCAATCGTCCGGGCCGGAGCTCGTCGGCGCGAGCGTGGGTCGACATTCGGTGAAACCTCGTTACATTTCAAAGCGAAGAAATAAAAAAATTTGATGTACGCATCTAAGTACTTATCAGGTTTCCGGCGATCGGGGAAGGTCAGGAGTGGCGCATGGGACGCTCACCTGCACTGACGAACCGCGCTGTGGGCGTCGCCACCCTGGCTCGGCAACACTTGCTCGAACGGGCGGAGATGCCCGCCGAGTCGATGATCGGTCATCTGCTCGGGATGCAGGCTCAGGCACCGTTCCCGCCGTACTTCGGGCTGTGGTCGCGGATCGCCGCGTTTCGAGCCGAAGAACTCGCCGAGTCGATCGAGAATGCGCGCGTTGTGCGGATCGTGCTCATGCGCGGAACCGTGCATCTGGTGACAGCAGCGGACGCTGCATTCCTGCGCCCGCTGGTGCAACCGGTCATGGACACGGATCTTCGAACCAATACCCAGCACCGGCAAGCGCTGGCAGGCGTCGACCCTGCAGCTGTTGCCACCATCGGACGGGAGTTGTTCGCCGACGGTCCGCTGTGGCACACCGAACTCGGCGAGAGCCTCGCACTTGAATTTCCCGGCACCTCACCGTCGTCGCTCGTTCATGCCGCCAGGAATCTGATTCCGCTGGTGCAGGTTCCACCGAGAGCGGTGTGGGGAAAGACGGGACACGTTCGCCTGCTTCCGCTGGAGACGTGGACCGGAGTCGGCGTCGAGACGAATCCTTCGCTGGAGAGGATGCTGCTGCGCTATCTCGCGGCGTTCGGCCCCGCTTCGGTCGCCGACGCCCAAAGCTGGTCCGGATTGACGAGATTGGGTGAGGTGATGGAGCGGATACGCCCGCAGTTGGTCACTTTCACCTCGGAGTCGGGCGCTGAACTGTTCGATCTGCCCGACGCGCCGAGGCCGGAACCGGACATGCGGATGCCGGTCCGGATCGTGGCTGCGTTCGACAATCTGCTCCTGTCGCACGCCGATCGATCGAGAGTGATCTCGATCGATTCCCGCGCGAAGTTGTTCACCCGCAACGGGGTGTTTCCACCCGTGGCGCTCGTCGACGGTCGAGTAGCGGGCGAAGCGAAGCTGACGCGGGAGAGGGCTCGGTCACTGATCACGGTCGTCCCGTACCGGCGGTTGTCGAAAGCGCATCAGGCGTCCGTCGCGGCGGAGGCCCGTCGGATGTCGAAGTTCGCTGCTCCTGACGCTGCCGAGCACGAGGTCACGTTCGTCGAGGTCGTGTAGCGCGGGCCCGTTCCCTCAGTTCCGAGACGATCTCGTCGTTCCAGACATGTTCGCGGACAAGGCGATAGCGCTCGCGGATCATCCACAGGTACGCCTCGGCGTCGGTCTGGCCTTCGAGGATGTCGGCGGCACGCACCATCCTGACGACGGGCAAGAATTCCTCGCCGAACCAGCGCCGGGCAACCGTTGCGCGATCGACGAACTCGCACAACTCCTGCATCAACCGGAATCCCCATGCTTCGACGCATTCGCTGAGCTCGGCGTACTCGAACGGATCCGTCACCGTGACCGCTTCCCGAGCCTTGCCGACGAGGGGGACTCGGGACAGGAAAATCCGCCGATGATCCTTGATCAGCAGGTCGCCCCTGCGGGTGATTCCTTCGGGGGAAATGCGGGTGATGATCTCGCTGACGAGTGCGTCGATCGTCGCGCGATGCATCGCGAAAGCAATCGACACTCGGTGGTGGCCGTCGAGCACGAAATGCATCGACCCGATGCGATAGACCTGGATCGGCGGCATCGCCTCGCCTCGCCTCTGTGCAGCTGCCAATCGCTGCCACCGTTCGCGGATACGAGCCGATGTGGGCCGGAAATACCTGTCGAAATCTCTTGTGCGGTCCACGCTTCCGACGATCGATTCGACGCGGATCACCTGCACGCCCAACTGCCGCTCGCCGACTTTGCCGAGGGCTGCCACCACCTCGTCGAACGGCAGGATCGTGTTGACGTCGTCCGGTTGGCGACGGAGCCAGCCCACGAGACGTGCGATGTCTGCGCGACGGCGCTGACGGGTGAAGTCGTTCTCCGCATCGGCTACGGGAAAGCCGGTGTCACGTGCCATGGCGTCGCCTCAGGATGGTGGGAGCAGTGACGTCCCGGTCGCCTCCGCCGGGTTCGATCTGGAGAAGTGTGTAGCCGACCGTGTTGATGACGGCCGAACCGTACAACTCGAAGTCCTCCGGCGTCCGGCCGTGCGGATGGATATGACCGTGCAGGAGAACCTGCGGGCTCAATGATCGGACGACGTCGTCGAGACACTCGAACCCGATATGAGCCGGATCGGTGTCGTCACCGACGCCGAACGGAGGGCTGTGCGTCAACAGCACGTCGACGCCTCGTCGGTCTCCACGAACTTTCTCGGCCCAGTTCTTGGTTCGAGTCAGCGTGCGGGCGCGTCGGCGTTGTTGCCGTTGCGTCCATTGATTCGGTCCACCGTTGTACCGGATCGATCCGCCGAGTCCCGCAATCCTGAGTCCGGCCGCGGTCACGATCTTGCGGTCCGCGTTGACGGCACCGACCGGGCCGGGCCATGTGCTCGGTAGGCCGGCTCGCATCCATCCTGCGCGGCCTGCGGAATAGCCCGTCAGGTCCGCGTCGTGATTGCCAGGAACGAACACGCACGGTGCGTTCAGAGCATCCGTCAGATATTCGATGTAATCGAACGGAAGATCCCCCGCGCCGAGGATCAGGTCCACGTCCAAGGATCGGACCTGGGAACTCCACAGGCTTTCGATCGTTTCGTCGGCAACAGCAAGGACAGAGACCACTCGGACGACGCTACCGGGCGACGGTGGTGTTGGATGGACTTCGTGAGCGACGGTGTCATCGGCAGTGTAATTGCTCGGGTCCGGGCGCATCTGATCGCCGAGATCGGAGACGAGAACCCTTCGTCGGCGTCGGTGACTTTCCTCGGACTCGAGGCGCTCGACGTGCTTCGATTCGCGGCGGGCGAGGAAGATCTTGTCCGATACGTCACGCTCGGCTGTTCTCGTCATCCGATGGCGGATCCCAACGAGATGGTGGCGGATCAGTCCCGGGGACCGCGCGCGGAGCTGATTCTGACACTGCGCGGTGGCGCCGGAGTCGCGTCCGGTGTGCACACGAAATTGGCCGTATTGGCTGCATCACCTGCGGTCGAGGGTGTCGTTCTGGTGACTGATGCGTTGCTCGATCTGGGTGAGCCGCTGTGGGTGGGGTCGCCGTTCACTGCTGTGCTGCTCGGCGACAGTGACATTCCTGATCTACAGCTGCCCGAGCCGGCCGACCCGGTCAAGTTCTTGCAGGTCGTCCCGATCACGGGCACCGAAGCGGCCTGGGTCCGGCTACGCGGTGCCGACGCGCTCCGCGACGCATGGAACGAAGCCGGCATCGATGTCAGGGACCCGAGCAGGTCCGCGGTCAACCTCTAGAGCCAGTTGTTGCGCCGAAACGTGGCGAACAAGCCGATGCACACCGAGGCCACGATTCCGACCACGATGTAATAGCCGTACTGCCAGTGCAGCTCGGGGATGTTGTCGAAGTTCATTCCGTAGATACCCGCGACCATCGTCGGCACTGCCGCGATCGCAACCCACGCCGAGATCTTCCTCATGTCCATGTTCTGCTGCATCGTCACGCGCGCCAGAGCTGCGTCGACGAGCGAGCTGAGTACTTCGTCGAACTCCGCAACCCGTTCGGCGACTGTCGTGTGATGGTCCTGCACGTCCCGTAGGTAGCGCCGCACGGCCTTGGGGATCGGGGTGTCGGCGCCCTGCACCAACTGGTTCAGCGGCGTCGACAGCGGGGTGACCGACCGTCGAAGCTCGACGACTTCGCGCTTGAGCAGGTAGATGTTCTCGATCGGCACGTGGTGGTTGGGGGAGAACACCTCTTCCTCCATGACGTCGACGTCTCGTTCGATCGAACCCGTCACCGCCAGGTACTCGTCGACGACGTGGTCGGCGACGGCATGCAGAACCGCCGATGGACCGAGGGCGAGGCGTTCGGTGTTCGCCTCCAAACGGTGGCGCACGCCCGCCAGGCCGGAGTGTTCGCCGTGTCGGACGGTGATGACGAAGTCGCGGGCGAGGAACACCATGATCTCGCCGCTCTCGACGATTTCGTTGGCCGTTGTCACCGATTCGTGCTCGACGTAACTGACGGTCCGCAGGACGAGGAATGCGACATCGTCGTACCGTTCGAGTTTCGGGCGCTGATGAGCGTGCACCGCGTCCTCGACCATCAGCTCGTGCAGGCCGTAGCACTCGGCGACCCCGTTCATCTGACCTTCGTCCGGGGCGTGCAGTCCGAGCCAGACGAATCCTTCGCCGCGCTTACGTACCTCGCTGATCGCGGCCGAATGCGTGTACTTGCCCGGCAGTCTTACCCCGTCGACGTAGACGGCACAGTCGACGATGGCGCGAGCGGTGGGGACGGGGACCTTCGGACCGACGGCGTGTCCGCGGTTCGACGGTCGCAGAGAGTGCAGTGACGGAAGCGACGGCCTCGGTGGCAGAGACGGCATGGCGCGAATCGTACGCCTGCGATACGAACGCACCGGTGAGCCTGAGACACTGGCTCTCGTGCTCATCGACCTCCACACCCACTCCTCGGTCTCCGACGGCACGGACAGCCCGGCAGAGTTGGTGCGTGCCGCTCACCGAGCAGGCTTGGACGTCGTGGCGATCACCGATCACGACACCACAGCCGGATGGGACGACGCGGTTCGAGCAGCTCCCGCAGGGCTCACCGTCGTGCGAGGGATGGAGATGTCGTGCGTAGGCCGCGGCATCGACGGTGACCCGGTGCCGGTCCATCTGCTCGCGTATCTCTTCGACCCGACGGACGAGGTGTTCGCGGTCGAACTCGAACGGCTGCGCGACGAGCGGACAGGAAGGATTCGATCGATGGCGGAGTTGCTCGCGGTCGACCATCCGGAAATCGTTCCCGACGAGATCCTGGCCGCGACGGGGGAGTCCGCGGGACGCCCGCACCTCGCTCGTGCGCTGGTCGAGATCGGTGCCGTCGGCAGCGTGCAGGAGGCGTTCGACGGTTACCTGGCGACGGAAAGCCCGTACTACGTGGCGAAGGTGGACACCCCGCTCGACCGTGCGATCGAGATGATCCGCACTGCCGGTGGAGTGAGCGTCGTCGCCCATGCTCGCGCTCGCACCCGAGGCAGGCTGCTGGACCCGCAGCACATCCGCGAACTCGTCGGACACGGTCTGAACGGCGTCGAAGTCGACCATGCCGACCACAACCCTGCGGACACTCGATTCATGCGCGAGCTCGCCGACGAACTCGATCTGATCGCCACCGGATCCTCGGACTACCACGGCGGAAACAAGAACTTGCGGCTCGGTGAGCACACCACCGCTGTCGAGCAGTACGAGCGGATCTTGGCTGCCGCGACGGGTGTACCAGCTGCTGTTTCGAGCCTGTCATGAGCTTCGACACGACGCCGTACCTGACCGTCCTGATCACGCTGTTCGTGATCATGGATCCGCCGGGCGCGATTCCGGTGTTCCTCTCGCTCGTCGGACGCAAGAGCAAGGAAGAGCGGAACCGGGCCGCCTGGCAGGCGCCTGCGGTATCACTGACGGTCATCTCGGTGTTCGCGATCGGCGGTCAGGCGATCCTGAACTACCTGCACATCGGCATCCCCGCCCTGCAGGGTGCGGGCGGACTGCTGCTGCTCATCATCGCGCTGTCGTTGCTGACGGGACGCGGAGCCGGTGGTGGGTCCGAGGCGGAAGACGTCAACGTCGCTCTCGTTCCACTCGGCACGCCGCTGATGGCAGGCCCCGGCGCAATCGCTGCCGTCATCGTCTACGTGAGCCAGGCCGACGGCAACGTGGGTTCTCTGGTCTCTGTCGCACTCGCGATCGTGACGATCCACCTGGTGTTCTTTCTCGTTCTCAGGTTCTCGACAGTGTTGATACGCATCCTGGGTGAAGGCGGTATCACGCTGCTCGCCCGGATCGCAGGTCTACTGCTGGCCGCGATTGCGGTCCAGCTCATTGCGGACTCCGTCCGCGGATTCATCACAGGAGGCTGACGGTTTGCTACGGGGTTTGAGTGGGGCCGTCACCGCAGGTCTCGTCGTACTCGCTGTCGTCGTTGCAGGGGCGCAGTATCTCGGAAGCCAGCGCGGCTTCCCCGGACCCGGGACGGTGTCCGTTGTCGCGCACCTCGGTGCTGCGATCGTGGCGATCGTGGTCCAGCATTTCGCCGACCACCGGCGTCGAGCAGTGTCGGTGCTGGCCTCGTTGTCGGTCTTCGTCGTCGCCGGCGTTCTGTTGTGGACGCAATGGTGGGGTTGAGGTTTGCGCGTTTCGCTGTTCCGGTGGCACACTTAGCAACCAGTGCAGCCTCGGACGCCACAGCGCCAGGCTCGAATGTGACGGCTCACCCGCCTCACGTGATCATGTGGTTTCACGGCAGACGCAGCCACTAAGGGCGCGCTCCGGAGACATCTTCTTCGAATTACCTGCCGGTGCTTCATCGGAATGTTTCCTGGGGCTATAACGTGACAATCGTGACCGAACCGACAAATAACACCGCCGATCTGGCCGCCATCACCGACGAGGAGATCTTCCTCGGACACGTCGGTGGCAAGCTGTCCGTCGAGCTGACAGCACCACTCCAAACTCAGCGTGATCTGTCGATTGCCTACACGCCGGGTGTTGCACAGGTGAGCCGAGCTATCGCGCAGGACGCTTCACTCGTCAAGCAGTACACGTGGACCGACCGGCTCGTCGCAGTCATCACGGACGGCTCGGCGGTGCTCGGACTCGGGGATATCGGCCCGCGCGCATCCCTTCCTGTCATGGAAGGAAAAGCTGCGCTGTTCAAGAATTTCGCGGGTCTCAACTCGATTCCCATCGTGCTCGACACCCATGATGTCGACGAGATCGTGGACACGATCGTGCGACTGCGGTACAGCTTCGGAGCCGTCAACCTCGAGGACATCTCGGCTCCGCGTTGCTTCGAGATCGAACGACGCGTCATCGAGGCACTCGACTGCCCGGTCATGCACGACGACCAGCACGGGACGGCCATCGTCGTACTCGCCGCACTCAACGGCGCCGCGAAATTCCAAGGCCGGAGCACCTCGGGTCTGAAGATCGTCATCTCCGGTGCCGGAGCTGCAGGCGTCGCGTGCGCGAATATTCTTCTCGCCGCCGGAATCCCGGACGTGGTCGTGCTCGATTCCAAGGGGATCGTCTCCGCCGATCGTGGTGATCTCAACTCCGTCAAAATCGAACTGGCTGCGCGTACCAACCCTCGCGGACTGTCCGGCGGTGCCGGAGACGCGCTTGCAGGCGCCGACGTGTTCCTCGGCGTGTCAGCGGGCAAGATCGACGAAAGCTACATCGCGTCGATGGCCCCCGAGTCCATCGTGTTCGCGCTGTCGAATCCCGATCCCGAGATTCATCCGGAAGCGGCCGCCAAGTACGCATCGATCGTTGCGACCGGGCGGAGCGACTTCCCCAATCAGATCAACAATGTTCTCGCCTTCCCCGGCGTGTTCAAAGGCGCACTCGACGCCGGCGCACGTCGCATCACCGAAGGCATGAAACTCGCCGCTGCCGAGGCGATCCTCTCGGTTCTCGGCGATGAGCTGGCTGCGGACAAAATTGTGCCGAGCCCGCTCGATCCTCGTGTCGCCCCAGCCGTTGCGGACGCAGTTGCGGCAGCAGCGCGAGCCGAGGGCGTCGCGTAGGACACAGGGAAAGAACCGCCCCGAACCTGAGCCTCAACGGGCTGTGGTTCGGGGCGTTTCGGGATTCCAGTCGGGAGCGACTACACCTTGATCTTGGCCCTGAGCCGAC
>NZ_LVCV01000103.1 GCF_001647195.1 Rhodococcus sp. EPR-157 | reverse complement strand
GCACACGTCCGTAGTCGTACAGCGCGAGACCGTCGAAGATGTAGCGACCGAGGCCACCGAGGTTGACGTACGCCGCGACGGTAGCGGTGGCGATGATCTGCAGAGTGGTGTTTCGCAATCCGCCGATGATCAGCGGCAACGCATTCGGAATCTCGACGCGAAAGAGCACTTGTAATTCGGTCATTCCCATCGCCCTGGCGGCATCGACCACGTTGTCGTCGACGTTTGCGATGCCGGAGTAAGTGCCGGCGAGCAGAGGCGGAATGCCGAGGAGCACCAATGCGATGATCGGGGGCACGAGACCGAGACCGATGACGAGCACCAGAAACACCAGGATGCCGAGAGTCGGTAGCGATCGAAGTGCATTGACGAGCCCGACGATGACCGCTTCACCTTTGCGCAGGTGGCCGATGAGCAACCCGATCGGAATCGCGATGACGGCCGACAGCACGATGGCGAGCAGGCTGTACCAGATGTGTTCGATGATTCGGGCGCCGATTCCCGTGGGCCCGGCCCAGTTTGCGCCGTCGACGATGTAGGAGAACGCCTCCGAGAACAGATTCATGCCCGCGCCTTCTTCGTCGAGACCGTCCCCAGGCGAGTCCACGGTGTCAGCTTTCGGCCGAGCAGATACAGGCCCGCGTCGAACACCAGGGCTAGAAAGACGATGGAGATGATGCCCGCGACGATCTGATCGGGGTAGTCACGCTGATATCCCTGCGTGAACAACTGGCCGAGACCGCCGATGCCGATCACCGAACCCACCGACACGAGTGAGATGTTGGTGACCGCGACAACTCTGATGTTCGCGATCAGAACGGGAAGCGACAGCGGCAGTTCCACAGCCACGGCTCGTCGCAACGACGAATACCCCATGGCCTCGGCGGAATCGACGACCGCGAATGGTACCGAGTCCAACGCCTCGGGGACTGCCCTGATGAGCAGCGCAGTCGAGTACACCGCCAGCGCGATGACGACGTTGAGCGGATCGAGCACCGGTAGGCCGACAACAGCAGGAATGGTGACGAACAGAGCCAGCGACGGGATCGTGAACGCGATGCTGGCCACCGTCATCGTGACTTTTCGGACCCAGTGCGCATTTCGGATGACGGTGCCCACCGGAATCGCGATGATCAGTCCGATGAGCAACGGAACGAGCGAGAGGTACAGGTGTGTCTTGGTGTACCCGAGGACGACGCCGAAATTGTCGACTAGCCACGTCACTGGGGGGTGTCCTCGTTGCTGAAGTGATGCCGATTGCGCTCATCGTCCTCGGATCTACGTTGCACGGCAAGGTGTTCGAGAATCTCTGCGGCGTCGACGCCTCCGACGGCGGCTCCGGTGGAATCGATCGCGACACCGATTCCCGACGGAGACGAGATGGCCGAGTCGAGTGCCTGACGTAGGTCGCCACCTTCGGTGAAGAGCGAACCACCCGCTGCCGTGCTGTCGTCGAGGGGGCGACCGTCGCGGACCTTCTCGACCCCGGTGGCGTCGATCCAGCCGAGTGGACGACGCTCGGAATCGACCACGAGGACCCATTGTCTCTGTTCCAGGCGAAGACTGCGGACTTCGCTTTCCGTTGCCGTGTCGATCGGATGCATCGTGACCGAGTGGGCCGAGCGGAACGACAGCCCTCGATAGCCTCGATCACGGCCGACGAACGAAGCCACGAAAGATGTTGCGGGAGCGGCGAGTATCGTTGCAGGCCTGTCGTACTGCTGTAGGCGTCCCTGAGGTCCGAAGACGGCGATGTTGTCTCCGAGACGGACGGCTTCGTCGATGTCGTGGGTGACGAACACGATGGTCTTCTTCAAATCTGCTTGCAGACGAAGCATCTCGGTCTGCAGGTCCTCACGAACCACCGGATCGACTGCGCTGAACGGCTCGTCCATCAGCAAGATCGGCGGATCGGCAGCGAGGGCGCGCGCAACACCGACCCGCTGCTGTTGGCCGCCCGACAGCTGCGCCGGATACCGCGATGCGAATGCCGGATCGAGTCCGACTCTTTCGAGTACGCCGAGCGCGGCTTTGCGTGCGGCGCGCCTGGATTCGCCACGCAGGACCGGCACCGTCGCGACGTTGTCCACTACGGTGCGGTGAGGCAACAGCCCCGCACTTTGAATGACGTAGCCGATTCCGCGCCGCAGCTTCACGGCGTCGGTCTCGGCGATGTTGCGGCCGTCGACGGTGATCACTCCCGAGGTGGGAGTGATCATCCGATTGATCATGCGCATCGAGGTGGTCTTGCCGCATCCGGAGGGCCCGACGAACACGGTGAACGATTCGGGCTCGATCACCAGGTCCAGACTGTCGACCGCGGTGGTGCCATCCGGATAGGTCTTGCCGACTCCGTCGAATGTGATCATCAGCTGACCGGTTGGTCCAATCCCTTGTCTGCCACCCACGCCTTGGCGGCTGCGGCTGGTTCGACCTTCGCGTCACCGGACACGGAAGTGTTGAGCGCGATCAATTCCTCGGTGGTGATCTGAGCGGAGACCGCATCGAGAACCTGTGTGAGCTTGTCCGACTGCTTGGATGTGTTGAGCACAGGGATGATGTTCTGGGCGGCGAAGTTGTTCTCCGGATCTTCGAGCACCACGAGGTCGTTCGCTGCAATCGATGGTGCAGTGGTGAAGATGTCGGCGGCGACAACCTGACCGGACACCAGCGCCTCGACCGTGGCAGGCCCGCCACCGTCGGAGATCGGAACGTAGTTTCCGGGGGCGAGGTCCAGGCCGTACTTGGCCTTCAATCCGGGGAGCCCGCCGACGCGCTCCTGGAACTCCGGCGTGCCCGCGAAGGTGACATCCGCGGAGAAGGGAGCGAGGTCGCCGATGGTGGTCAGGTTGCGTTCGGTTGCCGTAGCCCTGGTCACAACCACGGCATCCTTGTCCTCGCCGGGGGCTTGCGCCGTGACGGTCAGATCCGAGCCGAGTGCGTCGGGCAGTGCTGCGAGGACGTCTTCGGAGGAGGTCGCGGTCGCGGACTCGTCCAGGTACTGCAGGAGGTTGCCGGTGTAGTCGGGGATCAGGTCGATCGATCCGTCTCGCACTGCCGGGATGTAGGCTTCACGGCTCCCGATATTGAGCTTGGTGCTCACCTCGAAGCCGTTGGCGCGCAGGGCTTCGGCGTAGATGTTCGCCACGGTCTCGGATTCGGGGAAGTTGGCCGAACCGATCACGATCGAATTGGGATCGCCGTCGGTCTCGCCGCCGCCGGAAGACAGAGGATCACTGTTGCCGCCGCACGCGGTCAGGACTACCGCAGAGACGGAAAGTGCAACGACGGCTCGCACAGTTCTGGTGATGTTCAAGTGAATCCCTTCCGGCGGGGCTCGCTGGGGTGTGGTCGAACCGGGTCTACGAGCATAGTCATAGGGTTGGTGCGATGACTATCTCGTTCGCTTCTGTTCCCGGCGAGCGTAATCGGTAAACCTGCTGCGTGAGCAGGTGGAATGGAGTTTCTGTGGTCGGGTCGGCGCCGAGAGTGCTCACAGCGGCGATCGTTGCTCTGACGTTGGCCGGGTGTGCCGCGGACACCCAGGAGCGCGCGACGGTCGTCGTCGGGGCGGGCGAGAACGTCACCGGGGTAGTGCTGGCGCACATATACGCAGGTGCGGTTCGCTCTGCTGGAGTCACGGTCGCAGTGAAGGAAGATCTGGGCGAACGCAGCGACTACCTTGCCGCACTCGACGGCGGAGAGGTATCACTCGTGCCGGACTTCACCGGGGAGCTTCTGCACACGTTCGACTCTCTGTCCGGTGCTACCGAAGCCGAGGACGTCTTCGTCGACCTGAACAGGTCGCTGCCCGAGGGACTGTCGGTGGGGGACTACGCACTCGCCGAAGACCGGGTCGCCATCGCCGTGTCGCCCAGCGGACCGTTCGCGGTGGCGTCGTCGCTGTCGGACTTCGCGCCGAGTTGTAGCGATGCTGTCGTCGGAATCGTCGAGAACTCGAACGACGCATCGGCCGGCACCGAGCCGCTGGATATCGGAATGCGGCTGGGACCCGTGTACGGATGTTCGTTCACGGAGTTCATGGTCTACCCGGACTCGGACTCGGCGGTCAGCGGTCTGGACTCCGGTGAAATCGATGCGTTGGCGCTGCGGACGGCGTCGTTCGGGCCACTCGCAGCCGGCCTGTCGGCCCTGGACGACGACGAGTCGGCGTTTGCTGCGCAGAATGTCGTCCCGCTCATGCGCGACGGTGCGCTCGACGATGCTGCGTTCGCGGCGCTCAGTGTCGTTGCAGGTGAGCTGACCACTGCGGACCTCGCCGAGATGATCGGCGAGGTCCGCAGTGGTGAGAACTCAGGCGATGTCGCTGCTCGATGGCTCGGCGAGCACAACCTCTGACGTCCGGACCCGCGCCCCGAGGAATGCCCCCATGTGGTGCACGGCCTGGGCGGCTTCACGCAGGATCGAAGCCTGCAGATGTGCTACGTGCCAGAGCTTTTCGTATTCGACGTACTCGACCTCGACGCTCGACAGCAGCAGCTTGTCGTGAAAAGCCACGATCTGCGGGTAGAGAACCTCGGACGTCCCGACATGCATGACGATCGGCGGCAAGCCGGTGAGATCGCCCTGCAGCGGGGCGTACCCCTGGTCCAGTGGATCGCCGTCGCCGAGGTACGCAACGGCCGCCGCGAACGACCAGGCAGTGTTGACGACGAGATCCCGATCGAACATCGCGTCCCGAGCGGCCGGATCCACCCATGGTGAGATCAAGCCGAGTGCAGCAGGATTCACGCCGTCGTCGACGAGATGGCGTGCGGTTGCGACCGTGAGCCCGCCGCCCGCCGAATCACCGGCGATTGCAACACGATCCGCGGTGTAGCCGTGCGACTTCAGTAGTTCGCGGTAGGCAGCGACGGCGTCGTTCAAACCGGCCGGGTACGGGTTCTCGGGGGCCAGTCGATAGTCGAGAACATATACAGCGCTTGCAGATTCGCGGGCGAGATGCGCTGCCAGCGAGCGATGGGTAGCCATCGATCCGATCGTGTACGCACCCCCGTGCAGATACAGCACCGCGGTGTCTCGTTCGGTAGCACCGACGGTGACCCGTTCCGCTCTGCGTCCGGCCAATGTCAACGGCTGCACCACTGCGCCGTCCGGAATTGTCTGGATCGGAGCGCCGAGGTCGAGGATCTTGCGCTGAACCCCGATGGGGAGCCGAGCATCGAGCGCGAACCGGTAGAACGGCTTCAGAGCCGTTCTGACCAGTGGAAGTGGCAGGTAGAAGGATTTCATGGCTACTTCTTTCGCGGCATGACGCGGTTCGCGACGACCGCGATCACGCGCTGGTACTTCGATCCGGTGATGCGCTGAAACAGATCGAGTGCGATTGCGTCGGAGCCGATGAGCACGCGGGCCTTGCCCTTCTCGACGCCCTTGAGGATCGTCTTGGCAGCCTGATCGGGGGTCGTCTTGGCAAGCTTGGCGTCGAAGAATTTGGCGACCGACTGCTGGTCGTAGTTCTCGGCGACGGTGGCGTTGCGCGCAATGGCGGTCTTGATGCCGCCGGGGTGCACGACGGTCATCTTGACCGGGGCCTTGGAGATCAGCAGCTCCATCCGAAGTGCCTCGCTGAAGCCGCGGACGGCGAACTTGGCAGCGTTGTAGGCAGCCTGCGACGGCATCGCCAGCAGTCCGAAGAGACTGGAGATGTTGACGATGTGTCCGTCGCCGGATTCCTGCAGGTGCGGAAGAAAAGCCTTGGTGCCGTTGACGACTCCCCAGAAGTCGACGTCGACGATCCGCTCGATGTCCTTGAACGAGGACGCCTCGACGTCGCCGTGGTAGGCGATGCCCGCATTGTTGTAGATCTGGTTGATCTTGCCGAACCGCGCCCTCACCGTGTCGGCGTAGTCGAGGACGGTCTCGCGCTGCGACACGTCGAGGAACTGTGAGGCAACCTCACCGCCGAGTGCTTCGACCTGACGGACAGTCTCTTCCAGACCGTTCACGTCGACGTCCGACAGCGCCAGCTTGGCACAGCGTTCGGCGAGATTGAGCGCGAGGGCACGGCCGATACCGGAGCCCGCGCCGGTGACTACGGCAACCTTGCCTGCGAAAGCGTTCATTTGGCGACGACCTTGCTGTCGGAAAGGGCAGCAATTTCGCTGCCTGCGGTGGGGAGATCGGATGCTGCGACGCTACGGTACGCCGCGAGGTCGAACTTTCTGGTGATGCTGCGGAATCGGAACGTGAAGTCCGGCCACAGGGTGGTGTTGTTTCCGTGCTTGTCGAGGTACCAGCTGGCGCAGCCGCCGTTCATCCAGACGCTGTTCGCCATGCGATCCTGCAGGTCGGCGTTGTAGTCGTCCTGAACGTCCTTGCGGACCTCGATGACGCCGATGTCGTGCTTCTCGATGGTGTCGAGGGCGTCGATGACGTAATTGAGCTGCGACTCGATCATGAACACCATCGAGGTGTGCCCGAGTCCGGTGTTCGGCCCGACGAGGAAGAACATGTTCGGGAAGCCTGCGACTGCGGCGCCCTTGTATCCCTGCTGTCCTTCTTCTTCGAAGGTCTGCGCGAGCGTCTTTCCGCCCTTGCCGTAGATGCCCTGGTATGCAGGCGAATCCGTGACGTGGAAACCGGTTGCGACGATAAGTGCGTCGATCTGTCGTTCGGTGCCATCGGCGGAGACGATGGAGTTCGCTTTGACCTCGGCGATGCCGTCGGTGACGAGGTCGACGTTGGATCGATCGAGTGCGGGGTAGTACGCATTCGAGATCAGCATGCGCTTGCAACCGATACGGAAGTTGGGTGTCACCTTCTTGCGCAGCGACTTGTCCTTGATGCCCTTGCTGATCTGCTGCTTGGCGATGACCTCGAAGATCCGCATCAGGGCGGGCTTCTTCGCCAGGCCGACGACCTGTGTTTCGCGAGCCGCATAGATAGCGGTGCGGGACAGTCGCTGGAAGCCGGGAATGCGCTTGAAGGCGAATTTCTCGATGCCGGTGTACTCGCGATCGAAGCGAGGGAGGATCCACGGTGCGGTGCGCTGGTACACGTCGAGACGCTCCACCTTGTCCGCGATGGCGGGCACGATCTGGATCGCCGACGCACCCGTACCGATGATCGCGACACGCTTGCCTGCCAGTGAGACATCGTGGTTCCACTGTGCGGAGTGGAAAACGTCGCCTTCGAAACCTTCGATGCCCTTGATCGGGGGGAGGTTCGGCTCGCACAGAGCGCCGACGGCCGTGACGACGACCTTGGCCGTGTACTCGCCGGTGCTCGCGACGATGTTCCAGCGGTGCGTGTTCTCGTCCCAGATCACTGACGTGACGTCGGAGTTGAAGACGTGCTTGCCCAGGACGTTGTACTTGCGTGCAACAGAGGAGATGTACTTCTGGATCTCCGGCTGAGTCGAGAACGACCGAGTCCAGTCCGGGTTGAGCGCGAACGAGTACGAGTACAGGTGAGACGGCACGTCGCACGCTGCGCCCGGGTACGTGTTGTCGCGCCACGTTCCGCCGACATCGCTGCCTCGTTCGAGTACGAGGAAGTTGTTCTTGCCTTTCTGGGTCAGCTTGATCGCTGCCCCGAGGCCGGCGAAACCGCTGCCGATGATGATTGTGTCGACCTGGCGCGGGGCCGTCACGCGCTCCGAAGTATCTGTTACGGAAAGACTCATGCAAACGAGAATAGGAGCTTACTGAGTGTGA
>NZ_LVCV01000102.1 GCF_001647195.1 Rhodococcus sp. EPR-157 | reverse complement strand
AAGAGCGGCGTGCCCAGCTGATCGAACTCGGCACGGAAATGCTGGCGGACCGACCACTGGAGCAAGTATCCGTCGAAGACATCGCCGATCAGGCCGGAGTCTCGCGTGGGCTGCTGTTCCACTACTTCTCGTCGAAGCAGGACTTTCACCTCGCGATCGTCCGCGAAGCAAGCAAGACGATGCTCGAGCGCACAGCACCGGATATGACCCTCGAACCCTACGACACTCTGCGGGATTCGATTGCGAACTACGTCGACTACGTCACCGAAAATCGTGAAACATTCATCTCGCTGCTCCGTGGATCGGCGACGGGAGACCCCGACATGCGCCAAGTATTCGAACAGACCCGCACGACCATGGCCGACCGAACCGTCGCGAACCTGTACACGCTGAACGTCGAGGCCAACCCGACCACGGAACTAGCGGTACGAGGCTGGATCGCATTCGTCGAGGAGGCCACCATCTCGTGGCTGCGCAACCCTCAGATCAGCAGGGACGACCTCATCGAACTCAACGTCGGGGCTCTCCCCGCGCTGGCCCTCGCGCCGAGCATGATCGCGGGGCTCCTCGGGACAGGTGTGGCGTCGGACTGAGGTCGGCCGCCCCGGTCCGCTGGGCGCCCGGTCCGCTTGAATGTCACCTGCTAGCTATCTGATCGTATGGATGGACCATTCAAGCGATGGTGGGCCGGGCCTGCCGGCCGCCGGGTCCGCTTGAATGTCACCTGCTAGCTATCTGATCGTATGGATGGACCATTCAAGCGATGGTGGGCCGGGCCTGAAAACAACGAACGGCGCATTCGATCACCCCGCGAGGTGACCGAATGCGCCGTTCGCTGCAGAGAAGAGCGGGTAAAACTACTCGCCGACGCCGGAGAACGCCTCGTCGATGATTTCGAGCTGCTCGACGGCGTGGACCTTGCTCGAGCCCGAGGACGGAGCGGACATCGCACGACGCGACACTCGCTTGATTCCGCTCAGGACGTCGGGCATGAGCTCCGGGAATGCCAGACCGAACAGTGGCCACGCTCCCTGGTTTGCCGGCTCCTCCTGGACCCAGCGGAACTCGGTGGCGTTCGGGT
>NZ_LVCV01000101.1 GCF_001647195.1 Rhodococcus sp. EPR-157 | reverse complement strand
CTGCTTGCGGGCGAGAAGCTCGTAGTAGAGCTTGCCGCTCACCATCAGGACACGCTTGACCTTGCTGCGGTCACCGGTGCCGGTGTCGTAGGTCGGCTCGTCGAACACCGAGTGGAACTTGCCGTCGGTGAAGTCCTCGATGTTGGACACCGCAGCCTTGTTCCGCAGCATCGACTTCGGTGTGAAGACGATGAGCGGCCGGCGAATGCCATCGCGTGCGTGACGACGCAGCAGGTGGAAGTAGTTCGCCGGAGTCGACGGAAGGGCAACCGTCATGGAGCCCTCGGCGCACAGCGTCAGGAAGCGCTCGATACGCCCGGACGTGTGATCCGGTCCCTGCCCCTCGTGGCCGTGTGGCAGCAGCAGCACGACATCGGAGAGCTGACCCCACTTCGCTTCGCCGGACGAGATGAACTCGTCGATGATGGACTGCGCACCGTTGACGAAGTCACCGAACTGCGCCTCCCACAGCACGAGTGCGTCCGGGTTGCCCACGGAGTAGCCGTACTCGAACCCGACGGCCGCGAACTCGCTCAGAGCGGAGTCGTAGACCATGAACTTGCCGGGGTTCTTGCTGCCGAGGTTGTGCAACGGCGTGTACTCGGCGCCGGTCTTGCGGTCGATGATGACCGAGTGGCGCTGGGTGAACGTGCCGCGGCGGGTGTCCTGTCCCGAGAATCGGACGTTGCGTCCCTCGTCCACGAGCGAACCGAGGGCGAGCAGCTCACCGAAGGCCCAGTCGACCTTGCCCTCGTACGCCATTTCCCGACGCTTTTCCAGAACGGGCTTGACGCGCGGATGCACGTTGAAGCCGTCGGGAACCTCGAGGAAGGCGTCGCCGATGCGGTGCAGAACCGACTTGTCGACCGCGGTGGTGAGCTTTGCGGGCAGCTGCTGGTCGAGTTCGACCGACTCGCTGGGCTCCGGGGTGTACTTCTCGAGCTCGCGCACCTCGTTGAAGACCCGTTCGAGCTGTCCCTGGTAGTCGCGCAGTGCGTCCTCTGCCTCTTTGAGGGAGATGTCGCCGCGGCCGATGAGGGACTCGGTGTAGCTCTTGCGGACGCTGCGCTTGGTGTCGATGACGTCGTACATCGCCGGCTGCGTCATCGAGGGGTCGTCGCCCTCGTTGTGTCCACGCCTGCGGTAGCAGATCATGTCGATGACGACGTCCTTGTTGAACTTCTCACGGAAGTCGACGGCGAGCTGAGCGACGCGAACGCATGCTTCCGGGTCGTCACCGTTGACGTGGAAGATCGGCGCGCCGATCATCTTGGCGACGTCGGTGCAGTACTCCGAGGAGCGCGAATGCTCGGGCGCGGTGGTGAAGCCGACCTGGTTGTTGACGACGATGTGCACGGTGCCGCCGGTGCGGTAGCCGCGCAGCAGCGCGAGGTTCAACGTTTCCGCGACGACGCCCTGGCCTGCGAATGCCGCGTCACCGTGGAGCATCAGCGGCAGAACGGAGAATCCGCCCTCGCCTGCACCCTTGTCGAGCAGATCCTGCTTCGCGCGAACGAGGCCTTCCAGGACCGGATCGACGGCTTCGAGGTGCGACGGGTTCGCGGTCAACGATACTGCGATGTCGTTCTCGCCGAACATCTGGATGTAGGTGCCCTCGGCCCCGAGGTGGTACTTCACGTCGCCGGAGCCGTGTGCGGCGGCCGGGTTCATGTTGCCCTCGAACTCGGTGAAGATCTTCGAGTAGGGCTTGCCGACGATGTTCGCCAGAACGTTCAGGCGACCACGGTGCGGCATGCCGATGACGACCTCGTCGAGCGCATGCTCGGCACTCTGGTCGATGACGGCATCCATCATCGGGATGACGGACTCGGCGCCTTCGAGCGAGAAGCGCTTCTGGCCGACGTACTTCGTCTGCAGGAACGTCTCGAACGCCTCAGCGGCATTGAGCTTGCTGAGGATGTACTTCTGCTGTGCCACAGTCGGTTTGACGTGAGTGGCTTCGACGCGTTCCTGCAGCCACGCGACCTGATCGGTCTCGAGGATGTGGGTGTACTCGACGCCGACGTGGCGGCAGTACGAGTCACGGAGAACGCTGAGCACGTCCCGCAGACGCATCTTGTCCTTGCCGTGGAATCCGCCGACCTTGAATTCGCGGTCGAGATCCCACAGCGTCAGGTCGTGGCTGATCACGTCGAGGTCCGGATGCATCCGGAACTTGTCCTTGGTGAACTGCAACGGATCCGTGTCGGCCATCAGATGACCGCGGTTGCGGTACGCGGCGATGAGTTCGAGGACACGGGTGTTCTTGTCGACGATGCCTTCGGGAAGATCCTTGCGCCACCGGATCGGCTCGTACGGAATCTTCAGCGAATGGAAGATCTCGTCGTAGAACTCGTCGCTGATCAGCAGGTTGTGGATCGTGCGAAGGAAATCGCCCGACTCGGCACCCTGGATGATGCGGTGGTCGTACGTCGAGGTCAACGTCATGAGTTTGCCGACGCCCAGTTCGGCGAGCCGTTCGTCGCTCGCGCCCTGGAACTCGGCCGGGTACTCCATGGCGCCTGCACCGATGATGGCGCCCTGACCGTTCATCAGACGGGGCACCGAGTGCACGGTGCCGATTCCGCCCGGGTTGGTCAGTGACAGCGTGACGCCCTGGAAATCTTCGCCGGTCAGCTTGCCGTCGCGTGCGCGGCGAACGATGTCCTCGTATGCGTTGTAGAACTGCGTGAACGAGTAGTCCTGCGTGTTCTTGATCGCGGCGACGACGAGGTTGCGGCTTCCGTCCTTGCCCTTCAAGTCGATGGCCAGGCCGAGGTTCGTGGCGGCCGGGGTAACTGCGTTCGGCTTGCCGTCGATCTCGGCGAAGTGGCGGTTCATGTTGGGGAACGCCTTGACGGCCTGCACGATGGCATAACCGAGCAAATGAGTGAACGAGATCTTGCCACCGCGCGTACGAGCGAGATGGTTGTTGATCACGAGCCGGTTGTCGACCATGAGCTTGGCCGGGATCGCGCGAACACTCGTGGCGGTCGGAATCTGCAGCGACGCCGACATGTTCTTCGCGACGGCAGCAGCGGCGCCACGCAGAACCTTGGTGGATTCCTCCGCGGCGGAGGCGGCGACAGCGGGCTTCGCAGTCGTTGCGGACGGATTGGCACCCGCGGCCTTCGATGTCGCAGGCTTGGACGTCGGCGCCGGCTTCTCAGCTGGCTTGGTCTCGGCGGGCTTGGGTGCAGAGACCTTGGACTCGGCAGCCTTGGGAGCTGAAGCCTTGGGAGCTGAAGCCGTGGGCTCAGCGGCCGTTGGAGCTGCGGCCTTCGGAGCTGCAGCTTTCGGCGCAGCGGCCTTCGGCGCGGAATTACCGTTGGAAGGAGGCGTACTGCCGTTCGGAACGGACGCGGTCTCGTCACCCGCCGGCGCGTCCGGGTTGTAGTCGGTGAGGAATTCGTGCCAGCTGGCATCGACCGATGACGGGTCGACCTTGAAACGCTGGTACATCTCGTCGACCAGCCATTGATTTTGTCCGAATTGGGTAGTGGAGCTGCTGCTCACGGCAGTAGTTCGCCTCGATTCTTCTCTTCGTTCCCGATCAAACGCGCGTACACACCCAGGCTAGACCTCAGGCAGGGAGTGCGATCGTCCGGGACGTGACTGTGGTATGTACTCACGAGTAACTATCGGCCTCATTGCTGACTACTCCTTGGACTATCGAATTATTCCCGCCGCGCGTTTCGGCCGCATCCCACAGCCGGGCGTAGTAGCCGCCGAGGACCCTCAATTCGTCGTGAGTGCCGGTTTCGACGATACGTCCGTGGTCGACGACGACGATCATGTCGGCGTTGGCCGCGGTTGCCAACCGGTGTGCAACGACCACGGCGGTGCGTGTGCGCAGCAGTCTCTCGCTCGCTGCGAGTACCTTGCGTTCGGTGGCAGGGTCGAGCGTGGCGGTCGCCTCGTCGAGCAGCAATAGATCGGGGTCGACGAGTTCTGCCCTCGCCAACGCGATCAGCTGTCGCTGGCCTGCGGACAGACCCTGCCCGCGTTCACCCACCGGTTGCCGCATACCGCCCCGAAGTGCAGCGATGGTCTCCAATGCGCCGACCGCACGCGCTGCAGCCTCGATCTCGGAGCGCGACGCATCGGGCTTTCCGAAGGCGATGTTGGAGGCGATATCGCCGGTGAACAAGTGGGCCTCCTGCGGCACGACACCGAGCCGTCGGCGATAGTCCGACAGTCGGTAATCGCGAAGATCGATGCCGTCGACACGCACGGATCCGGACGTCGGATCGTAGAAACGCGCGAGCAACTTCACGACGGTGGACTTGCCCGCACCGGTCTGTCCGACGAGGGCGACGGTAGTGCCGCGGGGGATTGTGAGATTGACCTCACTGAGTGCATCGGTGTCGGATCCGGCATACCGAAACCCGACATGTTCGAAGCGAACATCGCCCCGGAGATGACCGTCGGGGATCGTCACGGTGTCTGAATTCGACGCCACCTCGATCGAACTCGGTGTGCGGAGCAGGTCGCCGATTCGGCTGACTCCCACCCTCGCTTGCTGGTACCCGTCGAACACCTGCGACAGCTGCTGGATCGGGCCGAACAACAGGCCGAGATACAGCACGAAGGCGACGAGGGTTCCCGCCGAGGTCGATCCGCCCGCGACCTGATGGGCGCCGACGAAAACGACGAGCGCCAGGGCGAGGTCGGACAGGAACGTGATGAAGGGGAAGAACCCCGAGATCGCGCGTTGTGACCGCATTCGGCTGACTCGGTAGCGGTCTGCGCGTTCGGCGAACCGATCCGCGGCGAACTGCTCGCGCCGATACGCCTGTGCCGACCGAAGCCCGGCGATGTTCTCCTGGAAGTCCGCATTGACCGCCGATATTCGTTCCCGCGACTCCGAGTACGCGGCGGAGGAAATTCTTCTGAACACGAAGGTTGCGACGATCAGCGGTGGCACGACGGCGAGTGCGACGAGGCCGAGCGAGAAGTCGGTCCACAGCAGTGCCGCCGAGATGCCCAGAACGGTGATCAGACTGATCACCGCGGTCGAGGCACCGGTCTGAATGAACGAGGACAACGCGTCGACGTCAGTAGTCATCCGCGTCATGATCCGGCCGGACAGTTCACGTTCGTAGTAGTCGAGTCCGAGCCGCTGGATGTGCGCATAGCTCCTCACCCGGAGGCCGAACAGCACCCGTTCGCCCGCGCGGGCAGTGATGGTGGTCGTCGCCGCTATGACGAACCACCCTGCCACCGCGAGAACGACGCCGATGGTCGTGGCCGTCCACAGTGCACCGGCGTCGCCCCGAGAGACGCCGTCGTCGACGGCGTAGCGGACGATCGACGGGAACGCGATCGACGCGAGGGAATCGAGCGCAAGCAGGACGACGACCGCAAGAAGCAACGGAGCGACCGGTGAAAGCAGGCGGACAAGCCGGAACTGGGGGTCCGCGGCGCGGAGGGCGGGCCCCGAGAACGTGGGATCCTCGTCGGCGGGCGGAAGCGCGTCCACGGCTGCCCGCATCCGAGGGGTCGACGCCACGTTGCCGAGCGCCCCCGAGACTGGCCCGCCGCTCCCCGGCGCCTGCGGGGCAGACAGCTGATCGTTCGACTGCTGCTGGGTGTCCGGCCACAGAGCCGTGCCGGGAGGTTCGGGGACGCTCGGGCCGGCGGATTTCACGGGCTCGTCGACGTCTCCTGTTGCGAGCAATGTCCTGAACAGAGGACATCGACGGTCGAGTTCGTCCACCGTTCCGATGTCGAGGATCTTGCCGTTGTCGAGTACTGCAACGCGATCCGCGAGAGTCAAGGTCGAACGGCGATGTGCGAGGACGATGGTCGTGCGTTCGCGGAGGCGACGAAGCGCATCGAAGATCTTGGCTTCCGTTTCGGCGTCGACGGCCGAGGTGGCGTCGTCGAGGACCAGAACTCGAGGGTCGGTCAGTAGGGCGCGGGCAAGGGCGATGCGCTGCCGCTGACCGCCCGAGAGCGTGAGTCCTCGCTCGCCGACGATCGAGTCGTATCCCTCGGGAAGGGCCTGGATGAATTCGGCGGCCTCGGCGAGATTGGCAGCGTCGGCGATCTCCTCGGCGGTCGCGTCGGGACGCCCGAGTGCGATGTTGGCGGCGATGGTGTCGGAGAACAGAAACGGTTCGTCGAACACGAGGCCCACGGCCTCACGCAGCTGCTCGGCGCTCACTCGGCCGACGTCGAATCGCTGCCCGTCCGAGGTGAGTGCGACCGACCCTTCGCGCGCGCTGTAGAACCGCGGAAGGAGCAGGGACAGGGCGGTCTTGCCCGCGCCTGCATGGCCGACTATCGCGACGCTTTCCCCGGGCGCGACAGTCAGATCGAACGAGCGCAGTATGTCGCGATCCGGTTCGAAACCGAAGGTGACCGCGGCGAGATCGAGGCCGAGTGGCCCGTCGGGTAGATGAAGCGGGTGTGCCGGTTCCGGCACCGACGGATCGGTGTCGATGACGTCGTACACACGCTCGATCGCGGCACGCGAGAGCTGCGCCATGATGACGACGGACGACAACGTGCGGGTGAGCGCCGACAGCGTCGCGACGTAGGTGGCGAAGGCAAGGAAGGTCCCGACGGTGATGTGACCGTGCATCGCGAGGTAGCCGCCCAATGCGATGACTCCCACGAGACCGAGCTGAGGGATAACGGCCATCGATGGCGCGAACCGGGAGTTGATTCTCGCTGCCCGCATGCGCTCCGAGAACAGCGTGCGGCCAAGCGACTCCAGCCTGTCGACGACACGTGACTCCTGGCCGAATCCTTTGACGACGCGAACCCCGGTGACGGTCTCCTCGACGTGGCGCGCCAGGTCGGCTGCGCGTTGCTGGGCGGACCACGTGGCGGCGTACAGCTTCGGCCGGATGCGGTACACCACGAGGGACACGCCGGGAACGATCAGCAGCGCGACGACGGTGAGCAATGGTGACAGGTAGGCCATGACGCCGAGTGCAAGGACGAACTGCAGCAGCGCGCCCGCAGACAGTGGAACCATCGCCAACAGACCTTGAACCAACTGCAGATCGGTGATGGACCGGGAGACGACCTGACCGGTCCTTATCTCGTCCTGACGCCGACCGTCGAGCCGCTGTAGAGAACCTAGAAGCCCGAGCCGAAGGTCGTGCTGGACATCGATGGACAGCCTGCCTGCAAGTAGTCGACGGCCGAACTGGCATCCGAATCGAACGATGGCGAGAGCGCCGATGGCCACCGCGACGGTGAGAATCGCGCCACTTTCACCCGCCGACGCGTCGTCGATGGCAACGCGCGTCAAGAGGGGGAAAGAGATGTCGATGACAGCGGCGATCATCGTGACCGCAAGCGCTCCCGAAGCCGTCCGGCGATGCACCCAACACTGAGCGAAGAGTCGACGGATCCACCCCGCCGCGCGTTGGTCGTTACCGTTGGTCACCATCGTTTTTCCACGGTAGTCCGCGCTACCGACACGAAATCAGTTGATGTCGCGTTCCCGTGTTCTGAGCCAGCCTGCGGCGAGCGCGGACGCGGCCCACACCGTCAGACCGATCGGGGCCCACGGCCACGTAGCGAACGCGCCGGCGTCGTCGAGGTTGCCGGCCGCTGTGACCGACATGGTCAACGACGCCGGCGTGATGTTCCAGGCACCCTCGAAACCCAGGCCGGACAAGATGCCGAGCGTGATCAGCTCGCCGACCGGGAACCACGCGACGATGACGATGGACGGCCACGTCGGTGATCCGAAGAGCAACCCGAGGCCGGAGCCGATGAGCGACCACAAGACCACCGCGAACAGACCGGCTGCGACGTAGGCCATGGTGTCGCCGGTGAGCGAAAATGTTCCGGCCGTGAACAGGAGTAGGCACACGATGCTGCAGATCGAGACGACCAACCCGTAGCCGAGAGCGAACAAAGCGGTCACGAGGACTTTCGCTCCGATGACCCGATCGCGACCGGAAGTGGTCAAGAACGACGTGGTGATCGTGTCGTGACGGAACTCGGTACCCGTGTTGACGGCCGAGAACACCGCGGCGAACAGCATGGCGAAGCCGAGAGCCACGAACAATCCGACAACGACGATCTCGTCGACGTCCCCGTTGGTGATTTCGTCTGCACCGGTGGCAACGGCCGAGGAGATGGCACTCGCGCAGATGCCGACGAAGACGGGAGGCAGCGCCAGCGCCCACCAGAACTTCAACGTCGTTACTTTGCGGATTTCCGACGTCAGCACCGTGGTCATCGTCGATCTCCGTCCCACGTCGATTGTCCGGGTTGCGGTCCGTACCCCGGCGGTGGACCGTAATTCGGTGGTGGAACGTACCCGGGCGGTGGACCGTAGTTCGGTTGTCCGTAGCTGGGGGTCGGCGCGTACCCGGGTGAGGGTCCGTAGCTCGGCTGTCCGTAATTCGGTTGTCCGTATGCAGGCGGAGGTCCGTAGGGGTGTCCTGGATATCCCGGGCCGGGCTGCACCTGGCCGGGCCGTGCCGCCGCGAATTGGCCAGCAGTCATCGACAGGAAGACCTGTTCGAGGTCGACGTGTTCGTGGCTGGTTCCGAACACGGTCACGTCGGCTTCTTTCGCGACTCGCGCAATGGTGTCGGCGTCGCTGCCGGCGACCCCGAGTCGGCCGTCGGGAAGAAGCTGACTGTTGGTGACCCCATTGGACGCCAGCGCCAGCGCGAGTGCAGCCGGATCCGACACGGTGACGAGAATTCGGCTGGGACGCGACGCGCGGAGCTGCTCGATGGATCCCTGGTAGACGAGAGATCCGGCGCTCACGATCACGAGGTTGTCGACGGTTGCTTCGATCTCGCGAAGCAGGTGGCTCGAGATCAACACGGTCCGACCGCCCGCAGCGAACGATTTCAGGAAGTCGCGCAGCCAGGCGATGCCTTCCGGGTCGAGGCCGTTGGCGGGCTCGTCGAGCACCAGAATTTCGGGATCACCGAGCAGTGCGGTCGCCAGGGCCAGGCGTTGCCGCATGCCCAGCGAGAACGCGCCGACATGGCGTCTCGCGGCGTCGGCGAGTCCGACCAGGCCGAGTACTTCGTCCGCGCGGGAATCCGGAACACCGATCGCCGAGGCGAAGATGCCGAGATGCCCGATGGCGGTTCGCTTGGGGTGAAGACTTCGCGAGTCGAGGACTGCGCCGACCGTGCGCGCAGGGTGGGTGAGCGCCGAGAACGGGGCGCCCGCGATCAGCCCGACGCCGGCAGTGGGCTTGGCCAACCCCAGAATCAACCGCAGCGTGGTGGTCTTGCCCGAACCGTTCGGCCCGAGGAACCCGGTGATCGAGCCGCGGGGAACGGCGAACGTCAGGTCCGAGACCGCGCGCACCGTTCCGAAACTCTTGGTGAGACCGTGCGTTTCGAGTGCGTGACCGCCGAAGCCATACGTCATATGAGCGATTCCCCCCGCGGACCGTGAATGTCGACTCGTACCGAGCCGGATGATCCGGCTCGGTACGAGATTACGGCTTCACCGAAGTTGTCGGGCTAGTGGAGCGCCGCAGCGACTTCTCGGTAGGTCCGTGACGGGTCGTCGCCGTCGGGCAGCGAGTGCAGCGTCACGTGCGAAGCGCCCGCGTCGAGATGCTGGCGAAGCCGGCGGGCGATGGAATCGGCATCGCCGTGGGCGACGAGGGCGTCGATCAGCCGGTCGCTGCCACCGTCTGCAATCTCTTCTTCGGAGTAGCCGAGGCGCTTCAGGTTGTTCGTGTAGTTCCGTAAGTGCAGGTACGGATTGTTCACCGGCGGACGGCCGATTTCTCGGGCCTTCACCGGATCCGATTCGAGGACGACCTTGTGCTCGGGCGCCAGAATCTTGTCAGGGCCGAGGATTGCGTGTGCTTCGGCGGTGTGTTCGGGCGTCGTCAGATACGGGTGTGCACCTGCACTGCGATCGGCGGACAGCTTCAGCACTTTCGGTCCCAGGGCAGCGAGAACGCGTCGTTCGACGGGGACACCGCCGTCGTCCAATGCGTCGAGGTAGCTCACCAGGGCGTCGTACGGCTTCTGATATTCCTGTGTCGCCTCGGGGTGTCCGGCGCCGATTCCGAGGAGGAACCTGCCTGGATGCTTCTTGTCGATGCGGTGGAACGAGGAGGCAACCGCGGGTGCCGCTGCCGACCAGATGTTGACGATGCCGGTAGCGACGACCACGGACTCGGTCGCGTCGAGCACCTCTTCTACCGAGGTGAGATCTTCCGGGGGTGAGCCTCCGAGCCAGATGGTGCCGTAACCGGAGGTTTCGATCAGACGAGCCAGCTCGGGTGGGATGCCCGAGAAGTGCCGCCAGATGCCGAACGTGCCGAGGTCAGGTGTGTCGGTGGTCATGGCTTCACTCAACGTCTCGACGTTGCTCGAGAATTCCATCGGGATCGGGTTCGATGATTCGGCTTTCGGGCCACGACCTCGGAGCGGGTCCGAACGCTTCCCGTGAATTGCGGACGACACCCTTGCCGATGACTCGGTTGCCCGCCCCGCCGATGACGGCGCCGATTCCTGCGGGCAGGAGTTTGCCGAACAGAAGTGCGCTGCGTTTCGCGAGGTACTTCTGGACGAACTTCTTGACCAGCGACTTGTTCATGTTCGTCATCGCGCCGCCGGGTATCCGCGACATGACCAACGGTCCCCAATTCTTCGCTGAGCTGCCCACGGTCTTCTGCACGATCTGCATCCCCGATTCGCCCAGCGCCACCGCCAGGACGAGCGCGCGGCGCTGCTGGTGGTCATGCACCGGGATCCCGTGCACGGACGCCACCGACAGCGTGAGAAGGGCCGAGGACTCGATGAAGAACGCGGTTTCGGCGCCGACCGCAGCGAGGGAGGCGACGGTACCGAGCCCAGGAATTGCGGCAGCACCGCCGACGGCACTTCCGCTTCCCGTCACGGCGAGGATGAATCGGTTTTCCAACCGCTCGATCAGCTGAGCAGGTGTGTCGTTCGGGTGTGCCCGACGCATGTATGCGACGTACTTCTCGACGGCAGGCCCCTGCAGACGGCTGGCGTTGTCGAGTATGGCGACGAGTGATTTCTCCAGCCGTCCGCCCTCCTTGATGACCTCGACCTCGTCCTTCTTGTTCTTAGCCATCGGCCGTCCCCGTTCGTTTCGTCGTACCGGCTTTCGAAGCCCTCGAAGCCATTGCTACCCGTTCGCTCACGGTTCTACGCTGCGATCATGGCTGACAAGGTCCAGCTGGGTCACTCCGACGGTGCCCGGCGGTTGCCCACCGCACGCCTGCGTCCGTATGTGACGTCGTACGACGGCTACCGGCTGTCGGGGTTCGAACCTGGAATTCACGTTGGCCTGCCGAGTCCGAACCTGACCGTGATCCTGACTATCGATTCACAACTGGACATCGCCGATTCACCCCGTCAAGGAGCGTGTGCGTTCGAATCGCTCGCGAGCGGGATCTCGGCCGAACCGGTGACCATAGCCCACGACGGGAGCCAACATGGCATTCAACTGTCCTTCACGCCCGCCGGCGCGCGGGCACTGTTCGGCATACCGACGTCGGCGCTGGGTGACTGGATGGTCGACCTGGGCGAAGTGCTGCCCGACGCGCGGGAGTTGACGGATCGGATCTCCGCAGAGGATTCGTGGAGTGGCCGATTCGACATCGTCGACGACATTCTGTGTCGGTCCCTCGGTGAGCGCGAGCTCGATCCGACTCTCGCCGAGGTGTGGAGGCTGTTGGTGCACACGGGTGGAACGGCCCGCGTCGGTGATGTGGCGTCGCAGATCGGGTGGAGCCGCCGGCATCTGGTCGACCGCTTCACCGCAGAGTTCGGCGTCGGGCCGAAGGACTCGGCGCGGATCGCCCGATTCGACAGGTCACACCAGGTGCTCAGACGCCTGGACATCCCACCGCTCGCCGACGTCGCCGCGCAATGCGGGTACTACGACCAGGCGCACATGGCTCGGGAGTGGCGTGATCTAGCCGGGTTGTCGCCTTCGCGCTGGCGTCGAAACGAGCAGTTCCCATTCGTCCAAGACCAGGTCGAGTGACGCGGGCAGCATTGCGGGCATGAACGATACGAGAACGAACATCTGGCCGTGCTTGAGCTACTCGGACGCGCGCGCCGCGATCCGATTCATCGTCGATGTCCTCGGCTTCGAAGAAGGAGCTGTGCACGGCGAAGGTGCAGAGGTCGACCACGCCGAGTTGCGCTGGCCGGAGGGCGGCGGGGTGATGCTCGGCAGCGTCCGGCCCGACAGCGCGATCGCCGGTCTGCCGACCGGAGTGGGCTGCGTCTACGTCGTCACCGCCGACCCCGACTCAGTTCACGATCGCGTCGTGGCTGCCGGTGCACGGCTCACCCGGGGGCTGCGCGAGGAGGACTACGGCAGTCGCGGTTTCACGTGCCGCGACCCTGAGGGAGTGCACTGGAGCTTCGGGACTTACGCGGGCACCCAGTGATCGGCGGGAACGAGCTCGTCCGCTTTCGGCGGCGGCGGGGGAGTGCCGTCGCCGAACGGTCGACCGCCCAGTAGTTCGCGACCGTGCGGTTCCAGCCACCCGTGCAGGTCTGGACCTTGGGGGACGATTCCGGTGGGGTTGATGTCGGTGTGGACCTCGTAGTAGTGCCGCTTGATGTGATCGAAGTCGACGGTGTCGCCGAAGCCCGGTGTCTGAAACAGGTCG
>NZ_LVCV01000100.1 GCF_001647195.1 Rhodococcus sp. EPR-157 | reverse complement strand
AGCGTCGTGAAGAGTCTCACGTCGGCCTCGGTGATCGTGTCGCCGACGAGATAGCGCTGGTTCGTGAGTCGTTCGACGAGCCAGTCCATGGCACTGAACAGACGGTCGTAGGCCTCGTCGTATGCCTTCTGTGATCCGGCGAACCCGCATCGGTAGACGCCATTGTTCACCTCGCGGAATACTCTTTCCGCGACCTCGTCGATCTCCCCGCGCAGCGCTTCGGGGTACAGGGTGGGAGCGCCGTCGCGGTGGTACTGCGTCCACTCGGTCGACATGTCGAGCGTCATCTGTGGGTAATTGTTGGTGACCACCTTGCCCGTCTCGATGTCGACGAACGCGGGCACGGTGATGCCGCGCGGATAGTCGGGGAAGCGGGCGAAGTAGGCGTCCTGCAATCGCGGGATCTGCAGCACCGCATCGACTCCGCCCGGTTCTTCCTCGAAGTTCCAGCTGCGGGGGTCGTGGGTCGGGCCCGGAATGCCAAGTGAGATTGCACTTTCCAGGCCGAGTAGCCGCCGCACGATGATCGACCGATGCGCCCACGGGCACGCGCGCGCGGCGATCAGCCGGTAGCGGCCGGGCTCGACGGGATAGCCGTCGCGACCGTCCGCGGTGATGCGCGTTTCGATGTAGTTGGTGTCGCGCGTGAATTCCTCACCGTTCTCGACATACGTCATACCTTCAACCTACGGACCGGAGAGCTCGACCGACACGAACACGCCCCATTCCTCGTAACCCAGCCGTGCGGCGAGGCGTCGGGACGTTCCGTTCTCGGAGTTGGTGCGCCACTGCGGAATCATGCCCTCGTCGAAGGCATCGTTGGTGGCCAGGCGCGCGACGACCTGACCGTTGCCCTGCCGTCGGGCACCGGGCGCAGTCAGCACGCCGAGGTCGGCGAGCACGCCCTCCCATTCCAGGTAGGCAGCGGTCGCGAGCGGCGCAGCGGTCTCGGCTGGTTCGTCGTCGCCGAGCACCGTGAACCACGATCGCTTGCGGGTCAGTTCGGCTGCGATGACGTCGTCGGGAGCGCACAGGGCTTCGAGTGCGAGCACGTGGGACAGTTCGTGCGAGATCAGCGGGTCGTGACGGTCGATGCTCGTGCCGATGTCGCCGGCGAAGTACAGAAGTATCGGGCCGTGGCTGCGTCCGGCGCCTACCGCTCCGAGTACTCCGCGCTCGGACCGTTCGTCGTCCGTGTATCTCGATGCCCACGAGTTCGGCGATGCGGACACCACGCTTTCGGGTCCGATGAGGGCGCTCGCGTCGCCGAGACGAACGAATGTGACGGACGTCGCATTGTCGTCGATCTCGATGTGACGGTGGGAGGGGCGTAGTGCCGAATCCTCCAGGCCGAGGCGCCGCGACCACGCGAGGCGGATGATGTCGTGATGATGTGAATCCACCTCGAACAGGCTATCGCGCCGCCTGAAAAACCGAGCTATCGATTTTTTTTGCCCCCGACGTATCGCATTGAGCGTTTGGATGGCATGATCAGGAAATGAGATTGGAGCTTCGACGTGAAGGTCCAGCTCGCTACAGAAGGTTTACGGTATGACGCAGGGCAGTGTTAAGTGGTTCAACGGCGAAAAGGGCTTCGGCTTCATCGAGCAGGACGGTGGCGGACCTGACGTGTTCGTTCACTACTCGGAGATCCAGGGAACTGGCTTCAAGTCACTCGACGAGGGTCAGCGCGTGGAGTTCGAGGTCGGCCAGGGCCAGAAGGGCCCCCAGGCCACAGGCGTTCGCGCTATCTGATCCCCTAAAAGGATCGCCACCCGAAATTGCTGACGGCTTGACGCTGTCTTCAGTTGAGGTTTCTCGAAGGCCGGATACATAGGAAGAAATTCCTGAGTATCCGGCCTTCGTGCTGTTCGGGCCTCCGGCCCAGTGGCGTGGTTATGTGCACCAGAGGACACATAACCACGCCACTAGTTACAAGCCCAGGTCCCGGCCGATGAGTTCCTTCATGATCTCGTTGGACCCGGCCCAGATCTTGGTGACCCGAGCGTCCTTCCATGCGCGGGCGGCTCGGTACTCGTTCATGAATCCGTAGCCGCCGTGTAGCTGGACGCAGTGGTCGAGAATCTCGTTCTGGACCTGCGAGGTCCACCATTTCGCCTTGGCTGCATCGATCGCGGTGAGCTCACCCCTGCAGTGTGCGTCGATGCAGTTGTCCACGAACGCCTGTGCCACATCGAGTTTGGTGACAAGTTCGGCGAGCAGGAATTTGTTCCACTGCAGTGAGCCGATCTGCTGACCGAATGCTTTGCGGTCCTTTGCGTACTGGATCGTCTCGTCGAGGATCGGGCGCGTCTGGCCGAGGTTGGCGACCGCACAGCTGATGCGTTCCTGGGGCAACAGCTGCATCATGTGGATGAAGCCGCCATCGAATTCACCGATCATATTGGCCGACGGCACCCGTACGTTCTCGAAGAACAGCTCTGCAGTGTCGGACTCGGGCTGACCCACCTTGTCGAGCTTGCGGCCGCGCGAGAAGCCCTCGGTGCCGTTCTCGACGGCGAACAGCGTGATTCCCTTTGCCTTCTTCTCCGGCGTCGTCCGAGTAGCGACGATCACCAGGTCGGCGCTGTTGCCATTGGTGATGAACGTCTTCGAACCGTTGATGATGAAGTCGTCGCCGTCCTTGACCGCGGTGGTCTTCAGCGCGGCCAGGTCGGATCCACCCGACGGTTCGGTCATGGCGATCGCGGTCAACAACTCGCCGCTGCAGAATCCCGGCAGCCACCGCTTCTTCTGCTCTTCGGTGGTGAGCTTGACAAGGTACGGCGCAACGATGTCGACGTGGATACCGAAACACGACGCCACTGCGGCGCTCGAACGAGCGAGCTCCTCACCGAGGACGGCGTTGAAGCGATAGTCTTCTGCGCCGCTGCCGCCGTACTCTTCCGGCACCTCCAGGCCGAGGAAACCGTTGCGGCCGGCTTCGAGCCAGATGTCGCGGTCGATGAACCGCTGCTCGATGAGCTTCTCTTCGCGAGGTGTGATCATGCGAGCGACGAACTCGCGGGCGGATTCTCGGAATGCGTCGTGATCTGCGTCGAACAGGGTGCGCTTCATGTGTGTTCCTCCAGGTAGCGGTAATTCAACCGGACATTACTCGCCGGTAACTGCGGCTCGCGCAGCGTATGGCACTCTGACACTCATGGCTGACCAACCCACTTCACTCGTCAGGTACACCACGGATGCCGGCGCCGAGGTTGCCGTCCTGACCTTCGACCACGGACCGCTCAACCTTTTCGATCAGGCGATGTTCGACGCGGTGACGGCGAATGTTGCCGATCTGACCGCGAATCCTCCCCGTGCTGTGCTGCTGCGCGCCGAGGGCAAGGTGAACTCCGCGGGCGTCGATGTCCACGTCTTCGATGGACTCACCGCGCAGCAGGGCGCCGATCTGTGGCGCGAACTGTTCGCCGGCATCGCGCACCCACTCGAAGCCCTGCCTTGCCCGGTGGTCTACGCCGCGCACGGTCTGACGCTGACGGCCGCGTTCGAGATATCCCTCGCCTGCGACATCATCCTCGCGAGCCCGAAGGCGAAGTTCGGTCTCGTGGAAACGGTCGTCGGATTGACTCCGTCGATGGGCGGTCCGCAACGTCTCGCCGAGCGCGCCGGATCGGGACGAGCACGCGAGCTCGTCATGACGGGAGACCTCTACGACGCCCAGACGATGAAGGAGTGGGGCGTCGTCAACGCCATCGAAGACAATCTCGACGAGATGGCCCGTTCCCTGACCGAGCGGTTGGCCGCCGGTCCGACGGTGGCTCACGCTGCCACCAAAAAGATTGTGGCAGCGTGGCGTTCGGGTGGTATCGCACACGCTGACGAGATCACCTCCGAGGTGTCCGGGGCGTTGTTCGCGACGGATGACCTTCGCGGTGCGGTGAAGAGTTTTCTGGCCGACGGCCCGGGTAAGGCCACCTACACCGGTCGGTAGAATCGTTGGGATGACTACGCTGCCCCTCGCTGAACTGCACATGCACATCGAGGGTTCGCTCGAGCCCCCGCAGATCTTCGAGTTCGCCGAGCGGAACGGGATCACGTTGCCGTATGGGGACATCGACGAGCTGCGGGGGTTGTACGAGTTCACGGACCTACAGTCGTTTCTGAACTTGTACTACGCCAATACTTCTGTGCTCCGAACTGCCGAGGACTTCGCCGACCTGGCGCGTGCCTACTTCCGGCGGGCCGCGGCGGGCGGTGTAACGCATGCGGAGATCTTCTTCGATCCGCAGGCGCACACATCGAGGGGTGTCTCGTTGGAGGCCGTCGTCGAGGGGTTGGCCGATGCGTCGTCGTCGAGCGAGCGAGAGTTCGGGGTCACGAGCGGGTTGATCGCGTCGATCCTGCGGGACCAGCCGGTGCTGCATGCCAACAAGTTGCTGGACGATCTGCTGGCGTTGGACGCGCCGATCATCGGGCTCGGGCTGGATTCCGCCGAAGCAGGGTTTCCGCCGTCGTTGTTCGTCGATGTGTTCGCGAAGGCACGTGCCGAGGGACTGCATGTCGTCGCGCATGCGGGGGAGGAAGGGCCTGCCGAGTACATCTGGGAGGCTCTCGATCTTCTCGGTGTCGAGCGTATCGACCACGGTGTCCGCTGCCTCGAAGACGATGCGCTGGTGAATCGTCTTGTCGAGGAGGAGATCCCGCTGACGGTCTGCCCGTTGTCGAATGTGCGTCTCAAGGTCTACGACGATCTTGCCGACCATCCGATTCGACAGATGATCGAACGCGGACTGATCGTGACCGTGAACTCCGACGATCCGGCCTACTTCGGCGGCTACGTCGACGACAATTTCGATGCTCTCGTCGACAAGCTCGGTTTGACCGAGCGTGAACGAGAGATACTGCACGACAACTCGATCAAGGCGTCTTTCACTTCACGGTGACGAACGCTGTGGGGTAGCCGGTGGCGCCGTCGGGAACGGTATCCGCCGTCGTCGATGTCTGGATGTCGCCGGTTCGGTCGGTGGCGCGGGCGCGGATGGTGTGATCGCCCGGCGTCGCATCCCATCGATATGTCCATTGGCGCCAGGTGTCGACCGAGTATTCCTCGGACAGTTCGGCGGGAATCCAATCGCCCTCGTCGATCTGTACGTCGACGCCGGCGATCCCGGTGTGTTGCTTCCACGCAACGCCGGCGATGACGAGTGGGCCTGCACTGACGGCACTGCCGGACCTCGGAGTGTCGATCCGTGAGGCCGTCTTGATCGGGCCCAGTTCGCTCCAGCCGCGGTCGGTCCAGTAGGCGGTGGCCTTGTCGAACCGGGTGACTTCGAGGTCGGTGACCCATTTGGTCGCCGAGACATAGCCGTAGAGACCCGGCACCACCAGCCGCGCCGGGTAGCCGTGTTCGACGGGAAG
>NZ_LVCV01000099.1 GCF_001647195.1 Rhodococcus sp. EPR-157 | reverse complement strand
TGACTGGAGGAGAGCACCATGTCGGCGTCGCCCGAGATTCCTGCCTCTTCGAGGAGATCCTTCAGTGGATAGCCGATCCACGTCGCATTGCCGACGAGATCGCCACCGACGATGTTGGACACGCATGTCAGCGTCACGGTGCGTTCGACGGCGTCCCTCGACGCCAGGTCTTCGAACGTGATCTCCAGTTCCTTCTCGACCATGCCGTGGATGCGCAGTGACCAGGTGTCCGACGCGACCTGCGGTATCACCAGAGCGGTGTCGATGCGGTAGAAGTCCTCGTTCGGCGTGATGTACGACGCCAGTCCGTCGATCCGCAGGTCAGCGCCCGCCGGAATCGGGGGCTGCGGCGTCGGAATGGGCAGCATGAATCCGAGCCGATTGGCGGTGACGTCGCGAGCCTGCGTGATCAGCCGACCCGCCGTTCCTGCTGCAACAGCCACGACTCCCGCAGCCACGGCGAGGCCGAGAAAACTGCGGCGGGTCATGCCTTCGCTCGGCTCGTCGGTTGTTCGGATCAAGGCATGTAGCACGACGATTCCCGCAGCGACGCCCAGAGTCGTCGGTAGTGCGGAAAGCGGCGTCGCGGTCGAACGGGTGACCGCGGCGAGGACTCCGAGGGCGCCGAGTACACCCAAGAGCACAGCGCCCAGCGGACGTCGCAGTAACCCTGCTCCGGCGGAGATCAGCGCGATGACGAGGGCCATGCCGATGAACAGAGCTGCTTTGTCCGAGGTGCCGAAGGTGTCGATGGCCCACTCGCGGACCGACTCCGGGGTGTTGTCGACGACGGCGGATCCGACGGCGAAGAACGGGGACGAGTTCGGGCCGAACGGAACGGCGATCAGTTCTCCGACGCCGAGGATCACTCCGGCAGCGAGGATCCCGGCTAGGGCGCGCTTGAACATGACTCCAAGATAGGCGCGTCCCGCGCAGTGGCACGACTGAGCGCACTGGGGTGCACTTAACCGTGCCACTGGGGCCGGAGGCCCTATCCCAGACACACTCGCAGATAGTCGTTCGAGAATCGGCGTTCTGGATCGAGCTTGTCTCGCACAGCGCAGAAGTCCGAGAAATGCTCGTACATGTCGGCGAAGTCCTCGGCCGTCAGCGAGTGCAGCTTGCCCCAGTGCGGCCGACCGCCGACGCTGCGGGCGATTGCTTCCACCGCATCGAAGTACTCCCGGTGATCGCGTCGGTGGTACTGATGGACGGCGATGTATGCGCTGGCTCTGCCGTGCGCCGTCGAGAGCCAGATGTCGTCCGCCGCGGCGAAGCGCACCTCGACCGGGAACGCCACCGTGAAACCGGAGGACGCCAGCCACCGTTCGAGCTCGCGGAGTACGTATGTGATGGACTCGGCCGGCACCGCGTACTCCATCTCCCGGAACCGAACCGTGCGCGAGGACGCGAACACTCGGTAGCTCCGGTCGGTGAACTCGCGTGCGGACAATGCTCGTGCGGAGAACCCGTTGACGCGGGGAATCGCGGCAGGAAACCGAGTGACCGCCCGGTTCACCAGTTCGAAGGCAGTGTTGGACAGCAACTCGTCGTCGATGTACGCCCGCACCCGACCGAGTGGGGCAAGTGGGCTGTCCGCTGGAAGTCTGGTGTTGGTCTTGGTCAGCACACGATCCGTGTGCGGAAACCAGTAGAACTCGAAGTGATCGACCGTTGCCACCGTCTCGGTCATCGTCGACAGCGTCGAGGTCAACGTGGCGGGCGCTTCGAGCGCGTGCAGCGCGAACGCCGGCGCGCAGCGCAGACTCACCCGGGTGATGATCCCGAGTGCGCCGAGTCCGACGCGGGCGGCGTCGAACATGTCCGGCTCATCGTCACGAGAACACGTCACAACGCGGCCGTCGGCTGTCAGGATTTCCAGGGCAGTCACCTGTGTCGCGATTCCGCCGAACCGCGCACCGGTCCCGTGGGTGCCGGTGGAAATGGCACCCGCGACGGACTGTTCGTCTATGTCGCCCAGGTTGGCCATCGCGAGGCCCAGATCCCACAGCCTGGCCGTGAGCTCCCGCAGCCGGGTACCCGCCAACACGGTGACGATTGCGGATCCGTCGGCAGCGCGTTCCACCGACTCGACGCCACGAAGGTTGTCGAGGCTGACCTGGATCCCGTCCGTCGCCGCGATCGACGTGAACGAGTGCCCCGCCCCGACGCACTTGACCGTGTCTTCGGCCCGCAGCACGATCGCCGTCAGTTCATCGATCGATCGCGGAACGACCCGTTCGATCGGATTCGAGGTCTGATTTCCCGCCCAGTTGTGCCACGTAAGCCCCGTCATCGCTCAACTATGAATGTGAAAGTCCGACACGGTCAATTATCGACCGACGACAACTACTATTCATTCCCATGCAGACTCGGCTGCAGGTCGATGCACGACGAGCCCGGCTGGTCGCTGCCGCTCTCGATCGCGCCGAACAGGTGGGTATCGAGAAGCTGACGGTCCGTGGCGTCGCCGCCGAAGCGGGGATGACGCAGGCCGCGGTCTTCTCCCTCTTCGAGTCCAAGGAATTGCTCGTCATCGCGATGGGTGAGGGACTGATCGTCGATATCACGGCTGCGCTGCACACGGCGTTCGATCACACCCGCGAACTCCACGGAACCCGTGGACTTCGCGAGCTGGTGCACAGCGGCCTCGACGCGATTTGGCCACTCGTCTATCAGACGGCGGACCGACAGCTCTTGTCGTACGAGATCAAGACGTATCTACTGCGGCACCGCGCGCTCGGGTCGGACGACGCTGCGGCGATCGCCAGTGGGCAGTACCGAATTCGCGACACCGAGTCTCGTGCGTTCTTCGAGCGCTGCGCCGAAGACACCGGCACCCGGTGGCTCGAACCGATCGATTCGGTGGCGCGCTTCGGGATGGCGACGGTGGACGGGTTGATTCTCAGGTGGCTCGTCGATCGCGACGACATAGCTGTCATCGCGGCAATGGACGACCTGTCCGGGCTGATCGCTGGTAAAGCCGTCGAGATCTGACGGAATCGGCGACAGGTGATTGACTTGGAACCAGATCTGCTCGCGCAACGAAACCAAGGAAGTACTGCTGACGTGACGTCACTTCTCGGTCGAACCTCACACGACGTGACCGCCCTGAGCCGTATCTCGGCCGCGACCGCACACCTCGAACCTCCGTTCGCTGCCGTCGACGCCGATGCCCTTGCAGTCAATGCGGCCGATCTGGTTCGTCGAGGTAGTGGACTACCGGTGCGAGTGGCCAGCAAGTCTGTGCGCTCACGCAGCGTGCTCGAGCGCGTCCTCGGACAGGGCTTCGGTACACCTCCGGGATTCCACGGAATCATGGCGTACTCGCCGCACGAGGCGATCTGGCTCGCCGAGCTCGGTGCCGAAGACGTTCTGCTGGGATATCCGACGGTCGATGCCGGCGCACTCACCGCAATCACGCGCGACCGGGTGCTGTCCGGACGCATCACACTGATGGTCGACGACGTAGCCCACCTCGACCGGATTCGCGCCGCCGCCGGCTCCGACCTGGTCAAGCCGCGCATCTGCATCGACGTCGACGCCTCCCTCCGGCTCGGCCCTCTGCACCTCGGGGTCCGGCGGTCACCGCTACGGGAGCCGGAGCAGGTCGCCCAATTCGCCCGCACTGCCAAGGATCGCGGCTTTCGCGTGGTCGGGGTCATGTTCTACGAGGCGCAGATCGCCGGCCTGCCGGACTCCAACATCGCCGTCGAGCTTATGAAGAAGGTGTCGGCTTCGGAGCTGAAAGACAGGCGAAGCGCTGTCGTAGACGCAGTCACCTCCGTCGTCGGGCCGCTCGAGATCGTCAACAGCGGCGGCACAGGCTCACTCGAAATCAGCTCGGCAGACCCGAAAGTCACCGAGGTCACTGCAGGCTCAGGGCTGTTCTCTCCGACGCTGTTCGACAAGTACACCGCGTTCACAGCACACCCGGCGCTCTACTTCGCACTCCCCGTCGTGCGCAAACCGACCGAGAAGATCGCCACCGTGTTCGGGGGTGGCTACATCGCGTCGGGGCCGACATCGAGGTCCCGAACGCCGTCTCCTGTCGCGTTCTCGAACACGCTCCGCGGCGTGGTCCAAGGCGGATTGAAACTGCTCCGCAACGAGGGCGCGGGGGAAGTGCAGACGCCGGTCACGTCGACGGACATCATCGAGATCGGAGACCGGGTCTGGTTCCGTCATGCCAAGGCAGGCGAGATCTGCGAGCGACTCGACACCCTGCACATCGTCGAGGGCGACGGCAGTATCTCGGCCGTTCCCACCTACCGCGGTGAGGGAAAGAACTTCGGCTGATCCGCCGCAGGCTCCACTCCCGCCCCCTGGGTCATTCCGCAGGCTCCACTCCCGCCCCTGCGAGGGCCATGAACGCACCCAGCATTTCCAAGCCGTCGGGAGTGGCGGGTAGGTAGTGCGTGAGCGTGCGCGATTGCACCAGAACAGCAGCCCACTGCCCACGGGAGAGCGCGACGTTCAATCGGTTTCGCGACAGCAGGAAGCTGGCACCTCGCGGCGAGTCCGCGAGGTTCGACGCCGTCATCGACAACAGAGCGATCGGAGCTTGTCGCCCTTGGAACTTGTCGACGGTCCCGACGAGCACCTCGGCCAGACCAGCGTCGTCGAGGTGTCGACGAATCCGCGCGCCCTGAGCGTTGTACGGCGCGACGACGATGAAGTCGTGTGGTTCGAGGCCGCGGCTGCCCTCGTGCGTGTCCGGATCGGTCCACGGTGATCCGAGCAGCTTCTCGATCTGTCGACGAATCTCCTCGGCTTCTTCGGGCGACTCGGTGGTGTTGTCGTGATGCTCGACGGTCACCGTGTGCAGACCGGGCCGCATCCCGTCGAGGACCCGCGCGGCCGTCGCGGCCTCGTTGGAGAACAACTGTCCCTCGTAGGAGAGCGCCGACACCGGCGCGCACAGAGCGGGGTGCATGCGCCAGGTCCGGCTGAGGAAATACCCACGGTCGGCGGGCAGCGCACCATGACCTTCGGCCAGCCACCCGAGCGCCGATTCGTCCACTGGTTCTGGGTGCGTGCCCTGGCTTACCTGAGGGAGCTGTTGTGGGTCGCCGAGCAGTAGGAGATTGCGCGCTGAACCTGCCACCGCGATGGTGTTGGCCAGCGAGAACTGTCCGGCCTCGTCGACGACGAGCAAGTCGAGCGAACCCGGCACGACGCGGGTGTCGTGCGAGAAGTCCCACGCGGTGCCGCCGACGACGCACCCGGCGGTCGCATCGGCGACGAAGTCGGGGTAATCGGTGTCCCGCAGCTCGGTGTGCTCGGTCGGCTTCTTCTTGCCGATGAGCTCGGCAGGAACGCCGGCCTTGGCTATTCCGTCGAGGAGATTCTCGACGACGGAATGCGATTGCGCGACAACGCCTATCCGCCAGTGATGCTCCTTCACCAGGCGCGTGATGACTGCGGCGGCGGTGAAGGTCTTGCCGGTCCCGGGTGGTCCCTGTACGGCGAGGTACGAGTTGTCGAGGTCGAGCAGTGCGGTACCGATCGCGTCGACGTAGTTGTTCCCCGACACTGTGGGAAGTGCATTGCCGGACAGGGTTCGTGGAGTCGCCAACGACATCAGATCGGCGACGGCGGTGCGCGGCAAGTCCGGAAGGCAGTGCTGTACTTCGGTGGCCGCTCGGATGATCGCCTGCTCCATGCTGACGGTGCGTATCGGTGCGTCGGGCGCAATGGCCATCGGAAGTTGCTCGTATGGTTCGGCGCCCGCGGCGAGCTTTTCTTCGACGACGGCGTAGGTGTCGCCCAGTTCGAGCACCTCGCCCCGGCTGCATGCACGGTAGGTCGGGTGCGGCTGTTCGAGGCCGGCGGGCGGCGGCAGGTCGTAGAGCAATCGCACCGAGGACCCCGTACCCCCGACGCCGGTGACACGCAACCGTCGTCTGAGCAGTTTCTGCCGCGGCGACGTCTTCGCCCATTCCGATTCGATCGTTCCCGATTCGATCTTGAACACATCCGTTGCCTCGGCCCATTCGTCCACCGGGCTCTGCAGGCGATCGAAGTGCGCCCACCAGAACGGCTTTCGCTCGCGGCGGTGGTAGCCGATCGACCCCGAGTACAGAGCTACGGCTTGGGCATCGGGTGTCCGCTCGGACACCGGGCCGATTCCGACGTAGTCGCGCAGGGATTCCTCGAGCGCAGTGGTCTCTTCGTTCAGCTCCGGCGCGAGTGCCGCTGGTGGCCGCGGTGCCACTCCCGCGTCGGATGCCCGTGCCAACAACCAGTCTCGTAGCTCGACCGTCGACTCGCAGTCGTAGCGGTTGTATTCGGCGATCTCCGCCAGCAGGGCCGATGCCTCCGCGGTGCGTCCCTGATCGCGCAGATCGCACCAGTTGGCATACTCGGCGATCGACGCTGCGGCGTTGGTGACGTCGCCGTCGCGGCTGTCCGGCATGTAGAGGGGTTCGAGCTTCTTGATGCTGTAGGAGCGCTCGCCGATTCGAAGCGACGCGCGCACGACGGGATACAGATCCACGAGGATGTTGTCGCGAAGCAGGTCGTCGACGACGTCTTCGCCGACGCCGTACCGCCCCGCGAGTCTGAGCAACGCGGTCTTCTCGTAGGCCGCGTAGTGATAGACGTGCATGCCGGGAAACTCCCGCCGTCGAGTCACCACGTAGTCGAGGAACGCCTCCAGCGCGTGTCTTTCCTGTGCGCGATCATGAGCCCAGAACGGGTGAAAAGTCCGGTCCGTTTCGAGTACACCGAAGAGGTATTCGAGCCCCCACTCGGACGATCCGGCTTCGGCCCACAGGGGATCGCCCTCGAAGTCGAAGAAGATGTCTCCCGGATCGGGCTCCGGAATGGACCCGAGCGCGTCGGCGTCGAAAATGTCGAACTCGGTTCGGCCGCTGGTCCGCTGGGCGATCTGCAGTGTTGCCTGAGATCTGAGGGTGGCGAGTGTGCGAGCGGAGATGTCGTCGACCGGGCCGACGGAGGTGGCGAGCTCGACGGTCGTGGTGATTCCCGCGGTATGCAGATGTGCCCGCGTGCCGCCAGTGAGACCGGCAACGAGTAGCAGATCGTCACGCGCGAGAACCTGCTGATCACACGCATCGCATCGCCCGCACGCGCTGTACCTCGAATCGCCCCAATCGACGGGTTCGTCCTCGTCGACGTGCTCGTCGATGATTTCTTCCAGATGTGCCCGCTGGCGTCGATACACCGGGAGCAGATTCACCGCGGAGTGATCGGTGGTGCTGCCGTCGCCGAGCATCAGATGCAGGCGATCGGCGACCTCGATGCCGTTGTTCTCCAGTGCGTCCGCGTATGCCGCGAGTTGAAGCAGAGCAGGGACGCGGGCGTGCCGCGACAGCTTGGTGTCGTACACCGAGTAGCCGGCGCCCTCTTTGACCAGAAAGTCGCAGAACCCGAGGAAGCGGCCGTCGAAGAACGTTGCCTGATAGAGGACGTCGTACCCCCACAACACGGTCTCGATGGTGGCGGCGTTTGCGTCGGCGAGCGCGAGTGCGGTGCGTTCGGGTCTCGGCATGATCGATACGCCCTGGCCGAATCGAGTCTGGAACGCCTCGAGCTGTCGACGCTCGTGTGCGAAACCGAGGGCGGAGGTTCGCTCGAGCATCGGATCCGGCTCGTCGCGGACCGCCTCGATTCTTCCGAGTTTGGCGTCGAGTGTGCGCAGCATCGCGTACTCGCAGGCCGCCGCGGCGGAGAGGTCGCTGGCGCTGTATACGACACGGCCGCCCAAGAGGAACACGCGCACAACTGTAGGTGAATGCAACGACAGAACTGCCCGCCATGCAAAATAGTCGAATGCCGTTTTTCGAAGGAGCTACCGGTGCCGTCCACTACCGTTCGTGGACCACGGCACATCCGCGTCTCGTCCTGGTGTTTCTTCATGGCTTGGGTCAGAACAGCGGGCACTACCATCGGTTCGCCCGCCTCATGAACAACGAGGGCATCGACGTGTGGGCCATCGACCACGTCGGTCACGGGCTGACGGAAGGCGAGTTGTCCGACGCATCTCAGATCGCCGGGCTCGCCGACAACGCGTTGCAGCTCGCGGACATCGCTCGTTCGGAGCGCAGCGGGATCCCGATGGCGCTGATGGGTCACTCGCTGGGAGCTGCGACCGCTATCGCGGCCCTCGAGAAGAACCCGAGCGGATTCACCTCGGTAGTCCTGTGTGGAACACCGAAATCGACCACCGGCTCGGCGTCGGATCTGAGCGGATCGGCTTTGCCGCTGCTGGCTGTACACGGCGTCGACGACCGGTTGGCTCCGATCGACGCAGTTCGTGCGTGGATCCCGAACGTTCCAGGTGCCACGATGCGGGAGTTCGAGGATGCAGGCCACGATCTCCTGCACGAGAAAGTGCATCGCACGGTCCCACTGGAAGCTGCGGAGTTCGTACTCGCACACGTGTGAAATACAGACGCGTGTGACGTACAGGCCCGTGCCTGTACGTCACACGCGGGTGGAATCTAGCTGTAGATCGATTCGATCTCGGCGCCGCGCTCCTGGTGGATGATGTTGCGCTTGAGCTTCATCGTCGGCGTGAGCTCGCCGGTTTCGACGGTGAAGTCCTGCTCGAGGATCTTGTACTTCTTGATCTGTTCTGCGTTGGACACCTTCTTGTTCGCGTCCGCGACTGCCTTGTCGATCTCGGCGATGAGCTCGGCGTTCTTCGACAGTTCGGCGAACGGCACGTCCTCCGCGATCCCGTGGCGCTCTTTCCAGCCCGGGAGTGCTTCCGGATCCAGCGTGATGATGGCGCCGATGAAGGGCTTCGCATCGCCGACCACGAGACACTGGCTGATGAGTGCGTTTGCCCGCATGGCATCTTCCAGCACTGCCGGTGCGACGTTCTTGCCGCCCGCGGTGACGATGATTTCCTTCTTACGACCGGTGATGGAGACGTAGCCGTCCTGGTCGATGGCGCCGAGGTCGCCTGTGTGGAACCAGCCGTCGATGATCGACTCGGACGTCGCCTTCTCGTTGTGCCAGTATCCGCCGAACACGACAGGGCCCTTGAGGAGAAGTTCGCCATCGTCGGCGATCTTCGCTGCGTGACCGCTGAGCGGCTTTCCGACGCTGCCGATGCGCTGTTCGGAGGTGGTGTTGACGGTGATCGCGGCGCTGGTCTCAGTGAGTCCATAGCCCTCGTACACCGGGATTCCGACGCCGCGGAAGAAGTGACCGAGTCGGGCACCGAGAGGTGCGCCGCCGGAGACCGCGCGGTCGCAGTTGCCGCCGAGTGCGGCGCGGAGCTTGGAGTAGACGAGCTTGTCGAACACCGTGTGCTTGATGTTGAGCAGCAGTCCGGGGCCGCCCTTGTCCTTGGCTTCGCTCCACTCGATGGCGGTGGCCGCAGCCTTGTCGAAGATTCCGCCCTTGCCGCCGTCATACGCCTTCTCCTTGGCCGAGTTGTAGACCTTCTCGAACACGCGGGGCACCGACAGGATGAAGTCCGGTTTGAACGACGCGAACTGGTCGAGCAGCGTCGTGACGTCCGAGGTGTGGCCGACGGTGACCTTGGCCTCGAACGCTCCGAACGAGACGGCGCGGGCGAACACGTGCGCCATCGGCAGGAACATCAGTGTGCGGTTGCCCTCCTTCATCGAGTCGTGCAGCGCCAGCTGGGTTGCTTGCACCTCTGCGTAGAAGTTGGCGTGGGTGAGCTGCACGCCCTTGGGACGGCCAGTGGTTCCCGAGGTGTAGATCAGCGTCGCGGGTGAGGACGCGGTGACCTGGTGGCGACGTGCATGAAGGTCGTCGTCGCTGACGCCTGCGCCGCGTGTGGTGAGCTCGTCGATGGCCCCTGCATCGATCTGCAGGACCTCGCGCAGATCGGCGGCACCCTCGGTGACCTCCTTCAGGGCCTCCGCATGTGCTGGGGTTTCCAGGATCAGCAACGAGGTTGCCGAATCTTCCAGAATCCACTGAGCTTGATCGGCCGAGGACGTTTCGTAGATTGCAACGGTGCATCCACCTGCGGTCCAGATCGCATAGTCGAGAAGGACCCACTCGTACCGCGTCGCAGACAGAATCGCCACGCGATCGCCGAGCTCGACGCCCGACGCGATCAGGCCCTTGGCGACTGCCTTGACCTCCTTGGCGAACTGCGACGCTGTGACATCGGTCCACGTCCCACCGATCAAACGCTGGAACGGGACGATGTTCGGGGACTCCGTCTCGTGCCGGAAAATGGTATCGGCCATCGATGCATCGTCTGGAATTGTGAACGACGCAGGCACAGAATATTCGCGCACTGTAAGACCCCTCCGGGAAAATGACGTAACAGATGTGCATTTCATCACATTCCCGGCCGGGTTGCACTACGGATGGTGTCCGGTTTGCGAATTTTCCGACCAGTCCTGTGGAGTTATGTGTGACTCGCTGTGCACCCTAACCGGTCGTGCTGCTGTTGACGAGGCTCGATTCGCCCCGCGAGTCGCTGGACAGGCCGACAATGAACGTGCTGAGCGCATTATCGGCACTTGCGTCCTGCGGAAGAGGTGACAGGGACTAAACTCGCCTGTATATGAGCACAACAGAGCCGAATCAGGATGCCGACGTGACCCCTGACGAGTCGACTTCGAACGAGTCCACTTCGAACGAATCAACTTCGAACGAATCAACTTCGAACGGGCAGGCATCAGCGCCGATCGACGCGACCCCCGCTGTCGAAGAGGCGCCACCGATCACCTTCGCCGACCTCGGCATCGACGAACGGGTCCTGAAGGCCCTGCACGACGTCGGCTACGAGAGCCCGTCGCCCATTCAGGCCGCGACCATTCCGCCGTTGATGGCGGGCAACGACGTCGTCGGCCTCGCGCAGACCGGAACCGGTAAGACCGCAGCGTTCGCGGTGCCGATCCTGTCCCGTCTGGACGTGTCACGCCGGGTGCCGCAGGCGCTCGTGCTGGCCCCGACGCGTGAGCTGGCACTGCAGGTGGCGGAGGCGTTCGGCAAGTACGCGGCCAACATCCCCGGCCTGCACATCTTGCCGATCTACGGTGGTCAGGCGTACGGCATTCAGCTTTCCGGGTTGCGCAAGGGTGCGCAGATCATCGTCGGAACGCCGGGTCGTGTCATCGATCACCTGGAGAAGGGCACGCTCGATCTGTCCGGCCTCGAGTACCTCGTGCTCGACGAGGCAGACGAGATGCTCAAGATGGGATTCCAGGAGGACGTCGAGCGCATTCTGTCCGACACTCCGGAGTACAAGCAGGTCGCGCTGTTCTCGGCCACGATGCCGCCTGCGATCCGCAAGATCTCCAAGCAGTATCTGCACGACCCGGTCGAGATCACCGTCAAGACCAAGACCTCGACCGCGCCGAACATCACGCAGCGTTACGTTCAGGTGGCGCATCAGCGAAAGCTGGAGGCTCTGACCCGAATCTTCGAGGTCGAAGAGTTCGAGGCGATGATCATGTTCGTCCGCACCAAGCAGGCCACCGAGGAACTCGCCGAGAAGTTGCGGGCACGCGGATTCTCCGCAGCGGCCATCAACGGCGACATCGTGCAGGCCCAGCGCGAGCGGACCATCAACCAGCTCAAGAACGGCCAGATCGACGTCCTGGTCGCCACCGATGTTGCAGCGCGTGGTCTCGATGTCGATCGCATTTCGCACGTCATCAACTACGACATCCCGCACGACACCGAGTCCTACGTCCACCGCATCGGCCGTACCGGTCGAGCCGGCCGTGCGGGTGAGGCGCTGCTGTTCGTCGCGCCGCGGGAACGTCATCTACTCAAAGCCATCGAACGCGCGACGCGCCAGCCGATCACCGAGATGCAGTTGCCGAGCGTCGACGACGTCAACGCGCAGCGCGTCACCAAGTTCGGCGACTCGATCACCGAGAGCCTCGGCAACGAAAATTTGGCTCTCTTCCGTCGCCTGATCGAGGACTACGAGCGCGATCACGACGTCCCGATCGCCGACATCGCCGCTGCGCTGGCCGTGCAGTCCCGCGACGGCGAGGCGTTCTTGCTCGAGCCAGAGCCGCCCGCGCCCCCGCGTGCTCCCCGCGAGCCGCGTGAACCTCGGCCCGCGCGCAGTTTCGACGAGGATGCAGCGAGTTCGCATCATCGCAAGACCGGCCAGGAGATGGCGACGTACCGCATCGCCGTCGGGAAGCGGCATCACGTTGCTCCCGGAGCGATCGTCGGAGCCATCGCCAACGAGGGCGGCCTACGTCGGAGCGACTTCGGGCACATCAGCATTCGTCCGGATCATTCGCTGGTGGAGCTTCCCGCCGATCTCGCCGACGAAACAGTGGAAGCGCTGCGTCGCACTCGAATCAGCGGCGTGTTGATCCAACTGACACCTGACTCCGGTCCTCCCGGTGATCGCGGTGGCCCCCGCGGGGGCGGCAAGTTCGGTGGCGACAAGAGGGGCAAGCCGCGCCGTAGTTGACCTGTAGGGCCTAGCTGATCTGTAGGGCCCAGCTGACCTGTAGACAAGCCCCGCTCACCGATGAGGTGAGCGGGGCATTTTCGTCGATCTGCAGGGAGTCGATCTAGAGGGAGACGGTGAAGCTGTTCATCACCCGATCCGCGGCGTCGAGATCGGCGTCGCTGTTGGCCTGCACCGCGACCAGAGTCAGGTAGCGACCAGAATCTGCCTGGGCAGCAACGAGGATGTACGTGGCTGCGGTTTCCCCACAACCGGTCCACACCTCGAACCGGCCGGTGTGCACGGCATCGCTGTAGTCCTCACGGCCGGTCGAGACGCATCCGGACTGCGGCAGCGATGCCGTCGCCCAGTTCAGGAGATCCTCCGGCGAGGAGTTCGACACAGCGGTGTCCGAGGCCATGACCGAGGTGCCGACCGCACCCCAACCTCCCTGGTACTGAGCAAGATTCGAGCTGGCCTCGACGCCGTAGAAGTAGTTTCCTCGATCGTCGACGAACTTGTTGCCGTCCACCTGATTCCACGCCGCGGGCACGTCGACCGTCACGACTCCGTCGTTGTCCTCGACCGTGGTGAAGCCGCCGGCGCTGGTCTGCGAAGCGCTGCTACCGCCGGTGGACGGCGTGACCGCCGACGACACCGTCGTCGTTTCCTCGATCGCTTCACCGTTGAACTGGCCGCGTAGGTACGAGTCCGTGGCAGGCCGGTAGACCTCCACCGAGAGGGTTGCGTCCTGTCCGTGCGTGCGCAGGACGCTGCAGTAGTCGGCGAGCGTCCCGTCGGTACCGAGCGTGACGCCCTCCATGCTGGTCAGCAGGTCGCCGGGTTCGACTCCTGCTTTGTCGGCCGCCGAGCCCGATGCGACCGAGTTGACCCACACTCCGAGTCCGGTGCCCTCGTCGTCGGTGAGCGCTTCTCCGTTGATGCCGAGGCTCAGGATGTTCTTGCCGCCCTTGAGGTCCTCGACGACGTTCTGGACTTCGTCGCGATGGATGGCCATGTTGGTGTCGTACATGTCGCTTCCTGCGTAGTTGACGCCCACGAGCTTGCCGTCCGGGTCGACGAGTGGGCCACCGGAGTTGCCGCTGCGAATCTTCGCGTCGTGTTCGATGACGTGGTCGAGTGATGCCCACGGCGTGTCGCCTGCGGTGTCGGCCTTGGAGACGATGCCTTTGGTCATCGTGAACGTCGGGTCACCGAGTGGGAAGCCGGCGGCATAGATCTCGTCGGCGGTGTTGATCGGACCGTCGTGGAACGACACGTAGGGGAAGTCGGTGCCGTCGAGTTTCACGACGGCGAGATCCAGGCATTCGGAAGAACCGACGACGCGAGCATTGAGTTCTGTGCTCTGGTCGCCGCCGCGCCACACCTTGAGCGTGCCGGCGCCGGTGACCACGTGATTGTTGGTCAGTGCATATCCGTCGGGGGAGATGAGGAAACCGGAACCGCGTCCGGCAGCTTCGTATCCGCCTTCCTGAGGTGAGACGAAGGTGCCGAGGGCTTCGAGCTGAATCGTCGCCGACTGCAGTCCAGTGAAGTCGACGCCACCATCGGACGCAGGCTGGGCGTCGTCGGTGGAAGTGCCGACGGAGAAGGAACAAGCGCTGAGGAGTGCGGCGGTGGCGGCCAGAGCGAGTGCGGTGGTCGTGCTTCTCGCGAGAGTGCGGGCTGTTGTTGTCATGGGCAGAACTGTGGCGGCACCGACTTGGAGAGTGGTTGTAAGCGACTTGGACTCACTCAGTACGGGGCATGATGGTCTGGTGATTGTGACGACCCGGTACGGGCAGGTCATGGGAAGTGTCGACGACGGTGTTGCGGTGTGGAAAGGGGTGCCCTACGCGGCGCCTCCGGTGGGGGAGTTGCGGCTGAGAGCGCCGAGGGAGCCTGCGTCGTGGTCGGAGGTTCGGGATGCGACGGCGTTCGGACATATCGCTCCGCAGACCGAGCACGGTCCGCTGCCCATCGATCCGGGTCTGACGATCGGCGAGGATTGCTTGACGCTGAACGTGTGGGCTCCGGAGGGGGCCGCGAATCTTCCGGTCATGGTGTGGATTCACGGCGGCGCGTACTTCCTCGGTTCGTCGGCGCAACGGATGTACGACGGCCGGAAGCTGGTCGCCGAGGGCCGTGTGGTGTTGGTGACGGTCAACTACCGGCTAGGCGCGCTGGGGTTCCTGGATTTCTCGAAGTTCGGCGACTTCGATTCGAACCTCGGTCTGCGAGATCAGGTTGCCGCTCTCGAGTGGGTTCGAGACAACATCGCGGCGTTCGGTGGTGATCCGTCCCAGGTGACGCTGTTCGGCGAATCCGCAGGTGGCGGGTCGGTGACGACACTGATGGTTTCGCCTGCCTCCGAGGGACTCTTCCACCGGGTCATCGCGGAGAGCTCGCCCGCCACGTCGGTGTACGGCGCCGACAGGGCCGAGAGCATTGCCGAGCGCTTCCTCGAACTCGCGGGAGTCGAGGCGTCGGAACTGCGGGAGCTGCCGGTATCCGAGTTCGTTCGGGTGTGCGGGGAGTTGGTGCAGGAGATTCCGTCCAAGGTGCCGGGCACTCTTGCGTTGGCACCCGTCGTCGACCGGGATTTCGTACCGCACTACCCGGTGGCGGCGTTTCAGAAGGGCCTGGCTCATCCGGTCCCGCTGTTGATCGGCACGAACCACGACGAATCCTCGATGTTCAAGCTGATGAAGTCCCCGCTGATGCCCATCACGCCGGACAAGGTGCACGAGATGTTCCAGGCGATCGCGGCCGATCACCCCGACATGCGGGCCGACGAAGAGAACGAGGTCGAAGCGGCGTATCCCGAGCACTCGAAGAAGCGAACGGCACTCGAGATCTCGCGGGACGCAGCGTTCCGTATGCCGACACTGTGGATCGCCGAGGCACACAGCAGGCGAGCGCGGACGTTCCTGTATCGCTTCGATCAGGCGACGCCGTTCCTGCGCATCACCCGACTCGGGGCGATGCACGGTACCGAGGTGCCGTACGTGTTCGGCAACTTCGGCGTCGTTCCCAAGGACCCGACCTTCAAGTTGGGCGGGCACCGAACCGCTCTCGAGGTCAGCGGACGGGTCCAGAAACGATGGATCGATTTCGCGTACGGCCGGGACCCGTGGACGCCCTACGACGAGGAATCGAGGACGACTCTGCTGATCGACAAGCGCGACCAGGAAGTCGAGGACCCGGACCGTGAACTCCGTCGAGCATGGGGTGAGGAGATCCTGGGCTTCACGTAGCGTGCGGCTCCGCCGCAGTGGCGCGGTTGAGTGCACTCCGGAACACTTAACCGCACCACTAGGGTAGTGGAGGTTAGCCTTTCCAACATTGTGCGCCAAAGTATTTGAGCGTTTGACGGTCCGGCCACCCGGGTACCTGACCGGCCATGAGCAGAGTGACCCTCCGGGTGAACGGCACCGACCATGAGCTGGACTGCGATGTACGAACCACGCTGCTCGACGCGCTTCGAGAGCACCTCGATCTCATCGGCGCCAAGAAGGGCTGCGACCACGGTCAGTGCGGCGCTTGCACCGTCCTTGTCGACGGTCGGAGGATCAACAGCTGCCTCGCTTTCGCGATCGGCTACCAAGGTCGAGACATTGTCACAGTGGAGGGCCTCGCCGACGGCGACACTCTCCATCCCGTCCAACAAGCGTTCATCGACAACGACGCTTTCCAATGTGGATACTGCACCTCCGGCCAGATCTGTTCTGCAGTCGCGGTGATCGAGGAAGCGAAACAGGGTTGGCCGAGCGCGGTCACCGAGAACGATCACCCTCGATTGACACCCGAAGAGGTCCGCGAGCGAATGAGCGGGAATCTGTGTCGCTGCGGTGCTTATCCGAACATCGTGCCGGCTGTACTGAAGGCGAGCGAATGAAAACATTCAGCTACGAGTCCCCCGTAGACGTCCAAGACGCGATTGCCACGCTTGCATCCGACCCGGACTCCTCACTTCTCGGCGGTGGTACCAACCTTGTCGATCTCATGAAACTCGGTGTAGCGCAACCCTCGTCGATCATCGACATCAGCAAACTGCCGCTCGACGCGATCGACGTCGACGATGACGGCTCCCTGCGTGTCGGGGCCGGCGTCAGTAACAGTGATCTAGCCGTGCACCCGGTTGTACGCTCGCGCTACCCAGTGCTGTCGCGGGCCGTGCTGTCCGGTGCATCCGGTCAACTGCGCAACATGGCCACCGTCGGAGGCAATCTTTTCCAGCGCACTCGGTGCGGCTACTTCATGGATTCGAGCAAACCATGCAACAAGCGAGATCCAGGCTCGGGTTGTCCCGCGATCGAGGGTGATCACCGAAACCTGGCGATCCTCGGTGCATCCGACCACTGCGTCGCGACGCACCCGTCCGACATGGCTGTCGCGTTGACGGCACTCGATGCAGTCGTCGAGATCGTAGGTCCGTCGGGGGCGCACAAGCTCCCCATCAGCGAGTTGTACCGACTCCCGGGTCACGATCCCGACCTCGACACCAACATCGGCCACGACGAGATAGTCACTGGAATCAGCATCCCGGCGCTACCCGAGCAGGCTGTATCCGTTTATCGCAAGGTTCGCGATCGCGCGTCCTACGCTTTCGCGCTGGCGTCGGTCGCTGCAGTCCTACGGGTCGAGGATGGGCAGGTCACCGAGGCACGCATCGCTCTCGGCGGTGTCGCGCACAAACCCTGGCGGGCGATCACCGCCGAAGGCGAGCTCCTGGGACGCTCGGCGAAACACGAAGCATTCCGGGAGGCAATCGACCTCGAGCTTCGTGCCGCGATGCCGTTGAGAGACAACGGGTTCAAAGTTCCGCTCGTGCGCAATCTGGTGACGGAAACCCTGACCGAGCTAGCCCATCGGAGCGTGCAGCTGTGACTACGACGTCGATCGGTCAGCCGATCCAGCGAACCGAGAGTGTTGCGAAGGTGACCGGCGCGGCACGCTACGCCGTCGAGCAGCTCGAGAAGACAGCGCCCGCTTACTGCTGTTATGTGCCTGCCACGATCCCTACCGGCAGGGTTGTTGATGTGCAGACCGACGATTCGGTCACCCTGCTGTGGTACTCGAACGCGGAAAAGCTCGGCGAGCTCGAAGACACGGAACTCGCTGTGCTGCAATCGGATCGAGTTTCCTACCGTGGTCAGATCGTTGCCGCAGTGATCGCCGACTCGCTCGAAACTGCACGGGACGCAGCCGCGCGAGTGCGCGTGAGTTACGCAGACGAAGCGAAACCGGACAACGAGCTGAGCGCCGAACACCCGTCGTTGTTCGCGCCCGAGTCTGTCAACGCAGGCTTTCCCACCGACGTGACAGTGGGCGATCCGGATTCCGCGCTCGAATCCGCAGTTCACACCGTCGACCGCTGGTATTCGACGCCGCCGATGCACAACAGTCCGATGGAACCCCATGCTACGACGGCTCAGTGGTCCGATGGCGTTCTGACGGTGTGGGATTCGACGCAGGCGCCGTCCGGTGTCCAAGACGATCTGGCGACGTTGTTCGGCCTGGACCCGTCGAACGTACGCGTCGTCGCCGAGAACGTGGGCGGCGGATTCGGCTCGAAGGGCAGCACCAGGCCCAATGCGGTTCTCGCGGTGATGGCTGCGCGCGCAACGGGTAGGACGGTCAAGCTCGCGCTTCCGCGTCAGGCAATGTTCGATCTCGTCGGGTACCGCACGCCCACCCTCAACCACGTACAACTCGGGGCCGACGCGGACGGAACCTTGACGGCGCTGGCGCACGACACGTTCCAACAGACTTCGCAGATCTTCGAGTTCTGCGAGCAGACGGCCGAGTCGTCGCGGCATATCTACGCCGCGCCCAATCGTAGAACGACGCACCGGTTGGCCGAGCTCGACGTCCCGACGCCTCGCTGGATGCGGGCTCCCGGTGAGGCACCGGGAATGTTTGCCGTGGAGACAGCGATCGACGAGTTGTCCTACGCGGTCGGTGTCGATCCGATCGAGCTACGTATTCGCAACGAACCCGATGTCGACCCAGCGAGCGGAAGCCCGTTCTCCTCGCGCAGCGTCGTCGAATGTCTACGAGAGGGAGCGGAGCGATTCGGGTGGGCGGACCGAGACCCCAGGCCGGGACATCGACGTGAAGGTCGCAAGCTCATCGGCTCGGGCGTCGCAACCGCCAGCTATCCGGTTCTGATCAGCCCGTCGTCTGCGTCGGCGAGGATCGATGCCGACGGATCGATCACGGTGTCCGTCGCCGCGTCGGACATCGGTACCGGCGCTCGTACGGTATTGCGGCAGATCGCGGCCGACGCGCTTGCCGTGTCCGCCGACCGGGTCGAGCTGAAGCTCGGCGACAGCGCCCTCCCGAAAGCTCCAGGAGCAGGAGGATCCTCGGGCACGTCTTCGTGGGGGTGGGCGGTGACGAAGGCGTGCCGTCAGCTCGTCGACAAGGTCGGCGGCATCGACGATGCTACCGGCCCGGCTGAGGTGACTGCGGAGACGTCCGAGGAGGTCGACGGTCAGAAAGATCTGGCGCGCATGGCGTTCGGCGCTCAATTCGCCGAGGTGGAGGTCGACGTCGACACCGGGGAGGTGCGGGTGCGTCGGATGCTCGGTGTGTTCGGGATCGGGCGCGTCATGAATCCACGGCTCGCGCGGTCGCAGCTGATCGGCGGAATGACGTTCGGCCTCGGTATGGCGTTGATGGAAGCGGGCAACACCGATCTCGAATTCGGGGGATTCACGAATCACGATCTCGCGGAGTACCACGTTCCGGTATGCGCAGACGTCACCGACCTCGAAGCTGTGTGGGTCGAAGAAGTGGACGACGAATTGAGCCCCATGGGTGGCAAGGGAATCGGAGAAATCGGCACCGTCGGGTCTCCCGCAGCTATCGGAAACGCGGTCTACCACGCGACAGGCGTGCGGGTACGCAATCTCCCGATCACGCTCGACAAGGTGCTTCCGCACCTGTAGGCGCTCCGCACCTAGTGGCACGGTTGAGTGCACTCCAGTGCACTTGTTCGTGCCACTGGGGGCGGAGCCCCCGCCAGAGCCCCGCTCAGGCGAGAATGCGCTGCAGAAACTGCCGCGTCCGAGCCTCGGAAGGGTTCTTGAGTACGGTGGCGGGCTTGCCGCGCTCGACGACGACGCCACCCTCGATGAACAGCACCTCGTCGGCTACCTGTTCTGCGAACCTGATCTCGTGGGTCACGATCACCATCGTCCAGCCCTCTGCCGCAAGACCTTTGATGACAGCGAGGACCTCGCCGACCAGTTCTGGATCGAGCGCGGACGTCGGCTCGTCGAACAGCATCAGCTTCGGTCGCAGTGCGAGAGCCCGGGCGATCCCCACCCGCTGCTGCTGTCCACCCGAGAGCTGAAAAGGGTATTGGTCGGATTTGACGTCCAGTCCGACCTGGTCGAGCAGTCGGTGAGCGTCGGCGACCGCCTCGTCGCGCGCCCGCTTCTGCACGATCACCGGGCCTTCGATGACGTTCTGCAGCACCGTCTTGTGTGGGAACAGGTTGTGCTGCTGAAACACCATGCCGCTCTGCGCGCGGAACGCTCGCAACTGAGCGGGGGAGACCGTGGAATCGAAATCCACGGCGACGTCGCCTATCCGGATGAGTCCACCGTCTGCCGGATCCAACGCATTCAGCGCTCGTAGCACCGTCGTCTTACCGGAACCAGAGGGCCCGATGATCACCGTGACAGTCCCGGACGGCACCGAGAACGACACGTCTTTCAGAACTTCGACCGCGCCGAAGGACTTTTTCAGGGACTTCACTTCGAGGAGATCGGTCATTTCGCCACATACCTGTCGAGTCGAACTTCGAGTTTGCCTTGGAAGAGGGACAGAACCATGCAGATCACCCAGTAGTACAGGGCAGCAACGCTGTACAGAGCAAAGAAGTCGAAGGTCGGTGCTGCCGCGAGCTGGGCCACGCGCAGCAGTTCGGTGACGAGGATGGTCGACGCCAGAGACGTGTCCTTCACCAGCGAGATCAGGGTGTTCGACAACGGGGGCACTGCGGTGCGTAGGGCCTGCGGAAGAATGATGCGTTGCAACGTCGTTCGGTATCCCATGCCGATCGTCTGCGACGCCTCCCACTGCCCCTTCGGCACGCTGAGTATCGCGGCACGGATCACTTCGGCAGCGTAGCCACCGACATTCAACGAAAAGGCAATGACCGCGGCCGGGAACGGATCGATCACCACCCCGAACTGTGGCAGTGCGTAGAAGACGATGAACAGCTGAAGCAGCAGGGGAGTGCCGCGGATGATCGAAACGTAGAACCGCGCGAGGCCGGCGAGGACTGTGTTGGACGAGATCCGAGCCAGCGCGACACCGAGAGCGATGACCAATCCGACGACGAAGCTGATGGCGGTCAACGGAATGGTCATCGTGATCGTGGCCTTCAGCATCGGCCACAGGTTGTCGAGGATGAGGTCGAATTTCGACCGTTGCACCGAGGACTCACCGTCGGAAGTCGGCGCCTGCGTGTCCGCCGTGGGAGCAGCGACGGCCGAGCCGAAGTACTTCTCGGAAATTTGTGCGAGTGTGCCGTCGGCCTGCAAGGTGTCGATCGCGCCGTCGATCTGGTCCATCAGACCGCTGTCCTTGCGGGCAGCGAACGCCTGATAGCTGGTATCGCCGGTCTGCGCGGCAACCTTCACCCCGGTGTCGCCGGTCTGGTTCAGGTACTCGGCGATGGCGAGACTGTCGTTGACGGTGGCGTCGACGCGCCCATCCTTGACGAGGGTCACGGCCTGGACGAACCCCTCCACGGCCTCGACATTCGCGCCCGCGTCGGCGGCGACTTCTGCCCAGTTGCTCGTCGACGATTGCGCTGTCGTCCTTCCGGCGAGGTCGGCGACGGACGTGATCGATGTATCGGTCGCGGCGGTGAGAATCTCGCCCTCGGACACCGTGTAGGGCTTCGACAGGTCGTATGCACTTTGCCGGGCTGGATTGATCGTCACCTGGTTTGCGATCAGATCGAAGCGCTCCGACTCGAGCCCGGCGAAGATGGAGTCGAACGGCGTCTGCACGAATTCGACGCGTACACCCAGTTCACCTGCCACCGCGTTGACCACGTCGATGTCGTAGCCCGTCAACTGGCCGTCGTCACCCTGGAAGCTGAACGGGCTGTAGGTGCCCTCGGTACCGACGACGAGCACGCCGTCGTCGGTGATCCGATCGATCAGCGGGGCAGAGGACGATCCACAACCGGCTATCGCCAGTAACGCAACGATCGCGGCCAGCAACGCGAGGGCTTTGCGGTGCATGTGGGACGCCTTCCCTGACCTGGAGAATGTTCAGCCGTCGATCTCGACCTCAGCCGATACAACCACGGCATTGTTCATCGGGAGCGCTGCCACTCCGATCGCCGTCCGTGCATGGGCACCGATCTCCGGCCCGAACACCTGAAGAACCAGATCGGAGAAGCCGTTGATGGCGGTCGTCGTCTGAGTGAACCCATGATCTGCATTGACCATTCCGGTGACGGTCAACCATGCGCTGATCCGGTCGAGGTCTCCGATTGCTCGATGAACGCTCGCCAAAGCTGCGAGGGCCGCATCACGTGCTGCGTCCGTCGCTGCGTCGAGAGGTACCTCGGACGGGACCGCGCCGAACGGGCCGGCGAGTGAACCGTCAGGACGTTGCGGTGAGTGACCGGACACGAACACCCGGTTTCCGCGCACTCGAACCCATTCGAACGAGAACTCGAAGCCGGGAGGTGCCTGGCCTTCGGAGGGGAGGACGAACCCCAGTTCGGAAATGCGTCGTTCGATGTACACGGTTCACCACAACCTTCGCGTCGGGACGCCGTTGATGGTCTTCACGGTCCATTCGGAACCGTCGTGGACGAGCGTCGACACGCCTGCATTGAGGATCCGTGGCGACGGCACTCCGCGCAGAGCTTCCAATATTCCGCGGATGATGCCCCCGTGGGCCACTGCGATGACCGACGCGGTTGGGTGAGAGGCGGCCAGTTCGTCGACTGCACGAACGCCCCTGACGATCATCTCGCGTCGCGGCTCGAGGCCCGGGTATCGCCCGTGCGGCCAGTGGGAATAGGCGTCGTAGTCGGTGAAGCCCTCCGCGGCACCGAAATGGCGCTCGACGAGATCGGGATAGGTAGCGGTGCGCGAGATACCGAGGTGCTCACCGATGATGTCGGCGGTTTCGGCGGCCCGCGACAGCGGCGAACTCACCAGCACTTCCCACGGATGGTCTTCGAGTTCGTAGACGGCCTCGCGGGCCTGTGCCCGTCCCGTCGCGTTGAGCGGGATGTCCGAACTGCCCTGGAGACGGCCGTGCAGATTCCAATCGGTTTCACCGTGCCGAACCAGCGCCAGAAAAGTCATAGTGGGCGAAGATTATCGCAGTTGTCCCCGGAGTACGGTCGAGTAGGACGTCAATGAAGACAGTGGAAATAGCGGAGGGATCTCATGAATCTTGCCCTGACAGAAGAGGAAGCTGCATTTCGCGACGAGATGCGGACGTTCTTCACCGCCGAGATTCCCGCGGAGATTCGCGAGAAGACCAGGGTGGGTATCGAACTGAGCCGCGACGACGTGGTGACGACGATGCGAATCCTCAATGCCAACGGCCTTGCGGTCCCGCATTGGCCTGCCGAGTTCGGTGGCCGGGACTGGACCCCGGTGCAACGGCACATCTGGCTCGACGAGATGCAGCGGGCTTCGGTACCGGAACCGCTCGCATTCAATGCGTCGATGGTCGGACCGGTCATTGCGACGTTCGGCTCGCAGGAGCAGAAGGAAAAGTTCCTTCCGAAGACGGCGAACCTCGACATCTGGTGGTGCCAGGGTTTCTCCGAACCCGAGGCAGGCTCGGATCTCGCGTCTCTGCGGACGACAGCTCTGCGTGACGGCGACGACTACCTCGTCAACGGACAGAAGACGTGGACGACACTCGGGCAGTACGCCGATTGGATCTTCGCGTTGGTACGAACCAATCCGGACGCACCGAAGAAGCAGGCAGGTATCTCCTTCCTGCTGATCGACCTGAACACTCCCGGGATCACGGTGCGCCCGATCAAGTTGATCGACGGTAGCGTCGAGGTCAACGAAGTCTTCTTCGACAACGTCCGTGTTCCCGCCGAAAACCTTGTCGGCGAAGAAAATCAAGGCTGGAGCTACGCGAAGTTCCTGCTCGGCAACGAGCGTACGGGGGTGGCGCGCGTCGGGCACACGAAGGTCCGTCTCGATCTCGCGAAGGAATACGCTGCGGCAACCAAGGTCGGCGGCGGAACACTGCTCGAGGATCCGATCTTTGCGGCACGATTCGCCGAACTCGAAAACGAGGTTCTCGCACTCGAACTCACCCAGCTACGGATGGTGTCGAGCTCCGAGGACGGCAAGCCCAACCCGGCGTCGTCGATTCTGAAATTGCGCGGATCCGAGCTGCAGCAGGCGGGCACCGAGATGCTGATGGATATCGCGGGACCGGATTCACTGCCCTACGAGGCAGGAGAGGACATCGAGAGTCCTGGATGGGCGCAGCGATCGGTGCCGACGTACCTCAACTATCGCAAGGTGTCGATCTACGGCGGATCCAACGAAGTGCAGCGTCAGATCATCGCGTCGACGATTCTCGGATTGTGAGGACGGAACCATGGATTTCGAACTGAACGAAGAACAGAAACTCCTTCGGGACACCACGCGTGAGGTTCTCGCTCGTGCGTACGACACCGAGAAGCGCAACAAGATCGTTGCCGAAGAGCCAGGGTGGTCGAAAGACGTCTGGAAGCAGCTGGCCGAGGTCGGGCTGCTCGGACTGACTTTCGCCGAGGAGGACGGCGGAATGGACGCCGGTCCCGTGGAGATCATGGCCGTCATGACCGAGGTGGGTCGACGGCTTGCGCCGGAGCCGATTCTCGGCGCTGTACTACTGCCGGGAGGGTTGATCTCCGCCGTCGGTTCGGTCGATCAGCGCGCACGGGTCCTTCCGGGCGTCGCCGAGGGATCCACACTGCTTGCGTTTGCGCACAACGAGACCGGGAGTCGGTGGCCTGATATCCAGGTCGGCACCACGGCGACGGAGGACGGCGGGTCCTGGTCGCTGAACGGCGTCAAGAACCCGGTTCCGCACGGAGGCAGTGCCGACGTCTTCGTCGTCAGCGCGACGTTGCCCGGTGGAGGTAGCGGGCTGTTCCTGGTCGACGGCGATGCAACGGGACTCGAACGGAGGGCGTATCGGACGCACGATGGTCAGCGGGCAGCGCAGATAACACTGTCCGACGTGGCCGCCGAGCCGCTGGGGGATGGATCGGACGCGGCGGATGCCATCGCGGCTGCAGAGGTGAAGGCGCAGGCGGCTCTGTGTGCCGAGGCGGTCGGAGCAATGGAGGAAGCGCTGCGACTCACCACCGATTACCTCAAGCAGCGCAAGCAATTCGGGGTTCCGCTTGCCAAGTTCCAGGCATTGACATTCCGTGCGGCGGACATGTACGTGTTGCTCGAGCTGGCTCGCAGCATGGCGCTGTACGCGACGATGAACCTCGCCGACGACGTCGTCGACCGGAAGGTGGCGTCGAGGGCGAAGCTGCAGATCTCGCGGTCGTCACGCAAGATCGGCCAGGAGGCCATCCAGCTGCACGGCGGGATCGGCGTCACCGCCGAGTATCCCGTTGGGCATTACGTGAGTCGGCTCGTCGCGATCGAGCACACACTCGGCGGTGCGGACGAGCATCTGCGGGTGCTGTCCCGGTAGTTCCCGGTGCGGCTCCGCCGCAGTGGCGCGGTTGAGTGCATTCCAACACACTCAACCGCGCCACTGACGCGGAGCGCTCACGGAAGTGCGGCGCGCCTACGGGAAAGCGCGGCGCGCCTACGAAGCCGCGACCACGAGATCCACCACGGCACCCGGGTTCGACACCAGGATCGCGTGGGACCCTGGCACCTCGGTGATCTGGGCGCCCGCTCGCTCGGCCATGAACTTCTCCGACGCGGGCGGGATGATCTGATCCTGCTGCGGAATCAATGCGTAGCTCGGTGTGTCGGCCCACGACGGCGGTTCGCTCGGTTCGACCAGCGCGGTCGCCGCGATCGACTTCTGATTCGCGATCATCTTCGCGGCTTGTTCGTCGGTGACGTCCGGGGCGAAGTACTGCTTGAAGAGTGCCGGTGTGATGTACGAGTCGACGTTCTTGCCGAGAATGTTCGTCGAATCGTCGACGACGCCTACGCCGAGCACCGGCGGTAGCAGCGAAGTCAGTCCGAACCGGAACGGGTCGAGGGCCAGCGCGGCAGGTTCGCCCGCCGCAGGTGCGAAAGCCGCAACGTAGACGAGTGAGGTGACGTTGTCCGCGTGCGTGTTGGTGATGACGGTTCCGCCATAGGAATGCCCGACGAGCACGACCGGCCCTTCGATGTCGTCGACTACCTGTTCGATAGCGGCGGAGTCGTAGCCGGGACCGCGGAGCGGGTTGTCGGGGACGACGACGGTGTAGCCGCGCTCACGCAGCTCGCCCGCCACTCCGTCCCAGCTGGAAGTGTCGGCGAAAGCCCCGTGGACCAGCACGACGGTGGGTAGTTCCTGGGCGGCTGCCGTGCCCGCCCCCAGCATCATGCCTGCCGCCACGGTGACCGTCGCCGCCGCAGCTCTGGTGCGAGTGATCTTCATGGGCTAAACGTAGTGCGTCGGCGCCCGGAGTTCTTTCCCAGTTGGTGTGTCGTACCCACAGCATTTCTCTCAGGCAGCTTGGCTAGGGTGATGCACGAGGGTCACGCGATCAGCGTGCCCACAGATAGCCGATCGGAAGCGAGTTACCGATGAAGGCTCGGACGGCGGAGCACCCACGCCCGAATCATTGCCTGCTGCATTTGAGTGACACCCACCTCGTCGAACGCGGACAGCTGTACGGCGGGGTCGACAGCACTGCCACTCTGCAGCGGCTTCTCGGCGACGTCGAGGCGTCGGGCGTGCGGCCCGACGCCTTGGTGTTCACCGGCGATCTGACCGATCGCGGCGAACCAGCTGCGTACGACGCACTCCGTGCTCTCGTCGAGCCGGTCGCGGAGGCCCTCGATGCTCAGGTGATCTGGGCGATGGGCAATCATGACGATCGGGCCGCCTTCCGTGCCCGGCTGTTGGATCAGGAACCGTCGACGGGGACGGTGGACCGCGTCCACGACCTCGACGGATTGCGCGTGATCACCCTCGATTCGACTGTTCCCGGCCACCATCACGGCGAAGTCGCGGCCGAGCAATTGGATTGGCTCGCCGGTGTTCTCGCGACGCCCGCGGAGTTCGGAACGATCCTTGCAATGCACCATCCTCCGGTTCCGGCGGTCCTCGATCTCGCCGTTCTCGTGGAACTACTCGATCAACAGAGCCTCGCCGATGTCGTGCGCGGCACCGACGTCCGCTCGATCCTCGCTGGTCACCTTCACTATTCGACGACGGCGACGTTCGCCGGAATCCCGGTGTCGGTCGCGTCGGCAACCTGCTACACGCAGGACCTCAACGTGGAGCCGGGTGCGATTCGGGGCCGCGACGGTGCGCAGGCCTTCAACCTGGTCCATGTCTACGACGACACGGTCGTGCACTCGGTCGTGCCGATCGGCTCGTACGACACGGTGGGTGAGTACGTGTCCGCCGACGAGGTCGCCCGCCGCCTGACGAACTCAGGTGTCCGCATCGCCGACAGCACGCGTAGTTCGAGAGTGAGTATCTGAATACCTCGCTGCACCGAGGTATTCAGCCAGTCCTCGATCGGCGCGAGAAGACCGACCTGGGGCTACGTTTCCCAGGGAGCCACGATCGGGAAGTACCGATCGAGAAACGCCGTTACGCGACGGGTGCGAACCTCGAGATCGACCTCGGGAAAGCTCCCGTCGTTCAGGCAGAAGAAGTCCACTGCTCGCTTCGGCAACAGGCTATCCATCGCGCGCAACCCGGAGTGCGCTGTGGTGTCGATGTAGGTGACCTTGGCATCGCGTTGAACAACCGCGCGTCCGCTCATCAGCGCGTAGTAGTGGTACAGCGAATTGGTCACCGAGATATTGGTGCTCGCGCGGAACACACTCGCTGCGGTAGCGGCGAATTCGTCGGGAAACTCGTTTTCCATTTCCTGCAGGACGCTTTTTCGAAGTGGTGTCGCAGCGTGTTCGAGGTGCCGAGTCGTCATGAGCCCGAACCGGTCCTGCAGTAGTCGACGGTTGACGCGGGCAGCGTTTTCGAATCCGCTGCGGTCTTCGTCGTTGTAGCCCAATCCGATTCGGATGGGTGCTTCGATGAACATGCTGATGCCGCCGGGAGAGAAGAACATCTGTGGACCGACCGGACGACCGAAGAACATGTCGTCGTTCGAGTACAGGAAGTGCTCCGACAACCCCGGAATGTGGTGGAGCTGACTCTCCACTGCCTGCGAATTATGGGTCGGCAGAACCGATTTGTCGACGAAGAACGTCTCGCTCGGGACGAAGGTGACCCGAGGATCATCAGCGAGCCACGCCGGCCGTTGGGAATCCGTAGCGACGAATATTCGCCGAATCCACGGCGCATACATGTGAATGGAACGCAGTGCGTACTTGAGCTCGTCGATCTGTCGGAAACGTGCGGCGGAGGAATCTCCCTCGCCGACGATGTAGTTCTGCATGCGCCTGGCCCGCTGCGCCTGAAACTCGGCCGACGATCCGTCGACCCAGGAGAACACGATGTCGACGTCGAAATTGATGTCCGACGCGTGGTCGGCGAACATGTTCTCGATGGTGGGCCAGGTCTTGCCGAACCGCTCGACGGTTCCGCGTACGGCCTCGTTGGGCCGGATGCTGCGACGGGTGAGCGAGTTCTCGACCGGAAGCTGGATTTCAGTGGGTGAGAACGACCAGAGCTCGATCTGAACAGCCGTCGACGCGCCGTAGTGCAACGTGCTGACGGGTTCGATGCGGGGACGGTACAGCCGGAAGATGCGCGCATCTCGGGCCGGGGACAAGGCTCCGTCGGCAACGAGGACTGCCTTGGTTCGTTTGACGTCGACGGTCTTGGCATAGAACGGCTCGCGCAGGCAGGCGTCGACCAGCGCGGTTTCGAGCTCGAGACGTGCCGTGACATCCACCGCGATGACGGGGCGTTCGTCGTTGCCGCGAACCAGCAGATACCTGATGCCTGCGTTGTCCAGGGCCGACCGGATGAACAGCAGATCTTCGACCATTGCCTGGTGGGGTGTGGTCGAGGTGATGCTCAGTGTGAATCGACCGTCGAACTTGACGACGTCGGTGCGGTCGCTGAGGCGCGCTGCGGACTCGGGGGACTCCCCGGTGACCGGATCGGCGGTGTCCTGCTCCGGCGGAACGAGGTAGATGTCATG
>NZ_LVCV01000098.1 GCF_001647195.1 Rhodococcus sp. EPR-157 | reverse complement strand
GTGTAGGGGCGAATACGACGGCAACCGCCAGGCCCACAGCGACTCCGAGGACGTCGAACAGTGCGTCCGAAACGGAGCCGCTGCGGCCGAGAGGCAGAATCGCTTGAAGCAGCTCGGACAGCCCGGCAAAGGCAATCGTCCACACAGCCGTCCGGGCCGCGGAGATCGCTGCGACCCGTGACGAGTAGGCGAGTGCTGCGAACAGAGCGAAGTGAATGATCTTGTCGCTGTGCTCGAATCCGATGGGAACTCCCGACGCCGGGGTGAACAAGATGATCAAGGCGGCGACCATCGAGATGGCGAGGGGAAGGTAGAACTTCAACGGGAGCGGCATCGGCCCCAGTGTAGAAAGCTACTTTCGACGTAGCAGGACCACCGTGTCCGCACGCTCGGCGGGGGATCCGTCGGGATCCACACCGGGACGAACGCGGTCCTCGGCGACGACAGTGGTCCACTCGGAGGCATCGAACAACTCGGTGATCGTGTCGACGTCGAACAGCATGTCGCCGTGTTTGTGCTGTGACGCAATCGCGTCGTGCGGGCTGTGTCCGACGATCAGCAGGTGTCCACCGGGGGACACAGCGTTGCCGAACCGGGTGAACGCGGGACCGAGCTGATGCGGAGGCAGCTGGAAGAAGTGCGCGGTGACCAGGTCGTATTGCTTCTCGGGCTCCCACTCGAGCAGATCGCGGTGCAGCCACTCAATGGTGCGTTCGCCTTGGTGGGCGCGGGCTCGCTCGATCGCGACCTCGGAGATGTCGGCGCCGGTGGTGGTCCAGCCGTGGTCGGCGAGCCAGCGGGCATCTCCACCCTCTCCGCTGCCGATGTCCAATGCGGTTCCGGGTGCGAGCTTGGAGGCCTCGGCGATCAGAACGGGGTTGGCGTTGCCACTCCAACGCTGTGCCTGCTCGGTGTAGAGGTTGTCCCAGAACGGCTGGTCGAATACGGGCTGCTCGTCGTGTGTGTGCATGGCACCAGGATGCAGGCTCTGGACCGGAATCGCAACATTGTTTGCCGATTCGGCAAGTTTGGCGCGGCTCCGCCGCAGTGGCGCGGTTGAGTGCACCCCGATGCACTTAACCGCACCACTAGGTTTTAGTGCACGTCGATGAGAACCTTGCCGACGAACCCGTTCTCCACGGCATCGTGGGCAGCAGCGGTGTCGGCCAACGGGAATCGTCGAAGCGGCAGTCCGGCATCCTCGCCGACGTCGAGCGCACCCGCAGCTGCGGCGTTGTTGACATCGTGCGCTGCAGCTTTCAACGCTGCGTCTCCGACGGTGTAGAGCAGGATGAACTGGTATCGGAGGTTGAGAATCATGTTCGGTCGGACATCGAGGGTAATGGTGTCGCCGCCGTTGTTGGCGTAGATGGCGATCGAAGCGCGGGTCGAAGCCACTGCGGAATTCAGTTCTGCGTTCTGCGCGGGGGCAACCTCGACGACCAGGTCGACGCCTTCCGGAGCGATTGCGCGGATTTCGGCTGCCGCATCTCCGGTCTTGTAGTTCACGACGTGATGGGCGCCCGCCGCAGCAGCGAGCGCACCCTTCTCCGGCCCGCTCACGGTTGTGACGACGGTCGCTCCGGCCCACCGCGCAAGCTGAATCGCCGCATGCCCGACGGCTCCCGCGCCACCGGCCACGAGCACCGTCTTGTCTTCGAGTGCTCCTGGATGCAGCCGTGTCGGCCCGTCTTCGGAGACCGTCAGCGCGCGGTGTGCCGTCATCGCGGGTACACCGAGGGATGCGCCGACGTCGAAACTGACGCCCTCGGGTAGGCGTACGACGTGCTCGGCGGGTACGACGGTGTACTCCTGTGCGGTTCCGGTGGGGCGTTGGTGCTGGGAAAGGTAGAGCCACACCCTGTCGCCGATTGCGAGTCCTTCCACGCCTGCCCCTGCGGCGTCGACGACCCCGGCGCCGTCCTGATTCGGGGTCACTTCATCGAATGCGATCTGGCCGGTTGCCCCGGTCCGGTTCTTCCAGTCGGTCGGGTTGACGCCCGAGACCGCGACCTTGACGCGTACCTCGCCCCGACCCGGTTCGGGAACGTGGCGATCCACGAAGTTCAATACGGATGAGTCGCCGTTGCGGGAATACGTGATTGCCTTCATGGTGAGTTCAACAGGGCCCGAGGTGATGAAAATTCCGGGGCGGGGGTCTCCGGCCCCAGTGGCGTGGTTGAGTGCACTGGAACGCACTTAACCATGCCACTGCGGCGGAGCCGCACCAGCGCACGGCGCGGAGCCGCACCACAGCGCCCGACGAAAGGACACCCGTGAACCATGCCGAAGTACTGGTCGACGCATTCGAGCGAATCAAGGGCGTCGTCCACGACACCCTCGACGACATTCCCGAACCTGCGCTCACCTACCGCCCCGACGCGGACGCGAACACGATCGCCTGGTTGATCTGGCACCTCACGAGAGTGCAGGACGACCACGTCGCCGGCGCTGCGGGGAGCGAGCAGGTGTGGACGGCGGACGGGTGGAACAGCCGGTTCGGGTTGCCGTTCGACGACGACGCCATCGGGTACGGCCAGAGCGCCGAGGATGTCTCGGCTGTCACGACCGGGGCGGATCTGTTGCGCGAGTATCACGCTGCGGTTCACGCGAAAACCGTTGCCTACGTCGAATCTCTGAGTGCTGCCGACCTCGACAGAATCGTCGACGACAATTGGGATCCGCCGGTGACCCTGGGGGTGCGGTTGGTGTCCGTCGTGTCCGACGACCTTCAGCACGCAGGTCAGGCTGCCTACGTCCGCGGGCTCTTCGAGCGATCCTAGACCGAGGGTTCCAGACGCTCGGTCGACGAGATCAGGCGTAGTGCTTCTGCAGGTTCGCGAGCGTTTTCGCGATGTTGCGGCGCTGGAACTGCGGGAATGTCTTGCCGGACGTGACGATCTTGTCGAACACGAAAGCCAGTGCATCCGGCCACTTTCGGCGATCGTCGGTCCACGTCTCGGTCACTTTGGTGCCGCCGGGTATCGACTCGAAGTCGTACCGCCACGTCGCGTTGGCGGCCTTGATCCTCGGAGTCTTCACGCCGATGGCATGCACTCGAAATTCGAAGGCCTTGCCCGGATCTGCCACCGTGACAGTCGATCTGGTGATCCACTGCGCCCGGCCTCGTTTGTTTCGGCCGTCGAACGTCATTCCGACGTACGCGCTGTCACGAGGCTCCAGCACGACCGCGCCCAAGTTTTCCGGACTCCACGAGCCCATCTTGGTCGGATCGCTGATGGCGTCGTACAACTCCGAGGCGTCAGCGTTGACGACGACGCTGTCGGAGACAGTGAATTCGCGGCTCATCGACGAGATTCCTTTTGCAGTCCGGGGTGGCTACGAGCAAGTATGGGCACCAACAGGGTTCGCGGAGTCACTGCGGCGAAGATCGACCCGATGCGATTGGCCAAACCGGGGATCGCGACCATCTGTCCCTTGGCCATGCCGTCGACAGCGGTCTTCGCGACCACCTCTGCGGTGACCCACATGACCTTCGGGAGTGCGGCTTCGGCGTCGTCCTTTGCGAACCCGGCGGCTTCACCGAAGCCGGTGTTCACGGGGCCCGGGCACAGTGCAGTCGCGGTTACGCCCGAGCCTTTCAGCTCGCCGACGAGGCTTTGTGTGTACGACAACACGAACGCTTTGCATGCCCCGTAGCCTGCCTGGCCCGGCAGCGGTTGGAACGCTGCGGTGGAGGCGACATTGAGCACGGCACCGCGTCCGCGCGCGGTGATCCCCGGCAGGAATCTGCTGCACAGGTCTGCGACCGACGCGACGTCCACCTCGATCATGTTCAGTTCGGCGTCCGGATCCGATTCCGCGACAGGTCCAAGCGTCGACAGTCCGGCATTGTTGACGAGGATGTCCGGCGTCAGTCCAAGGGCCTCGATGCGAGAGCGCAGGTTCGCTCGATCCGCCCTGACCGACAAGTCGGCGGGCAGAACTTCGGCGCGCACTCCGCGAGCGGCAAGTTCCTCGGCCAGAGCCGTCAACTTGTCGGCCCGTCGTGCGACGAGCGTCACGCCGTGGCCCCGGGCTGCGAGTTCGCGTGCGATCGCCTCGCCGATCCCCGACGACGCGCCGGTCACCACTGCGGTGCGATCGGGGGCTGGGCTGGGAAGACTCATGGGTTCCACCGTACCCATGATGAGTGTGGGTAGAGCCTCTGCCGGCGCCCCGCCGAGTTTCGACATTGGAATTTTAGATAAGGTAAGCCTAGTCTTATTCTAATTTCGTCTAGGAAAGGCTCTCGATGCATCGCGCTTCCCGTCGACGCACAGCGGCATTGTCCGGTGTGCTGGCAGCAGTCCTGGTGATCGGCGGATGCAGTTCGTCGACCGACACCGCCGCATCCGACACCGCCGCATCCGACTTCGAGCCTGTGACGATCGATTCGGCACTCGGTGAGGCTGTCATCACCTCCAAGCCCGAGCGCATCGTGACCCTCGGGATGGGTTCTGCGGAAACGGCCATCGCACTCGGAACCGTCCCGGTCGGCATGGAGGAGTATCCCTGGGGCAGTGACGATTCGGGCTACCTGCCATGGGTGAACGACGCCGTCACCGCCGCGGGCGCAGAGCTACCCGAGCAGTTCACCGGTGGTACCGAGCTGAACGTCGAAGCGATCCTCGCCCTGGACCCCGACCTCATTCTTGCGCCCTGGTCGGGCATCACCCAGCAGCAGTTCGACGCCTTGAACGGCTTCGCACCCGTGGTCGCTTACGAGGAACAGCCGTGGACCATCACGTGGGAAGACCAGATCTCCGTCATCGGTAAAGCCATGGGGGAGGCGGAGAAAGCGTCCGACGAGATCGCCGAGATCAAGAGCCGGTTCGCCGACGCCACCGCCGCTCACCCGGAATATCGGGATGTCACGTTCTCGTACATCTACAACACCGGACCGGGCACGCTCGGGGTGTTCCTCGCCGACGAACAGCGCGTGGCGATGGTTCGTGCTCTCGGGCTCACGGTCGATCCCGTCGTGTACACGCTCGACGAAACCGAAGGAACGGACTCGTCGGTGATCGGTCTCGAGAACGCGAACCTACTGAACAACTCCGATCTGCTCTTCACCTTCTACTCGGACGAGCAGAACCGACGCGAGACCGAGGCGCAGCCGGCCTACAACCAGATACCGGCGATCTCGCGTGGGTCGGTCGTCGCTCCGACCGATCAGCCTTTCGTCACCGGTTCCTCGATCATCAACCCGCTGACCGTTCCGTGGGCGCTCGAGCGATACGTACCGATGATCGACGAGGCGGTCGGGAAGCTGGCTGGTTGAGGGATCGTCAGAACTTCTCGCGCTGTGCTTCCTGTTCGAGCACCTGCTCGAGATCGGACAATCGGTTCATCGACGACACCTGTCGTGCAGTGCGGTGATTGTGCGCCAGGCGATCTCGATGGCGATGGACGAACGACCAGTATCCAGCGGTGAACGGGCATGCGTCACGGCCCAGGCGCTTCTTCGGGTTGTACTCGCATCCGCCGCAATGATCGGTCATTCGATTCAGGTAGGCGCCGCCCGACGCGTACGGCTTGGTGGCGATCAGCCCACCGTCGGCGTGCTGGCTCATCCCGATGACATTGACCGGCATGACCCAGGCGAACCCGTCGACGAACGCGGTCGCGAACCACTCGGTCAGAGCCTTCGGGTCGTAGCCCCGTTGCAGCGCAAAGTTGCCAAGGATCATCAGACGCGGAATGTGGTGTACCCATCCGCGGTCCCGCACTTCACCGAGTGTGTGCGCGAGGCATGCTGCGATAGGTTCGTCGCCGTCGAGATCGGTGAACCACTTCGGCAGTGGGACATGTGCATTCAGTTCGTTGCGGTCCAGGTATTCGGGACCGAAGTGCCAGTACAGATGCCACACGTACTCACGCCAACCCAGCACCTGCCGGACGAAGCCCTCCACCGAGGCAAGTGAGGCGTCGCCGTCGCGCCACGCTTTCTCTGCCGACTCGGCGACATGCACGGGTTCGAGCAGGCCGAGGTTCAGCGGCACTGACAGCAGCGAATGTGCCATCGTCCAGTCCTCGGTCATGACCGCGTCCTCGTACTTGCCGAAGTCCTGCAGACGGTAGGAGACGAAGTGGTCCAGCGCTTGTCGGGCCTCGTCCGCGGTGACTGCGAACAGGCGAGGGCCATCGGAGCCCACCGTCGCCAGTTCCATCGAATCGAGGTCGGCCCTGACTTGTTCGTCGATCGCATCCTCGGTCGGCCACCACGGCGGATCGACGCCGAGTGTCACCTGTTTCTTCGGGGGAGGTTCCCGATTTTCCTCGTCGAGGTTCCACTTGCCGTCGACGGGGTCGTCGCCCGACATCAAGATGTCGAACCGGCGGCGCTGGTCACGATAGAAGTTCTCCATTCGAAACTGGTGGCGATTGCCAGCCCATTCGGCGAAATCCGCGCGGCTCAGCGCGAACATCGGCGTCGGCAGGACATCTTCGACGAGACCCTCGTCCAACAGTCTCGCTACGAACTTCTCGGCCGAGTGCGATGTCGGTTCGAATACCACCACCGGGCGCCCGAACTCCTCGAGTGCCTCCCGGTACGTCTCGGTCCGAAGGTACGTTGCGCGCTCACCCAACTCGTCCGCAAGATGACGCATACCGGAGAGCACGAGGTGCAGTTTCTGTCGGTGGAAGCTTTTCCGACGAAGAACCCGCGAGCTCTCGACGAGCAGCACGTCCCGGTCCTGATGCTCCGGCGTCGAGTGGAAATGCGGGCCGAGCTGGTCACCGAACAGCCATAGCGGGGAGTTCATACCCACGAGTGTGCTCGGATCCTTACATCAGCAAACCCGTCGGCTCTGTGCTGAACTAGGCCGCGACACACAACATGCAGAAAGGGTCTCTGCCATGGCGACTGTCATCGCGACGATCAACCTCAAGGGTGGCGTCGGGAAATCGACGACGACGGCGGCGCTGGCCGAGTTCATGTCGGCTGAATTCGGCTATCGAGTGCTGCTCGTCGACCTCGATCCGCAGACCAACCTGACGACGATGATGATCGGCGAGCAGCGTTGGCAAGCCGTCAACGACGAGGGCTCGACGGTGAACTCGTTGTTCGCGAGTGCACTCGATGCGGGTTTGCCGGAGTTCGACGTCGAGAAGGCCATCCAGCACGGTGCGTCCCCGCTGGAGTCGGTACGAGGCGTCGACCTCATCGCCTCCTCGCTCGATCTGATGGAAACCCAGGAGGAGATGAACGCTTGGCAGTACGAGGTGCCGGCGTCCTTGGAACCACTGTTGGTGCTGCGGGCCGCTCTGGCCGGGCTGCAGTCCTCGTACGACTTCATCCTGCTCGACTGCGCACCCAACCTCGGGATCGTCACCGCCAACGGCCTGATGATGTCCGACGCCTACGTCGTGCCCGCAATTCCCGACGTTCTCTCCACGTACGGCATCCCGCAACTGCAACGACGCGTGCAGCGATTCACCGACCGAACCGGGCACGAGTTGACGCCGCTCGGTGTGATCATCACGAAGTACAGGTCGAGTTCGACGTTGCACCGAGCCACCATCGAGCGTCTGCAGAGTGCAGTGTTCGAGTACGAGTCGCTGCCCGCAAGCGAACGGGAAGCGAGGCCCCGTCCGCCGACCGTGATCCCGCATTGGATCCCGGAATCCAATCAGATAGCGCAGTCCGCCGATTTTTTCGACTTCGGCACACTTCGGCAGAAGTATGGCAACCACGGCCAGTTCGACGCTCTGAGAAACATGACCGAGCACATCATCGCCGGCGTCGGCGTGTACCTCTGACGGTCGGAAAGTGAATTCTCGACCCCGTTGGCCAGCCCGACTTGACCGCGCGCCGAAGTTCGCATGGACTGGATCGGTGGTTGTGAGACAGGGTGTGTCCAGACGTGGGTTCCTTCGGACGTCGACGGTTGCGATCGCTGCTGCGGGAGCCGCGTCTGCGGTGCCGGCTGTCGCGCACGCTCAGGGCGAGGAGTTCGTGCCGTTTCAGCACGGCATAGCGTCCGGTGATCCGACCCCCGATGCGGTGATTCTCTGGACGCGGGTCACGCCGACTCCGGACGCGACCCCGGGCTCCGGGAACGGACCGGCGACGACGGTGCGGTGGCGGGTGGCCACCGATCCCGAGCTGACCGCCCTCGTTCGCAGCGGGACGACGACGACCGATTCCGGTGCCGACCATACGGTGAAGATCGACGTCGACGGTCTCGTCTCCGCAACGACCTACTACTACTGCTTCGAGGTACTCGACGGGCCGGCTGCAGGTATTCAGTCCGCAGTCGGATCTACCAGGACTGCCCCGGCGAACGACGCCGACGTCGAGCGCATCAGATTCGGTGTCGTGTCGTGTTCGAACTGGGAGTCCGGCTATTTCGGTGCCTACCGCCATTTGTCGACTCGGAGCGATCTCGACGCGATCATTCATCTGGGCGACTACATCTACGAGTACGAGACCGGGGGTTTCGCGGGCAAGAACGGAGTCGTCCGGCAGCACGACCCGGTACACGAGATCGTCAGCCTCGCCGACTATCGAATTCGGCACGGGCAGTACAAGAGCGACCCCGATCTGAAGGCGGCGCACCTGTCGGTTCCGTGGATCTGCACGTGGGACGACCACGAAAGCGCCAACGACGCCTACGACGGCGGCGCCCAGAATCACCAACCCGAGACCGAGGGACCCTGGGCAGTCCGCAAGGCCAACTCGGTGCAGGCGTACTACGAGTGGATGCCCGTCCGTGCAGCAGGCACACCGCAGAATCGGCACCTCTACCGCCGGTTGCGGTTCGGCAATCTCCTCGAGCTGTCCATGTTGGACTTGCGGACCTATCGTTCGCAGCAGGTTCTTCCGACCCAAGGCGCCGACGTCGATTCTCCGAACCGCACGATCACCGGCGCGGATCAGATGCAGTGGTTGACCGACGGCCTGGTGTCGTCGCCGACCAGGTGGAAGATCGTCGGAAACCCGGTGATGATCACCCCGGTGTTGCTGCCGCCCCTCGAGAGCGAGGCGTCGCGTGCGCTGACTGCTCTGCTCGGCATTCCTGAGGGCGGGTTGCCGTACAACGCGGATCCATGGGACGGGTACACAGCCGACCGCCGGAAGCTTCTCGGCGCGATCGCCGAGAACGATGTACGCAACACGGTGTTCGTCACCGGTGACATCCACTCGGCATGGGCATGCGACATTCCGCTCGATGCCGCGCGTTACTTCGAGACCGGAGGCGTCGCGACCGAGCTCGTGGTGACATCGGTGTCCTCGGCCAACGTCGACGATCTGACCAAGACCCCGCCGCACACACTCGGACGGGTAGCGGAAGCCGCGCTGACCACACTGAACAAGCACATCCGCTACGTCGACCTCGACAGCCACGGGTTCGGTGTGTTCGACGTGACACCGTCGGGTGTTCAGATGGACCACTGGTTCCTCGACGCGAAGGAAGACCCGCTCACCGGGGTGTACTGGGGCGCCGGATTCGCGGTTCCCGACGGCGTCGCGAGGGTGGATGCCGCTCCGCTGCCCGTACGCACTTAGACACGCTTCGCACTCACGGCATACTTGGCACTATGGCTGTACCGAAAATCGTGCTGTTCTACGTCTTCACCCCCCTTCCGGACCCGGAGGCCATCCGACTCTGGCAGCACACACTTGCTGCGTCGAACAACCTGACCGGACGCATCCTGATCTCCGAACACGGGATCAATGCCACGGTCGGCGGGGATCTCGACGACGTCAAGAAGTATGTGCGAGGCACCCGCAGCTACGCCCCGTTCAAAGATGCCGACATCAAATGGTCCGAAGGTCTCGGTGACGACTTCCCGCGGCTCAGCGTCAAAGTTCGCTCCGAGATCGTCACGTTCGGGGCGCGGGAGGAACTGAAGGTCGACGACGCCGGCGTGGTCGGCGGGGGAGTACACCTCAGCCCGCAACAGGTGCACGAGCTCGTCGACGAGCGCGGCGACGACGTGGTGTTCTTCGACGGTCGCAATGCTTTCGAGGCACAGATCGGCAGGTTCAAGAACGCAGTCGTCCCCGACGTCGAGACCACCCGCGAGTTCGTCGCGCAGCTGGATTCGGGACAGTACGACCACCTGAAGAACAGCCCGGTCGTCACGTACTGCACCGGTGGAGTCCGCTGCGAGGTTCTGTCCTCACTGATGCGCGCCCGAGGCTTCGAGGAGGTCTATCAACTCGACGGCGGCATCGTTCGGTACGGCGAAACCTACGGCGACGACGCCCTGTGGGAGGGCTCGCTGTATGTCTTCGACAAGCGTATGAAGATCGACTTCTCCGACCACGCTTCGGTGATCGGTCGATGCACCGTGTGCGCGAATCCGACGTCGCGCTATCAAGACTTCGACGGCGATGCAGGCCGCGGCCTCCGTCTCGTGTGCGTGGACTGTGCCTGACCCACTTCCATATCGGAATGGGTTGGCTCCGCTGCGGATTCGTCTGCCGCACGGTGAGTCGGCCGCGACCGTTCTCGAGTTCTTGGCCCGCGAATACCCCGACGATCAGTGGACCGAAGCCATGGCCGCGGGCGAGGTGGTCGACGAGAAAGGTCGACGGTGGAACGACGGGAGCACGTACGCGCCGGGCCGATTCGTGTACTTCTATCGCGAGCCCGTGTCCGAGATACCGGTGCCGTTCGAACTCGAAATTCTCTACGACGACGGAGGCATCGTCGTCGTGGACAAGCCGCACTTCCTTGCGACCATCCCTCGGGGCATGCACGTCACCGAAACCGCGACGGTCAGGCTGCGCCGTCTGCTGGACTGCCCGGAGTTGACGCCGGCGCACCGCCTCGACCGCGCGACCGCGGGCGTGCTGATCTTCACTCGCACCAAGGACTTGCGACGGCCGTACCAGGAATTGTTCTCCACCCGTTCGGTTCTCAAGGAATACGAGGCGGTGGCCGGCTTCGACCCAGCGTTGGACTTTCCACGCGTGGTACGCAGCCGGATCGAAAAGGACCACGGAGTGATGGTTGCGCGAGAAGAACCGGGCGAGCCGAACAGTGAAACTCGGATCGAACTGATCGAACAGGTAGCCGAGTCGGCTCGCTATCGACTGTTCCCGCTCTCCGGCCGCACGCATCAGTTGCGAATTCATCTGTCGTCGTTGGGCATTCCGATCTTGGGTGATCCGTACTATCCGGTGTACACCCGCACTGCTGCTGACGACTTCGACAATCCTCTGCAATTGCTGGCGAGGGCGGTCGAGTTCGAGGACCCCATCACCGGTGCTCGGCGACGCTTCGAGAGCCGCCGCACCCTTCGCATGTAGCCGAAACGACAGCACCCCCGGTCACTGGGTGACCGGGGGTGCTGTGGGCTCTACTGCTTATGCCCCTGCGCGGGCCATTCCTCGTTCGATGGCGGCGATGAGTTGTGGTCGTAGTTCGGCGGCGGGGACGATGTGGTGGACGGATCCGACGGTTTGTGCGCGTTGGATGTTGTGGATTGCTTCGAATTCGGCTGCGACTTCGCCGAGTTTGGCGTTGCGGACGTCTGCTTTCTTGGTTGCGAGTTGGACGCGGAGGTGTGTGCGTTCGGCGTCGGTTGTTGCTGTTGCGAGTGTGGTTTCGAGTTTTTTGACTTCGGGGTCGGCGGCGGTGCGGGCGTTGACGTCGCGGGTGAAGACGACGGCGGCGGCGGGTGCGCCGCCGAGGACGGAGGCGAAGG
>NZ_LVCV01000097.1 GCF_001647195.1 Rhodococcus sp. EPR-157 | reverse complement strand
GGGGATGCCGGCGAGGTGGGCGTCGAAGACGACGGAGGTGTCGGCGTCGGCCATGTCGGCCCAGCGTTCGAGGACGCTGTGGTCTTGATCGACGACGGCGCGCATGACGGTGCGGATGTCGAAGGGTTTCTTGCGGTCGGGGTTGGTCACACTCGAGAAGATGTCGCCGACGGTGGTGAAGTCGGATGCCGGGTGTATGTGGGGGTAGCTGCGGACGTCGCGGTCGGTGGGGTCGGTGGTGGTTGCGCGTCGGGGGAAGCGTTCGTCGGGGGCGGTGTAGGCGTGGTCGTAGTGCGCGAACAGGACG
>NZ_LVCV01000096.1 GCF_001647195.1 Rhodococcus sp. EPR-157 | reverse complement strand
AACACTGGACCACCGAACGACTCCCCGACGACGTCATCCGCACCACCGACCCACACGGCAACAACTACTTCAGCCCACCCGAACTATGACCGCGTACTTGACCTTCGGGCTACCCGAGACCCGAGGATGAACGAGTGACCACATCAGAACTGATGACCATCGGAGCCTTCGCTCGCGCAACGGGATTGACACCTGGCTCGCTGCGCTTCTACGCAGATTCGTCGCTGCTGCCGCCGGCATGGGTGGACGAGTCGACCGGCTATCGCTACTACGCACCCGAACAGGTCGAGCAGGCAGTGACCATCAGGCGTCTTCGAGAGATCGATATGCCGCTGGACAAGGTATCGCGCGTCCTCGCCGGCGACACCACGCACATCGATGAGCACGTCAACACTCTGGTCGACGACGCGCACCGAGCTCGACAGGCAGCAGCCCACATACGTGCAGCACTCCACATCGAGAAAGGGACAACCATGATGACCCTGAACGGACCGGTCTTCGCCAACGCCGTCGAGCAGATCCTCACTGCAACAGCGCACGACCCGGACCATCCAGTGCTGGCCGGGGTGTACCTGGAGGCGCAGGACGACATTCTGACTCTCACTGCCACCGATCGTTTCAGGCTGTCGACCCGTACGATGCAAGTGGCACAGGAGTTTTCGTCGACCTGGTCTGCGCTCATCGACGGCGACGATCTCCGGTCCGCCCTTACCGCGGTTCGGCAACAGCATCGGGTGAACCTGAGCATCGGACCGTCCGGTGTCGACTTCCAACCTGCCGACAGACACTGCAGAACGCTTCAGGAGGAGTTTCCGGACTATCGGTCCATGCTGAACTCGCTGCCGGCGGTGTCGACCCGCGTCGTGCTGTCCAAGACTGCACTGCAGAAGTCGATCGAAAACCAGGAGAACAAGTATCTGACTGTCGCGGTGGGGGAGGACCGCGTACGGGTCTCGGCACCGGGTTCGACCGTGCATTCGGACATCGAGGCGACGATCACGGGAGCGCCGGTCGACCTGGCCTTCGAGGTGACCACTTTGTATCCGGCAGTAGCGTCGGCGCTGGGGCCGGACGTGATGATCGATATCAGCGGCACGGACATGCCGGTCGTGGTGAGGTCCGCCGACAACGGGGACCTCACCACATTGGCGATGCCGGTGGACGCGAAGGCCTTCCGATGATGCTGCTGCTACTGTCGCACTCGTGACCGCGACTCATGTGACAGCCGTAGTGCTTGTCCGGCGTCGCACTGTCGATTTCGCCCTCGTGTGCACTTCCGGTTGTTGCCGGTTCTGATCCAACCAATCGGTCCGGTTCACAAGCGCTTACGAAGGGGACAGCTATGTCCACAACTCTGTCACATCTGGGTTCGGTGACGACGGCTACCAGCGATGCCGTCGATGCCGAGCCGGCCGAGTACTCCACACCTCTGTCGAAACGGTCCGACAGATGAGCGGGAGGTCCTTCGGCCTGCGTACGCGCGCAATTCATGCAGGTGTTCGACCCGACCCGTCGACGTGTTCGCGCGCCGTACCGATCTATTCGACGGCCGGTTACGTATTCGAGAACGCGGCCGATGCCGGAGATCTCTTCGCTCTGCAGAAATACGGAAACGTGTACAGCCGGATAGCGAGGGTTGGTCGTCGAGTCCGGTCGGTTCGACTGGGGCAGCGGGAAGTTCCCGCACATGACCGAACCCGTCGCGTCGTATGGTGGCCTGTCGTGGTGGGGCAATTTCGGGGAATACGGCTTCTTGACGAAGCTTCGCAGTGAGCAACTTCGCGACATCGGTGGATCACTGTCTGCCCAGTCCGCGTTCACGCTGATCCAGGGTGTGGAGACACTGCCTCAACGGATGGACGCACACGTGGCGAACGCCGCAGCAGTTGCAACCTGGCTCGATGCCGACTCCCGCGTCGACTACGTGAAGTGGGCAGGTTTGCCCGGCCATCCGCACCACGATCGGGCTGAGCGGTACCTCCCGTCGGGGCCCGGTGCAGTGTTCGCATTCGGGCTACTCGGCGGTCGTGAAGCCGCCCAGAAGTTCGTGGAGAGCGTGCAGATCGCAAGCCACGTTGCCAACATCGGTGACGTGCGGACACTCGTCATCCATCCTGGAAGCACGACGCATCGCCAGCTCACCGACGGACAATTGCGCGGAGCGGGCATCGGACCGGAACTCGTTCGAATCAGTGTCGGACTGGAGGACGTCGAGGACCTACTGTGGGATCTGGACCAAGCGTTGACATCGGCGACCGGACAGGAGCGGTCATGACGGCACGTTCGTGGGAGGGCCCTTCGGCCCAGCAGCGTCAGCGGATCCTGCGTGAGACAAAGACGGTGGCGATCGTCGGCGCCTCCAAGAGTGCTTCCAGAGCAAGCTATTTCGTCAATCGATACCTGTCGTCGACGAGTCACTACGAGATCTTTCTGGTCAATCCGACAGTCAGCGAGATCGAGGGCGTCACGGTGTATCCGACGCTGTCCGACCTCCCGAAGGCCCCCGATCTGGTCGACGTGTTCCGCAAGTACGACGACCTTCCTGTGGTTCTCGAGGAAACCCTCGAAGCCAAGGCCACGACGATCTGGCTTCAGCTCGGGCTGTGGCACGAGCAGGTCGCACGCGACGCCGAGGACGCAGGACTGAACGTCGTGATGGATCGATGCCTGAAGATCGAACATGCCCGATTCCACGGTGGCCTGCACTTGGCTGGCTTCGACACGGGCTTATCGATTCCAGGAGAGTGCGAGCAGGATGAGCGACTACGACTTGCAACGATTCGTCGACGCACAGGATCCGGTCTGGTCGGCGGTGCGCAGCGAACTGAAGGAGGGGCGCAAACGCACACACTGGATGTGGTTCGTCTTCCCGCAACTTGCCGGACTCGGTCTCAGTGCCACTGCGCAGCGTTACGCCCTCGCGGATCTGACCGAGGCGCAGCTGTACGTCGAGCACGAAGTCCTCGGTCCGCGTCTGCACCAGGCCGCCGCGCTCGTGGATAAGGTGGATGGACGGAGCGTCGCCGAGATCTTCGGGTACCCCGATGATCTCAAATTGCACTCGTCGATTACGTTGTTCGCCGAAGCAGCCCCGACCGATCCGATCTTCGGCAAGATTCTCCAAAAGTACTTCGGCGGCAAGCCGGATGAGAAAACTCTCGATCTACTCGACCACTAGAATCTACAGGAGTGACGGACGACATGCCTGGAACCGTAGCCTTCATTCAAGCCACCTGGCACAAAGATCTCGTCGATCGCGCACGTGAAGGATTCGTGCAGGAATTCGGCAGCGATGTCGATCTCTTCGAGGTGCCGGGCGCGTTCGAAATCCCGCTCCACGCCCAGCGGTTGGCGAGGACGGGTAGGTACTCCGCAATCGTCGCGGCAGCACTCGTAGTCGACGGCGGCATCTATCGACACGAGTTCGTCGAAACGGCAGTGATCGACGGTCTGATGCGCGTGCAGCTGGATACCGACGTTCCCGTCTTCTCTGTTGTGTTGACGCCGCACCACTTTCACGAGCATGCCGACCACAACGAGTTCTTTGCGAATCATCTCGCGAAGAAGGGCGCCGAAGCGGCTCGGGCAGTGGTGCGCACGCTCGAATCGCTCGAGTCGATCGGCTAGTCCCGGTACATGTCGACGACCGCGAGATGTTCGCCCAGATCGCCTGGATAGAGCGAGATGCGCATGCGCGTCGCGATCCACACCTCGGGCCCGGTTGCCGCCCTGGTGCGGACAGTGATCTCCTCGTGGTTCCCGCCGTCGAGCAACCGCGAGTGTGCTTCCGAAATGATGACTCGGTCGTCGGGATGAAAGACGTCGTTCCCGGAGGAGACGTCACGCCACTGCACCCACGGAGCTGGCGTGTCGCAGAGCCACATCGCGAGATACCCCCGCCGCGGAACGAGAAGCGCGGGATAAATACCAAGCGCATCCATTCCGCTTTGGCGTGCCAGCACGTCGAGAATCGGTTTGTCCGGGTCGACGGTGTCGGTGACGTCGTGCCAGAGCACGCGCACGCCGACCTCTCCCGGTTCGAGGCAGGCACGCGCGTGACAGTGCCACCGCATGACGCGACCGTCGGCGTGCAGGACCGAGAACGATCCTTCCCAGGCGCCACCCTCCGTGGGTGCAAGGCAAAGCGTGAACAGGCCTGCGGTGTCGTCGAACCGAATCGATTTCGCGTAGTACTCGGCGGGCGTCCGCTCCGGAACATGCGCTTCCGGTTCCACCCCCGACATCAGCGATGCTTCGAGGGTTTGGGCGATAACGCCGCGGTCGAGCAGCCAGCTCACCCCCGACGCTGTTCTCGGCGGACCGGGGTCGCGGTCTGCGGGGCCGATCCACATCTGCAGAGCGTGGACGGCTCCGGTCGGGCCCATTACAGGCCTGGCGAGCAGCCGGTACGTCGTCGATCCACCACGGTTGCGAATGTCGATCGTTTCTTCGTACGGGCCGCGGGCACCGATCGCTCGGGTGAGAAACGGCTCGACCGCGATCTTCGGGTCGGGCGAGAGTCGCTGCAGAGACAGCGATTCATGCAGACTCTTGGGGTGTCCCCCTTTGGCGACCACACCTATCGTGCCGGGGACCAAAGTTTCGATCAGCGTCCATTCCGGACTCGAGGCGGTCACCTCGGCGCGACTTTCATCCGCATGTTCTGCGGTTTGAGCGTGAGCGACTCCTGCACGTTCAGTTCGTACCCGTCCTCCAGCTCGAAATCGAAGGCGCGCACCAATTCTGCAAGCGTCAGCACCGATTCGTGTAGTGCGAACTGCCGGCCTATGCAGCCCCGCATGCCGGTTCCGAACGGGC
>NZ_LVCV01000095.1 GCF_001647195.1 Rhodococcus sp. EPR-157 | reverse complement strand
TCTCGGTGGAGCCCGAGAGTCAGGACGAAGGCCCATTCCCCTGCCTTCATCGGGTATCGACCCGCCGCGAGCGAGGTGTCCTCACGCGCTTTCCGGAAATATCCAGGTGCCGACGGCCATAGCCGCAGAGTTTCGTCGACGACACTGCGGGTGTAGCGCATCTTCGAGACATCGTCGTAGGAGATCGTTTCTGCAGACCGGTGATGGGCATCGACCTCAACGCGAACTTTCGCGGCGACATCGGGATGGGTGGCGATGAAGTACAGCGCGAAAGCGAGGGTCCCGGCCGTCGTCTCGTTTCCGGCGACCAGGAAGGTCAGGACCTGATGGCGGATGTTGACTCGGTCCAACAGCTCGCCGGTCTCCGGATCCGGGGTGTGAAGCATCAGGTCCAACAGATCGTCGTGGCGAGTGTCGTCGAGTACACGCTTTTCGATCACCTCGTCGACGACGCCGTGCACGTAGGCGATGTCGCGATCGTTGCGGATGCGATCCCCACGACGAAAAGCGCGCATGAACGGCATATCGTTCGACGTGCGATTGACATAGCCGAGGATCCGAACGATTGCCGCGACGAACGCGTCGTCGTTGCGAGCGAAAGCGTCGAAGCTGTAGCCGAATCCGGCTCGGGCCATGTTCTCGAGCGTCAATTTGTTGAGGTCCGCGGTCACGTCGACCGAGGTGTCCGTGCGTGTATTCCAGTGCTCGACCAGTTCCGAGGCAACCTCGGTCATGACGTGGTGGTATCGACGCATCGCCTCGCGGCTGAAGCCGGGCATGAGAATTCGGTGTGCCGCACCCCAGTTGGGTTCGGAGTTGAACGCGGTGAACAATCCGTCGCCGCCGAGCGCACGAAGCTTACGGTGTGGAAGCGCAAGGAACTTCGCGAACCTCGACTCGTCGTTCAACTCGGCGACGAGATCTGCACCGCTGACGACGATCAGTCTGTGACGGAGGATCTTGCGCTCGAAGATCGGACCGAGTTCGGCCGCCATCTCGAGTTCACGCTGTGTGGGCTTGTCTGCGTCGATACTCAGCACGTCGCCGAGGACGGGGAGTCGAAAGCGGGGTGTCGGTATCGTCACGCCGACATTGTGCCGCATTCCCCATCGACGGTGTGTTCGCGTAGCCGCTCGTAGGCCGCGGCAGTGCCGGGCGCCAGTTCGGCGGCGGTGATCGTCAGCCCGGCGCCGAGATGAGGGTCGTATGGAATCTCGTGGACGGAGACGGCACGCCGTGCAAGGCACTTCCTCAGCTCGGCGACATCGACGACGGGCGCACCGGGAACCTGATGCGTCAAGACGACCGTGGTCCGGTGGACCGCTCGTTCGCCGATCGTCAGCGAGATTGTCTGGAGTGCGGTCCGAGCGCGACTCAGGGCATCGGGACGGGCAGACACGGCCAGCACGATCGCTGCCGACTGATCGGTCCGCAGTGGTCGTGCACTGTCGCGGCCGAACGCGCGATGGCCCAAGTCGTACAGCGAGACATCGGAGTTGTGGCGTAGATACCAGTCGATCCGCTGCAGATCAGGTTCGGTCGCCTCCAGCCAAGCCCGACCCACTACGCGAAGGCCGGAACTGGACACCGACAGATCGCCGTCGGGGAAGCCCGATTCGATCGTCGAGGACGTGACCCGGTAGTCGGCAGCGCGGTCGACCAGGTCCCCTCCGCCGACGGTGGCGTCGACCGCCACCGCTGCCGAGCCGCTGATCGCCCACGCGTTGGCGAGACCGACCGTCGTTGCGGTCGCTCCAGCCCCACCGCTTGCACCCAGTACCAACGTCACGATCATAGTTGCCCTCGCCGTAGTGGTCAGCGTCGGTGATGCAACGTCCGGGCCGGTCGACAAGCCGCGGGAAACTTCCGAATGGAAGCGCTCAGGAAGTATACAGAACCTTCACAGTCAGTCGTTGGCGTGCAAGGCCGCGTTCAGCTCGACGCCGGTGCCCTTCCATGGCACGACCTCGACGGCGCCGGATACCGAGTTGCGTCGCAACAACAGGTTGCTGTGGCCGGTCAAGGTTGCAGCCTTCACGACGGTGCCGTCGGGACCCGTGACCTTGGTTCCTGCAGTGATGTAGAGACCGGCTTCGACGACACAATCGTCCCCGAGGGAAATCCCGAGGCCCGAATTGGCGCCGAGCAGGCAGCTCTTGCCGACGGAGATGACATTCTTGCCGCCACCGGACAGCGTGCCCATGATCGATGCGCCGCCACCGACGTCGGAGCCGTCCCCGACTACGACACCGGCCGAGATCCGTCCCTCGACCATCGAGTTGCCGAGCGTGCCTGCATTGAAGTTGACGAAGCCTTCGTGCATGACCGTGGTGCCGCTGGCGAGGTGCGCACCCAGTCGCACACGATCGGCGTCGGCGATGCGGACACCCGTCGGAACGACGTAGTCGACGAGCCGCGGGAACTTGTCGATGCTGTAGACGGTGACCTGTCCGCGGGCGCGCAGCCGTGCGCGGACGGTCTCGAAGCCTTCGACGGCCGCGGGACCGAAGTTGGTCCAGACGACGTTCGCAAGTAATCCGAACTGACCGTCGAGGTTCACCCCATGTGGCTGAACGAGTCGGTGCGAGAGCAGGTGCAGGCGTAGGTAGACGTCGTGGGCATCGATCGGTGCGTCGTCGATGGATGCGATCGTGGTGCGGACGGCGACGACGTCGACACCTCGCGCCGTGTCGGGCCCGACGAGATCGGCGAGCTCGGCGGGGATGTCGGAGCCCTCGAGCCGGGTGGTCCCGGTGTCGGCGAACTCGCCGAGTTCGGGGCTCGGGTACCAGGTGTCGAGAACGACTCCACTGGTGGTGATGTTGGCTAGGCCGATTGCGGATGCTCCCTGTGCGCTCACAGCTATCGAGAATACGGTGTACACGTAGGCCAGGTGGCGGGGAGCCATCTAGATCCTCGGCAGTGGGACTCCCGTCGGCGCGGTGTACGAGGTCGCCGGAGACCGATATCTACACTGGCTCGGTGAGTTCGTACCCTGAGCTGGATCTGCACGCCGACCCGATCGATCTGACCGCAGCCCTGGTGGACATCCCCAGCGTCTCCGAGGACGAGTCCGTCATCGCCGATGCAGTGGAAGCTGCATTGCGTGCGCAGACCGATGGATTCGACATCGTCCGCAGTGGCAACGCAGTCCTCGCGCGGACCAATCGAGGGCTGAAGAGTCGCGTCATGCTCGCGGGGCACCTGGATACCGTGCCTATCGCCGACAACGTGCCGAGCCGTCGGACCGACGACGACGCCGAGGGTGACGTCATCCACGGGTGCGGGACCGTCGATATGAAGTCGGGCGATGCAGTGTTCTTGCATCTGGCAGCCACCGTCACCGACGCCGTGCACGACATCACTCTGGTGTTCTACGACTGCGAAGAGATCGAGGCGTCGAAGAATGGTCTCGGTCGAATCGAGCGGGAACTCCCCGAGTGGGTGCAGGCCGATGTCGCAATTCTGGGCGAGCCCACCGGTGGATTCATCGAGGCAGGATGCCAGGGCACGCTGCGGGTTAGGCTCTCGGCCAGTGGAACCCGGGCGCACAGTGCTCGATCTTGGTTGGGTGACAATGCAATCCACAAGTTCGGAGCGGTTCTGAACCGGCTTGCCTCCTACCAGGCGCGACACGTGGACATCGACGGTTGCGTCTATCGTGAGGGGCTTTCGGCAGTCCGCATCTCGGGCGGCGTGGCAGGCAACGTCGTCCCTGACGCAGCGGAACTCGACGTGAACTTCCGATTCGCGCCGGATCGGACTGTCGAGCAGGCAATCGAGCACGTGCGCGAGGTCGTGGACGGACTGTCTCTCGGCGTCGAGGTCACCGATTCCTCACCTGGTGCGCTACCAGGCCTCGGTGCCCCTGCGGCGTCTGCCCTCATCGCGGCCGCGGGCGGACAGTTCCGTGCCAAGTACGGCTGGACGGATGTCTCCAGATTCTCGGCACTCGGAATTCCAGCGGTGAACTACGGCCCGGGCGACCCGAACCTGGCCCACAAGCGCGACGAACGCGTGCCGACTCAGCAGATCACCGATGTTGCACGCGTCCTACGGGGATACCTGACTGCCGGATAGCCTGTCCGCATGGACGACGAGAAGGCGATCAAGCACAAGGGGCCGGTGGTCCTACGCCGGGGGCGAAACTCGGAAACTTCCACGTCGGATCAGCGGTTGCTCGATCAGCGGGGACCCGGAAACTGGATTCACACCGACACCTGGCGGGTGCTGCGGATTCAGAGCGAGTTCGTGGAGGGCTTCGGTGCACTCGCCGAGGTGCCGAAAGCGGTCACAGTGTTCGGTTCGGCGCGCATTCCGAAAGAGCATCCGCAGTACCAACGCAGTCGAGAACTCGGAAAAGCCCTCGCCGAGGCCGGATTCGCCGTGATCACCGGTGGTGGACCCGGAGTGATGGAGGGCGCGAACCGCGGTGCGTGTGAAGCCGACGGGTACTCCATCGGACTCGGGATCGAGTTGCCGTTCGAGCAAGGTCTCAACGAATGGGTGGATCTGGGCATCAACTTCCGCTACTTCTTCGTCCGAAAGACGATGTTCGTCAAGTACTCTCAGGCGTTCGTGTGTCTTCCCGGTGGGTTCGGCACCCTCGATGAGATGTTCGAGGCGCTGACCCTGGTGCAGACAGGCAAGATCACCCGATTCCCGATCATCCTGTTGGGCACCGAATTCTGGTCCGGGCTGATCGACTGGATCAAGAACACCCTCGTGGCCGAAGGCACGGTGTCGCCGTCGGACCTCGAGCTCATTCACTGCACCGACAGCGTCGAACAAGCAGTGCAGATCATTCGAAGTACGACGGGGGAGAAGTTGTGAGTTGGAATGTGTGTGTCTACTGCGCCTCGGGGCCGGTGGATCCTTCTTTCATCGAACTGGCCCGGGAGCTCGGGACAGCGATAGGTAGCCGGGGCTGGGGATTGGTGTCGGGTGGCGGCAACGTGTCGATGATGGGGGCCGTTGCGGAGTCTGCGCGGGCGGCGGGTGCCTTCACCGTCGGAGTCATCCCGAAGGCTCTCGTGCATCGCGAAGTCGCCGACGTCGATGCCGACGAACTGATCGTCACCGACACGATGCGTGAGCGAAAAAGAATCATGGAGGATCGGGCCGACGCGTTCATCACGCTTCCCGGTGGCATCGGCACGCTGGAGGAGCTGTTCGAAACGTGGACGGCCGGCTACCTCGGCATGCACGACAAGCCCATGGTGCTACTGGATCCAGTGGGGCATTTCGAGGGTCTGTTGCAGTGGATCGACAGTCTCTCGTCGACGGGTTTCGTTCAGCAGCGGGCTCTGGACGCGCTGGTCAGAACGGTGACTATCGAGGCCGCACTCGATGCTTGCTCGCCTCGGGAGTGAAGCAGCGGTGACCTATGAAGTCTTGTTACTCTGGAGTAGGGTAAGAAATCTCACATCGGACACATAAGGGGAGTTCATGGCTGTCGATGCCCGTCAGAAAATCGGAGTGACCGACCTTGCGGTCGCGTTGCCGAAAATGGTGACGGAGGTGCCGAGCCTGCTGAAGGGCTTGGCGGGGTTCACCCGCAAGCCGCACCACAAGGCATCCATCGGACAGGTGTTCCAGGACGCCGCTGCCAAACGCGGCGGTCATCCCTTTGTGCGATTCGAAGGCGAGTCGATTTCGTACACCGATGCGAACGCCCTGGTCAACCAATATGCAGGAGTGTTCATCGATCGCGGAGTCAAGCGCGGTGACGTCGTCGGCGTGCTCAGCAAGAACCGTCCCGAGGCGCTGTTCGCCGCGCTTGCCGCGGTCAAGCTCGGTGCCACGGCAGGGATGCTCAACTACAACCAGCGCGGTGACGTACTCGAGCACAGCCTCGGAATTCTCGACGCCACGGTTCTGGTGTTGGACGAGGACGCGCAGGAAGCTCTCGACTCCCTGGAGAAGGCGCCGCAGGCGGGATCGGTGATTCCGCTGCGCGAGCTCGCCGAACTTGCGAAGAAGGAGTCGTCGGCCAACCCGGCGGTCACGTCCGAGATCCAAGCCAAGGAGAAGGCGTTCTACATCTTCACCTCCGGCACCACTGGGATGCCGAAGGCGTCTCTGATGAGTCACTTCCGCTGGCTCAAGTCGATGTCCGGGCTCGGAAACATGGGTGTCCGGTTGCGCGGAGACGACGTCATCTACTGCTGTCTGCCGCTGTATCACAACAATGCCCTGACGGTAACGCTGTCCTCGGTGCTCGCCGGTGGTGCAACGATGGCAATCGGCAAGCAGTTCTCGGTCAGCAACTTCTGGCAAGACATCAAAGTGAACAAGGCCACGGCGTTCACCTACATCGGTGAACTGTGCCGCTACCTGCTGACTCAGCCGAAGAAGGACACCGACCGCGACAACACGGTCAAGCTCGTTGTCGGCAACGGTCTCCGCCCCGAGATCTGGGAGGAGTTCACCGATCGTTTCGGCATCGAGCGGGTCGCCGAGTTCTACGGCGCCAGCGAGTGCAACATCGCGTTCGTCAACGCGCTGAACATGAAGAAGACCGCAGGCGTGTGCCCGTTGCCGTACGCAGTCGTCGAATACGACGAGGAGAGTGGCAAAGCAAAGCGTGGCCAGGACGGAAAGCTGCGCAAGGTGGGCACCGGTGAGGTCGGTCTGCTTCTGT
>NZ_LVCV01000094.1 GCF_001647195.1 Rhodococcus sp. EPR-157 | reverse complement strand
CGGCGACCAGTGGTTCGACACCGGTGACCTCGTCCGGAAGCAGGGCTGGTTGCACGTCGCTTTCGTCGACCGGCTCGGGGACACCTTCCGCTGGAAGGGCGAGAACGTAGCGACGACGCAGGTCGAGGGCGCGCTGGGCGGGCATCCGGCCGTCGACGGCGCGGTCGTCTACGGCGTCGGAATCGACGGCACCGACGGCAAAGCAGGAATGGCTGCAGTGACACTGCGAGACGGAGAGATCTTCGACGGTAAAGCCGTCGCAGAGCATCTGTACGACAAGCTTCCGACGTATGCGGTACCACTGTTCGTCCGAGTCGTCGAAAGTCTGGAGACGACCTCGACGTTCAAGAGCCAGAAGGTCGCTCTGCGGAAGCTGGGGTACGAAGAGGACGGCGACAGCGAGCTGTACGTACTGCGCGGCAAGTCGGGTGGCTACGACAAGGCCTACGACGGCTATGTCGACGAGGTCGCTGCAGGTAAGGCTCCTAAGGGCTGACAAGCAAACTCGAGGTCAGGGTGACCTTGAGCCACTGTGCGTAGCGGTCGGTCGTCCAGCCCGACCGCTCGCACAGCATCCGGTGCATCTCTGGGCTGGTCAATGCCCAGATCGTCGTGCCGGCCGTTTCGACATCGACCGCCAATTCTCCGCGGGCTCGAATCCACTCGGCGATCTGCATCATCGCTGCCCGACGTTGGCGATCCTGAATGTCGCTTCGCAGCGCCGCAATGTCCTCGTCCACTGCAGCTGCGCCGACGAGAATATCGTCGAGCGCACGAATTCGCGAAACCTGGCGGGCAATCCCCGACGCGAACATGCGCAGCTGGGTGTGCTGGTCGAGCTCGTCGCGCACGGCGAGGGCAGGGGCGCGCTGCATGACCGGCGTCGCGTCACTGTCGCCGCCGATATCCAGATCGACCACTTCCCGCAGCAGCGTCCGCTTGTTCTTGAAGACGTGGAACACGGTGTCCGGAGAGACCTCGGCAGCGGCAGCGATGGACGGAACTGCAGTCTTGGCGTAGCCGTTCGCGAGGAAGAGCCTGCGTGCCGCCTCGATGATGCGTAACCGAGTGGCTTCGGCATGCCCCCGTCGCACCGCGGAGTTGTAGTTCCTCTTGACGTTCTCGGTCATCGGACGGAGTATATGCGTATTCATCCGAGTGTCACATGAACGAATTGGGGCGTCATGGATATTCAGCAGGCCAAAGCCAGAGTGGGTCGTGTTTTCGACGACGGGTTCGGACGGGGTGATCTCTCTGCCGTCGACGCGGCTCTCGCGCCGACCGCGGTCGATCGGCACGCCTTCGGCCCCGACGAACCGGACATGGCGGCACACCTGAAAGGGGCGATCGCGATGTTCCGGTCGGCGATGCCGGACCTCGAGGTCACGATCGGAGACCTGTTCGGGGAAGGCGATCGCGTCGCCGCGCGAGTCGAGATGCGCGGCACCCACACGGGTTCGCCGCTGTTCGGCGTCCCCGCCTCCGGCCAATCGGTGTCCATCGAGCAGTTCCATGTCATCGAACTCGACGACGAGGGACGTGGTGCCCGGCATTGGGCCAATGTGGGTGCCGACGCCGTCGCACTCGGGCACATCCGCCGGAATGCCACTATGGATGAATGAGCCTTCTCTGCGGCAAGTCGGTGCCCGACGATCGCGCACTCGTCATGGCGATCGTCAACCGCACTCCCGACTCGTTCTACGACAAGGGAGCGAACTTCACCGATGACGCGGCGATGGCGTCGGTGCATCGGGCTGTCGCAGAGGGCGCGGACATGGTCGACATCGGAGGCGTCAAAGCCGGTCCCGGTGCTGGAGTGGACGCCGCCGAGGAGATCCGACGCGTCGTCCCGTTCGTCGAGGCGATCCGCGGTGAGTACCCGGATCTGCTCATCAGCGTCGACACGTGGCGCAGCGAAGTCGCTCGACTCGCGTGCGGTGTCGGTGCCGACCTGATCAACGACACATGGGCGGGCGCCGATCCGGACCTCGTTGCCGTTGCTGCCGAAGAACGCGTCGGCATCGTCTGTTCTCATACCGGCGGCGCGACGCCGAGAACCCGTCCCCATCGTGTTCGATACACCGATGTGGTTGCAGATGTGGTGTCCGAGGTGACGGCTGCGGCCGAAAAAGCTGTCGCGGCGGGGGTGCGGAAGGACTCGATTCTGATCGATCCGACGCACGATTTCGGAAAAAACACCTTCCACGGGCTCGAGTTGTTGCGTCGCGTGGACGTTCTTGTAAACACCGGGTGGCCTGTGCTCATGGCGCTGAGCAACAAGGACTTCATCGGGGAGACTCTAGGTGTAGAACTCGCCGACCGGTTGGAGGGAACATTGGCAGCGACAGCATTGGCCGCAGCAGGCGGCGCCCGAATGTTCCGGGTGCACGAGGTTGCGTCGACCAGAAGAGTCGTAGACATGGTCGCGGCGATCCAGGGAACGAGAATCCCGGCTCGGACAGTGAGGGGTCTCGCATGACGCTTGCCGACCGAACCACCGTGACGACATCGTGGGCTGACACCAACGGCTGGGATTCCCCGTCGTGGTCGCTGGCGGAGTTGGAGGCGGCCAAGGCGGGCCGCACTGTCTCGGTCGTGTTGCCCGCGCTCAACGAGGAAGACACCGTCGCCGCGGTGGTCGACACGATCCATCCACTGCTCGGCGGTCTCGTCGACGAGTTGATCGTGCTGGACTCCGGATCGACCGACGCCACCGCAGAGCGGGCAACGGCGGCGGGCGCGCGAGTCATCAGCCGCGAGGAAGCAATTCCCGGGCTGGATCCGGTCAGGGGAAAGGGTGAGGTGCTGTGGCGTTCGGTCGCGGCGTCGACCGGAGATCTCATCGCGTTCGTCGACTCCGATCTCATCAACCCGGATCCGGCGTTCGTACCGAAGCTCCTCGGACCGCTTCTGATGCGTGACGGTATTCATCTCGTGAAGGGCTATTACCGCCGGCCGCTGCGCACGAGCGGCACCGAGGACGCCAATGGCGGAGGCCGAGTCACCGAGCTGGTCGCGCGACCGATGCTCGCCGCGCTCCGGCCCGAACTGACCGGCGTCATCCAACCTCTCGGTGGCGAGTACGCCGGGACGCGGGAATTGCTGTCCTCGGTACCGTTTGCGCCTGGCTACGGCGTAGAGATCGGGCTGCTGCTCGACACGTACGATCGGCTGGGCCTCAGCGCCATAGGTCAGGTCAACCTCGGTGTACGCAAGCACCGCAATCGTCCACTGGTCGAACTCGGTGCGATGAGCCGACAGATCGTGGGGACCATGCTGAACCGGTGCGGGATGGTGGATTCGGGAGCCGGTCTCATGCAGTTCCGCGTCGACGGCGACTCGTTCGTGCCATTCACCACCGAGGTGTCGCTGGCGGATCGACCGGCCATCAACACCTTGCACGCGTGACGGGCAGGGCCGCATGAGAGCATTCAGCAATGCTGACGCTCCTGATGTACGTCGTCATCATTGCCGTCATCGCGGCCCTGCTCTTCTTCTCGGCGAGCGCCGTATTCGGACGCGGTGAGGAACTGGAGCCACTCCCGGAAGGGACGACGGCGACGGTTCTGCCCGCCGAAGGGGTGACCGGGGATGACGTCCGGATGCTGAAATTTCAGCAGACACTGCGCGGATACAAGCAGAGCGAGGTCGACTGGGCGCTCGACAGACTGGGCGCTGAGATCGACCTACTCAGATCCAGGCTCGCCGCCATCGAAGCCCCGATTACAGCTGAACCGCCGACTACAGCTGAACCGCCGGCTACAGCTGAAGCGCCGGCCGCTGCCGACGAACGATGACGGCGATCGAAGGACCCGACGGCAAACTCCGATGCCCGTGGGGTGCCGTCGACGACGAGCTGTACCGGGATTATCACGACACCGAATGGGGCCGTGAGCTCCATGGCCGTGACGCACTCTACGAGCGGTTGTGCTTGGAGGCATTCCAATCGGGGCTCTCCTGGATCACGATTCTGCGCAAGCGGGAGAACTTCCGTGCTGCCTTCGAGGGATTCGACGTCGAGAAGGTCGCCTCGTTCGGAGCGGACCACGTCGAGCGATTGATGACCGACAAGTCGATCGTAAGGAACCGGGCGAAGATCGTGGCGGCGATCGGCAATGCCAGAGTCATCCTCGATCTACGCGACACCGACTTGGACTCGTTACTGTGGTCTTTCGCGCCACCGCCCCGACCTCGACGTCTCGTTTCGGCATCGGATGTGCCGGCAGTGACCGAGGAATCGACGTCGATGGCCAAGGAACTCAAGCGCCGCGGGCTGCGATTCTTCGGGCCGACGACGGCCTACGCGTTGATGCAGGCCACCGGAATGGTGGACGATCACCTGTCCGATTGCCTCGTGACACCGCCGAATACCGACTCCGGTTCCCGGTATGGCCCTGCATAGGGAAGAATAGGACTCGAGAACATCGCCGCTCACGGCGAGAACATCTTTTTTGACCGACGCGCAGAGCAGGATGGCGCAGATCTGGAGGGAGCAGAGGATGGCGGCGATGAAGCCCCGGACCGGGGACGGTCCCCTCGAAGCAACCAAAGAGGGACGAGGGATCGTGATGAGGGTGCCGCTTGAAGGTGGTGGACGTCTTGTCGTCGAACTCACCCCTGACGAAGCAGCCGCACTCGGTGAAGAGCTGAAAGGCGTCACCGGTTAACTGCTCGTCTGTTTCTGTGCCTAGCCCCGCTTGCCGATCCGGTAGGCGGGGCTTCGTGATGGGGTCGGGTGCATGCTGTCCGACGTAATAGACGTACTGATCTGCCCCCACTGCGGCGCCGACCTCGACCTGGCGGACCGCACTGTCCTGTGCGACCGCGGACATACTTTCGACGTCGCGAAGCAGGGATACGTCAGTCTTCTGCCCGGGAGTGCGGGCAAGATGGCCGGAGACTCGGCGGAGATGATCGCTGCACGAGCGCAGTTTCTGGACGGCGGCCACTTCGCTCCGGTGTCGGAGGCGGTGGTCGACGCCGTCGGTCAGCGCGAGATGGTCCTCGAAGTCGGCGTCGGCAGCGGGCACTATCTGGCATCGGTACTCGATCGAACCGGTGGGCGCGGCGTTGGCATCGACGTGTCCAAGGCGGCGGCTCGTCGTGCCGCGCAAGCACACCCGGCCATCGGATCTGTTGTTGCCGATGTCTGGCAGGGGCTGCCCGTGCGCGCGGGGTCGATAGCCGCGGTCACGTGTGTCTTCTCGCCACGAAATGCAGTGGAGCTCAGGCGAGTACTCGAACCGGACGGGGTGTTGATCGTCGTGACGCCGACGACCCGTCATCAGCAGGAACTGATCGGCACGCTCGGCCTCATCGGCGTCGACGAGGACAAGGCCCGCAGGCTCGGTGATTCACTCGCCGGGAAATTCGATCTGCTCGACCGCCGGAGCGTCGAGTACCGGATGCACCTGGGCCACATCGACGTCGAAAGCCTCGTTGCCATGGGCCCCTCGGCGCGCCACACGACGCACGCGTCGCGGCAGGAGTCGATCGCGGCGTTGCCGGACACCGTCGAGGTGACGGCGTCCGTCGTGGTCGGGGTTTACGCCCGCCGGGCGAGTGCTGCTTCGTAGACCTCGACAGTCTGCTGAGCGATGGCACCCCAGGAGAATTCGGCGACGGCCCGTGCTCTGCCTGCCGTGCCCATCGTCGCGGCCGTCTGCGGATCGAGGGCTACCTCGTTCACCGTCTGCGCCAGGGCGCGCTCGAACGCTGCAGGCTCGTACGAATTGTAGTGAACCAGGCGTCCGGTGACGCCGTCGTCGACGACCTCGGGGATGCCTCCGACGTCGGATGCGACCACTGCGGTCTCGGTGGCCATCGCTTCGAGGTTGACGATGCCGAGGGGTTCGTATACCGAGGGGCACACGAAAACTGTTGCAGCGGAGAGTATTTCGCGGATCTTCTCGGTCGGTAGCATTTCGCGGACCCAGAAGACGCCGGAACGAGTCTGTTGAAGCTCCTCGACTGCGCGCTCGGTTTCGGCGGCGATCTCCGGTGTGTCCGGTGCGCCCGCGCACAGCACAAGTTGAATCGACGGATCGAAATGGTGTGCGGCGGCAATCAGATGACCGACGCCCTTCTGTCGGGTGATGCGTCCGACGAACGCGACGATCGGCCTGTTCGGATCGACACCGATTGCGTCGAGGGCCGAATCGTTGACATCGGCAGCGGGGCCGGCATGCCAGTTCTCCGTGTCGATTCCATTGCGTACCACATGAACTCGGCTCGGGTCGAGTCGGGGATAGGCGTCGAGCACATCTTTCGCCATGCCCTCGCTGACCGCGATGACGGCGTCTGCGTACTCGACGGCGTTCTTCTCCGACCACGACGAAATGCGATAGCCGCCGCCCAACTGTTCGGCCTTCCACGGTCGACGAGGTTCGAGTGAGTGGGCGGTGAGGATGTGCGGCACGCCGTACAGCTCCGCGGCCAAGTGCCCGGCGAGTCCGGTGTACCAGGTGTGCGAGTGCACGACATCGGCACCTGCAGCCGCGTTGGCCATCCGCAGCTCGGCTGACAGAGTGGTCAGGGCGGCATTCGCTCCCCGAAGCGCGGGGTCGGGATCGTGAACCTGCGCAGTGTCTCGCGGCGCCCCCATACAGTGGATGTCGACCTCGCACAGCGCTTTCAGTTGCGCCGCCAATTCGGTGACGTGTACACCTGCCCCGCCGTAGACCTCAGGCGGATATTCCCTTGTCATCATTGCAACGCGCACACCTGTCAACTTACATTCATCGGGCGAAACGCGTGTACTGCTAGCAAGGTTCATCCGCTACGGATAGGTTGGGTGCGTGAGGACACAACCGCACGTACTAGGGATCGTGCTTGCCGGCGGTGAGGGTAAGCGGCTTTACCCGATGACCGCGGATCGAGCTAAGCCTGCCGTCCCATTCGGCGGCGCATATCGACTGATCGACTTCGTTCTGAGCAACCTCGTCAATGCCGGTTACCTCCGGCTCTGCGTGTTGACCCAGTACAAGTCGCACTCACTCGACCGGCACATCTCGCAGACCTGGCGCCTGTCCGGGTTCGCGGGGGAGTACATCACTCCGGTGCCGGCACAGCAGCGACTCGGTCCGCGCTGGTACACCGGCAGCGCCGACGCCATCTTTCAATCGCTCAACCTCGTATACGACGAAGACCCCGAGTACATCGTCGTGTTCGGCGCCGACCACGTGTACCGCATGGATCCGGAACAGATGGTGCAGCAGCACATCGATTCCGGAGCAGGCGTCACGGTCGCCGGTATCCGAGTGCCGCGGAGTGAGGCCTTCGCGTTCGGTTGCATCGACAGCGACGAGAACGGCAACATCACTCAGTTCCTGGAGAAGCCGGCACAGCCGCCCGGCACTCCGGACGACCCGAACGTCACCTATGCGTCGATGGGTAACTACGTCTTCACGACGAAGGTGCTGATCGACGCGATCAAGGCGGACGCGGAGAACTCCGATTCCGATCACGACATGGGTGGAGACATCATCCCGGCTCTCGTGAAGGCCGGAGTCGCGTCGGTGTACGACTTCAACGACAACGTGGTGCCCGGTGCGACCGAACGCGACCGCGGGTATTGGCGTGACGTCGGCACCATCGATGCGTTCTACGACGCCCACATGGATCTGGTGTCCGTGCACCCGATCTTCAACCTCTACAACCGCCGTTGGCCCATCCGCGGCGCCGCCGAGAATCTGCCCCCTGCCAAGTTCGTCCAGGGTGGACTCGCACAAGAATCCGTCGTCGGCGCCGGTTGCATCCTGTCGGCCGCCACCGTTCGTAACTCTGTGTTGTCGTCGAACGTCATGATCGACGACGGAGCGACAGTCGAGGGCAGTGTGCTGATGCCCGGCGTCAAGATCGGAAAGGGCGCCGTGGTTCGGCGCGCGATCCTGGACAAGAACGTCGTCGTCGGTCCCGGTGAGATCATCGGGGTCGACCTCGAGCGTGACAAGGAACGGTTCAACGTCTCTGCCGGGGGCGTCGTCTCCGTGGGCAAGGGCGTGTGGATCTAGCGGCTCCGCCGCAGTGGGTTTGGCGGCTCCGCCGCCAGTGGCATGGTTAAGTGCACTCCGGTGCACTCAACCGCGCCACTGGGCGCGGAGCGCCTCAGCTGCGCGAGGCGCAGATGAGGCCGTCACCCAGCGGGAGCAGAACCGTCGTCAGTCGTTCGTCCTCGGCGATCGCGCGCGCTGCTGCCCGTACAGCCACCGTGGTGGCGTCGCGCTGCGTGCTGTCGGGGACACGACCTCCGAGAAGCGCGTTGTGCAGGACCAAAACGCCGCCCGGCCGCAACAGGCGGACGCTTTCCTGCACGAAGTGCAGCTGATCCACGGGGCTCGCGTCGATGAAGACCAGGTCGTAGGTGTCGTCGGCAAGACGCGGTAGCACATCGAGTGCCCACCCGTTGATCAACCGCGTCCGCGACGGCGCGATACCACCGGAGCGAAACGCTTCCTTGGCTGCGCGCTGGTGTTCGGGCTCGGTATCGATTGTCGTGAGGACCCCGTCGTCGCGCATCCCGTCGAGCAACCACAGTCCGCTGATTCCGGCTCCGGTGCCGATTTCGACGACGGTCTTGGCGCCGAGCATCTGGGTGAAGATGCTGAGCACCGC
>NZ_LVCV01000093.1 GCF_001647195.1 Rhodococcus sp. EPR-157 | reverse complement strand
GGCATACGACAGTGATCTCTCGGCGTTGGTCGGCACAAGTGCAGGTTATCGCGGCTCGAGTGAAGCCTGCGGAGCGACGCGGTCTTCGCTGCCCGTCACATTCTCAGCAGCGCCTCAGCTTATTCACACGTCCGCCACACGCGGGTACGAGAAGCTACGGGTGATCGCTTGATCGACAAGCAACACGAAGAGGAACAACTCGTCGGTGCCGTTGGTTGAACACGGCAGCGTGGGCCGCACCGACACGTGTTCCTGAGCAGGAGGATCCAGCCATCTACAAGATCAACGGAGATCTCGACACCGCTCTGCTGCCTGAATCCGCGACCGAGGACTTGAGCGGCACCGCAGTCTTCGATGCCACCGGCGAACAGAACACGATGCCGTCCTGGGACGAGCTCGTTCGCGAGCA
>NZ_LVCV01000092.1 GCF_001647195.1 Rhodococcus sp. EPR-157 | reverse complement strand
CTTCCGATCGCTGTCGAACTACGGGAACTTTCGAAGGCTGGCTGCACCGCATCACGACCAACCTCTTTCTCGACATGGTTCGTCGTCGCAACCGTATCCGCATGGAAGCGCTGCCCGAGGACTATGACCGTGTCCCCTCCGAGCTGCCGAACCCTGAGCAGATCTATCACGACGCACGGCTCGACCCCGATCTTCAGTCCGCGCTCGATTCGCTCGCGCCCGAGTTTCGCGCGGCGATCGTGCTGTGTGACATCGAAGGACTGTCGTACGAGGAGATCGGTGCCACACTGGGCGTGAAGTTGGGAACCGTTCGTAGTCGGATCCACCGTGGACGCGCGGCGCTTCGCGAGTACCTTCGAGTTAGCGGGAAGGCCGACTCGGGTCACGAACGTGTCCAGTAGCTACCAGGAGGGTTGGATGGCGCAGGCGCAAGAGCCACGGCGGTTCAGCTCTACCGAGCACTTGGCCAGCGAGGCCGTGGCAGCTTTCGCCGACGGGGAACTGCGAATGGCCGCGTATCTCCGCGCCGCTCGCCATATCGCCGAATGCCCCGAGTGTGCTGCCGAAGTCGACGCCCAGCAGCAAGCGCGTACCGCCTTGAAGGATTCCGGTGAGATGTCGATGCCCGGTTCCCTCCTCGGACTCCTCAGCCAGATACCGATGTGCGAGCCCCCGGCCTGTGCGCCGGGCGAGGCGAAGAACGACGCGGAACGTCGGCGACGAGTCATCGTCACGTCGGTCGCGAGCCTTCGCAGACGGCGCCGGTAGTTACTCGCTGTGTAACCTTGGCCGCTGTGACCGACGTTAGCGAGGGGTACCGGGAACACGTGAGCACTTCTACAGATCCTGAGGCACCGCGGCTGCCTCCGAGGCCCGTGTATCGGCCGGACGTCGACCCCGCGTCTGCTGCTGCATTCGGTCGGCCTAGCGACGTGGACGGTTCGTTCTCGCCGGCCGCGAAACGTGCCGAACCGTCGCCCGGCATCGCCTCACGTGTTCCGGATCCAGTCCTCGCCGAGGCCTTCGGTAGGCCCTCCGACGCTGCTGAATCGCTGCAGCGTGATCCCGACGCCCCGACCGGTCCACCGGAGCCGGATCCCGAACCCGAGGATCCGTGGCGCGATCCGACGTCGACCGTACGACTCGGTGCGGCGGCGGCCGAGACACCTGTGCCCGCGATACCTCCGGTCGGCCCGAAGCTCGGTGTTCGGGAAGTTCTGTTCGGTGAGCGGGTCGCTCCCAAGACTCTCGTCGTCCTCGGTGCGTTGGCATTGGCGATCGGGCTCGTCGGTGGGCTGATCGGCCGTGAGACGGCCGAGTTTTCGGGTGCTTTGACCAGTCAGAAAGTGAAACTGACTCAGTCGACGGGAGAGGATCTGCCCCAAGGGCAGGTGGCGCGAGTCGCCGATGCGGTGCTGCCGTCGGTGGTGTCGATTCAGGTCACGCTCGGAGACAACGCGGGCACCGGATCGGGAGTCGTCTTCGACGGGGACGGATACATCGTCACCAACAACCACGTCATCTCGATGGCTGCGACCAACCCGGACACCGCGACTCTGCAGGTGACGTTCTCCGACGGAACCAAGGTTCCCGCGGACATCGTCGGCCGCGACACCAAGACCGATCTCGCGGTGTTGAAGACCGACGTCGGCAACCTCACCGAAGCCCAACTCGGTAATTCGGCGGACGTGCAGGTAGGCGAGGACGTCGTCGCAGTAGGTTCACCGCTCGGCCTGAGCAAGACCGTCACGCGGGGCATCGTCAGCGCACTCGATCGTCCCGTTCGCTTGTCCGGCGAGGGCACCGACACCGACGCTGTCATCGACGCGGTGCAGACCGATGCTGCGATCAACCCGGGCAACTCGGGCGGGCCGCTCATCGACGCCGAAGGCCGCGTCATCGGCATCAACTCTGCGATACGAAGCGAAAGCGGTGGATCCGTCGGTCTCGGATTCGCCATCCCGATCGACGACGTCACCGAGGTCGCACAGTCCCTCATCAACACCGGCGAAATGAAGCATCCGGACATCGGTATCAACGCGCGTTCGGTGATCAACGACGCCACCTCCGGTGCTGAGGTGGCCAACGTGCGGTCCGGCGGTCCGGCGCAGGCGGCGGGCATCGTCGAGGGAGACGTGATCACGAAAGTCGGCGACCGGACGGTGACGAGCGCCGACGAACTCGTCGTCGCAGTGCAGTCGAGTGAAATCGGACAGTCGACGCCCGTGCAGCTCGTGCGGTCGGGTCGACTCGTCGATGTCTCCGTCACCCCGGTTTCGGACTAGGCTGGCCTACGTGTTCGCCAACATAGGCTGGGGAGAGCTCGTTATTCTCCTGGTAGCAGCACTCGTCATCCTCGGACCTGACCGGCTTCCCAGCGCCATAACCTGGGTCACCAAGTCGATCCGGCAGGTCAAGGACTACGCCAACGGCGCGAGCCAGCAACTCAAGGACGAGCTCGGCACGGACTTCGAGGACCTGCGTAAGCCGCTCGCCGATCTCAATCAGCTGCGTGGAATGACTCCGCGCGCGGTGATCACCAAGCACCTCCTCGACGGCGACGACTCGTTGTTCAAGAGCACGTTCGACGGCAAGCCGTTCGACAACAAGCCGTCGTCGAACAGACCATCGTCGAACAATCTCTCGGCGAACAAGCCGTCGCTCGACAAGAAGCTACCTGCCGGCCAGACGCCGCCGATCGATTCCGACGCGACGTAGGGCACTCGTCGGACCGCTTGGGTGGTCCGTCCATACGATCGAGCAGTATGAACGGACCACGCAAGCGAAGTGCGGTTACAGCACCTTGTTCAGGAAGTCCTGAGTCCGCGGGTTCTGCGGATTGCCGAACAGCTGGTCCGGTGTTCCTTCTTCGACGATGACGCCCTCGGCCATGAAGATGACGCGGTCCGACACCTCGCGAGCGAAGCCCATCTCGTGCGTCACGACAACCATCGTCATGCCGCCCTTCGCGAGATCGCGCAATACCTGCAGTACCTCGCCGACCATCTCGGGGTCGAGCGCAGATGTCGCCTCGTCGAACAGCATGATCGACGGGCTCATTGCGAGTGCCCGGGCGATGGCGACACGCTGCTTCTGTCCACCGGACAGATTGGCTGGCTTGTAGTTCGCGCGGTCGGACAGGCCGACCTGCTCGAGCAGCTTCAGCGCCGTCTCTTTCGCCTGCGCCTTCGACATCTTCTTCGTCTCGACGGGGGCGAGCATGACGTTCTCCAGCGCCGTCATGTGCGGGAAGAGGTTGAAGTGCTGGAACACCATGCCGATGTTCTGGCGAACCTTGTCGAGGTGGACGCTCTTGCCCGTCAGGTCGATACCGTCCACGACGACATGTCCGGCCGTGATGTCCTCGAGCTTGTTGAGACAGCGAAGGAACGTGCTCTTGCCGGATCCCGAAGGGCCGATGACGCATACGACTTCACCGTTGGCGATCTCGGCGTCGATGCCCTTGAGGACCGTATTGTCGCCGAATGCCTTCTCGAGCGCCTTGATCGAAATCTTGGTATCGGTGCTTGGACTGCTCACTTGTTGATCCTCTTCTCGAGCCGGTTCGACATTTTGGTGAGAGCCATGATGATGATGAAGTACATGACACCGATGATCAGCCACATGTTGAACGACTCGAAGTTGCGAGCGATGATCAACCGGCCCGTCTGGGTCAGTTCGGCGAGACCGATGACCGACAGCAGTGACGTGTCCTTCAACGTGATGACGAATTGGTTGATGTACGACGGGATCATCGTGCGAATGGCCTGCGGCATGACGACGCGTCGCATCGACTTGAGGTAGCTGATACCGAGGCTGCGTGAGGCCTCCATCTGTCCCTTGTCGACGGCGAGGATGCCGCCTCGGACGATCTCGGCCATGTACGCACCCGCGTTCAGCGAAAGCGTGATGATGCCTGCTGTGAAGGCGGACATCTGGAAGCCGAGGGCCGCCGGAACACCGAAGTAGATGAA
>NZ_LVCV01000091.1 GCF_001647195.1 Rhodococcus sp. EPR-157 | reverse complement strand
GGAAGAGCCCGAAGATGGCACCGAGTACGAGGGCGATCGCGATGGAGATGACGGTCAGCACGATCGTCAGCCATAGGCCCTTCAGCAGCAGCTGCCAGCTACTGGCAATGAGGCCGGGAATCGAGGTGTCCGACGTCGACGCATCGGCGCTGAGATACGTATCGAGAATCTCGTCGTACTGTCCGCTCGCACGCAGGTTTGCCAATCCGGTGTTGAACTGATCCAGCAGCTGGGCGTTGGTGCCCTTCGCGACGGCGAAACCGTAACTGGCGCCGGACTCCTTGTCGGTGACGGTCTTGAATCCGTTGCCCTGCTTGATGCCGTAGGCGAGCACCGGATAGTCCTCGAAGGCTGCGGCCGAGTTGCCGGTCTTGACCTCCTCGAACATCGTCGCCGAGTCGTCGAAACTGCGGATCGTGAAGCCGTACTGGTCGGCGATGGACGCTGCGAACGTTGCGCCCTCGGTGCCGTTCTTGACAGCAACGGACTTGCCGCGCAGATCCTCGTACCCTTCGATGTCGTTGTTGCTGTCCAGAATTGCCATCTGAACACCGGAATCGAAATACGGATCCGAGAAATCGAACGTCGCCTTGCGTGCGTCCGTGATGGACATTCCGGCGATCATGCCGTTGAACTGTCCACTGGTGACGCCTTGCAGGGCGGTGTCGAATCCGACCTGTTCGACGGTGTACTCGAAGTTCTGATCGACCGCGATGGCAGCGAGCAAGTCCATGTCGATGCCGACCAGATTGCCGCTTTCGTCCTGAAATTCGAACGGAGCGAACGTGGTGTCTGTTGCGATGGAGTAGTTCTGGGCCGGCGGCGCGGGTTGAGCGGACGCCAGAGCTGGGCCCAGCATCGATCCCAGCAGGGTTACGAACAGTGCGAGCAGGATCGGTACGAGTACCGGCCTGCTCCGATGCGGCTTCGTCATGCAGGCCACTCTCTATCGACGGGAAGGATTCTTGACGAATCATAAGACTCCAACCCTCGACACACTTACCTCCGGGTGGTATCGATGCTGAGCGACATACCGACCAGCCCTCGTTCTCGAACTGCCAACTTCTGCGCCACGGACTCGAGAGCCTGTGCTGCAGGGGTTTCCGGATGGCTGAGCACGATCGGTGTGCCGGCGTCACCGCCCTCACGAACAGCGGTATCCAACGGAATCTGGCCCAGCAGAGGGACACTCGCGCCCACGGCCTTCGTCAACCGATCCGAGACATCTTGGCCGCCACCGGATCCGAAGATATCCATGCGCGTGCCGTCGGGGAGTTCGAGCCAGGACATGTTCTCCACGACGCCCGCGATGCGCTGCCGTGTCTGCAGCGCAATCGCACCTGCACGTTCGGCGACCTCCGCCGCGGCCTGCTGCGGCGTTGTGACGACAAGGATTTCGGCGCCAGGTATCAACTGCGCGACGGAGATCGCGATGTCGCCGGTGCCGGGCGGCAGATCCAGGAGCAGGACGTCGAGGTCGCCCCAGAACACGTCGGCGAGGAACTGTTGGAGCGCACGGTGCAGCATCGGTCCGCGCCACACGACAGGGGTGTTGCCGGACGTGAACTGAGCGATCGAGATGAACTTCACTCCGTACGCCTGCGGCGGCATGATCATCTTCTCGACCTGCGTCGGCTTCGCATCGTTGCCCAGCATGCGCGGGACGGAGTGACCGTAGATGTCGGCGTCGAGTACACCGACGGACAGACCACGCTTGGCCAGCGAGGCAGCGAGGTTCACCGTGACGGAGGACTTGCCGACGCCGCCCTTGCCCGACGCGACCGCGTACACACGCGTCAGCGAACCGGGTTGGGCGAACGGAATGATGGGCTCACTGGAGTCACCACGAAGGGACTTGCGAAGCTCGGTGCGCTGCTCGTCGTTCATGACGTCGAGTTCGACACTGATAGCGCCTACGCCGGCGACGTCGGCGACGGCCTTGGTGACTCGGTCGCTGATCTCGGTCTTCATCGGGCATCCGGCCGTGGTGAGGTAGATACCTACGTCGACGGAACCGTCGTCCCCGATGCCGATGCTCTTGACCATTCCCAGGTCGGTGATCGGTTTGCGAATTTCCGGATCGATGACCTTCGATAGTGCGCTTCGAACGTCGGATTCCGTCAGTACTGCCATGTACCCATGCTAGATGCAGGCCGAAACGGTCAGTGAATGCGGGGAAGCTGGTCGGAGGTGGGGACGATGCCGGTGGCGTAACCGGTGGACCAGGCGAGCACATTCGCGACGTAGGCCATCGAGTTGTTGTAACGCAGAATCGCCTTGGTGGTCTGACCGAGGTCGCGCAGGTTCAACCCTCCGTCGCACAGGTAGTCGCCGGTGGCCAGCGCGGCGTCGTAGAGGTTCTGTGGATCGGAAATTCCGTCGCCGTTGCCGTCGGCCTGGTAGCGGTTCCAGGTTTCGGGGAGGAACTGCATCGGTCCGACCGCGCGGTCGAAGTTCGGATCACCGTCGAGTGCTCCGCCGTCGGTGTCGGCAATGACGTTGTTACCCGCGAGGCTGCCGTCGAGCCGCGGGCCGAGGATGGGCTCGAGCAGCTGTCCGAGGGGGTCGGCCTTGCCGTTGTTGGCGTGGGTGGACTCGACGCGACCGATACCGGCGATCAACGTCCAGCTGATGCCGCACGCAGGCTGCACCTCGACGAGGATCTTCTCTGCGTTCTTGTATGCGGAGACGTTGACGGTCGGAATCGCGATCGGGCTTGCCGCGAGGTTGGTGGGAAGTTCCGGCGTCGCTGGGACCTCGGGCACCGGAGCGGGCGCAGGTGCAGTCTGCGGTACCGGCGCTTCGGCCTCGGCGACCGGCTGGGCTTCGCCTGCATCGGGCAACGGCTCCGGCGTCTCGATGATCTGGTCGGCTTCCTGGGATGTCGAGTTCGCGTTCATGAACGGGATGTACTCGGCCGCACCCGCGCTGCTGGTAGCGGTGATGAGCCCGGCAGGCACGAGACCGGTCAGAGCAATCACCGAATTCCGGCGAACAGTGGAATTCGATGCTTTTCTGTGACGTCCCACGCCTTGATACCTCCTGCTTGTATATGATCCGCAGTCGATGGTACCTGATTCGAGACGCTTCTGTTATCGGGCTGTTATCAAGTTCGGCCGGCACTCCACCGAACATCGGGTGTGGCAGGTTCGCCGCATCGACCGAATGACGTCAGGGCGCGTCCTCGGCGTTCACCGCAGGTTCGACGGTATCCGCGGGCTCTTCGCGTTTGCGGCTCTGCTGCTTCTTTCGGGACTTCTTCTGCGGTGTCGTCGGATCGGCGCCGAGCTGCTCGATCATCTCGCGAATCTCTTCGAGTTCGCGGCGCAGATAGTCACGCGTTGCCACTTCGCCGACTGCAATACGTAGCGATGCGAGCTCACGCGCGAGGAACTCGGTGTCTGCTTTCGTCTGCTGTGCTCGCGCGCGGTCCTCTTCGAGCGAGACCCGGTCACGGTCGTCCTGACGGTTCTGCGCGAGCAGGATCAGCGGCGCCGCGTACGCAGCCTGCGTCGAGAACGCGAGGTTGAGCAGGATGAAGGGGTACGGATCCCACCGCAGGTTGACCGCGGCGACATTGATGAAAATCCATACGATGACGATGCCCGTCTGGATGGCCAGGTAGCGGCCGGTGCCGAGAAATCTTGCGGCGCGTTCTCCGGACCTGCCGAGGTCGACGTCGAGGCGAAAGTTGACCAGCCGTGACCCCCGCGGGGTGTCCATGCGCTGACGGGCTGATTCCTTCACTGTCCTGCCACCTCCTGATCACGCCAGTCCTCGGGAAGAAGATGGTCGAGCACGTCGTCGACCGTCACCGCGCCGACGAGATGCTCCTCGTCGTCGACGACCGGCCCGCAGACGAGGTTGTACGTGGCGAAGTACCGGGTCACGGCCGTCAGGCTGTCTTCAGGGCCGAGCTTGGGCAACGCCTTGTCGATGATTCCGCCGACCAGGCTGGCGGGCGGTTCACGAAGAAGCTGCTGTAGGTGGACACAGCCGAGGTACGCCCCGGTCGGAGTGGCAGTGGGTGGACGGACGACGAACACCAGCGACGCCAGGGCAGGCGTCAGATCGGGGTTGCGCGCGCGGGCAAGAGCTTCGGCGACCGTCGTGGATGCGCTCAGCACCACGGGTTCGGTCGTCATCAGACCGCCCGCAGTGTCGGGGGAGTGTTCGAGCAGACGACGAACCGGCGCGGAGTCCTCAGGGTCCATCAGGCGAAGCAGCGATTCGGCCTCCGTCTCGGGGAGCTCGCCGAGAAGGTCGGCAGCGTCGTCGGGATCCATGGCCTCGAGCACATCGGCGCCTCGGTCGACGCCGAGGTAGTGCATCATCTCGACCTGATCGTCGTCGGGCAGTTCCTGGACGACGTCGGCGAGCCGCTCGTCATCGAGGGCCAGTGCCACCTCCATACGTCGTTTGACGGGAAGTTCGCGCATCGCGTTGGCCACATCGGCTGCGCGGAGATCCTCGAACTGCATCAACAGCTGTGCGACGCCTTGCCCGGGCATCGACAGTTCGTTCTGGGTGATTCCCTGCACGTGCTGCCAGTCGACGACGTGAATTGCGCCGCGCCGGGCGAGCCT
>NZ_LVCV01000090.1 GCF_001647195.1 Rhodococcus sp. EPR-157 | reverse complement strand
TCGTGTAGCTCCTCGAGCTCCGGATCGTCGACGCGAACCTTGGAGTCGAGTATCTGCGCGAACACCAGGATTTCGTTTGCGCGCTGCGAGAACCGCCTGAGACTGACGTTGCCGGTGGTCAGCTGAACCGAGTTCGGCTCGATGCTTGTCACCCTCAGCATCGGCACGAAAATCCTTCGGCGCGTGGCAAGTTCGACGACCAGGCCCAAGACGCGGGGTTGCGCGCGGCCGACGCGCATCGTCACCACGAGATCGCGGACACGGCCGATGGATTCGCCATCGGGCCCGAGGACGACCAGACCAGCCAGCCTGGCCGCGAATACCTTGCTCAGAGCTGCCATGATGGCAAGGTTAGAGCCTGCGGGGACCAATCAGAGAATTGGACCGGCAAGCGAAGCGAGAAGGAGAACACGACCCCCATGACTTCGGTGCACCACAGCCGTCCCCGCCGATCGGTGCTGGCCGTCCCCGGCAGTTCCGCGAAGATGATCGACAAGGCCAAGGGTCTTCCCGCCGACGCCGTCTTTCTCGATCTGGAGGACGCCGTCGCACCGATCGCCAAGGTCGAAGCGCGGGGGCGCATCGTGGAAGCGCTCAACTCGGGCGGGTGGGGTACTCAGCTCAAGGTGGTCCGCGTCAACGACTGGACCACGCCATGGACATATGGGGATGTCATCGACGTGGTCTCCGGTGCCGGCGCGAACCTCGACGCCATTCTGCTGCCGAAGGTCGAGACTGCCGCGCACGTGAGCGCGCTCGATCTTCTGCTGACCCAGGTCGAGAAGACGAGCGGACTCGAGGTCGGCTCCATCGGAATCGAGCCGCAGATCGAGAGCGCGCGCAGTCTGCGAAACATCGACGAGATCGCCACTGCGAGTGCACGCGTGCAGACTCTCGTGTTCGGCCCAGCGGACTTGATGGCGAGCGTGAACATGCGCACCCTCGTCGTCGGCGAGCAGCCCGAGGGGTACGACACCGGTGACGCCTATCACCACATTCTGATGACTATTCTTCTCGCTGCACGCACTCATGGCCTACAGGCGATCGACGGTCCGTACTTGCACATCCGTGACCTCGATGCTTTTCGGCGCGCAGCGGGACGCACTGCCGGACTCGGGTTCGACGGCAAATGGGTACTGCATCCCACCCAGATCGATGCGGCCAACGAGATCTTCAGCCCTCGCCAGGCTGATTTCGACAAGGCCGAGGAAATTCTGGAGGCCTACGACTTTCACACCTCTGCTGCCGGCGGCGCACGGGGCGCAGTGATGCTGGGCGAGGAGATGATCGACGAGGCCTCACGGAAAATGGCGTTGGTCATCTCGGCCAAGGGGCGGGCAGCGGGAATGGTCCGGACCGGTTCGTGAGCTGACTGGGCGAAGAGTTCGACCAGCTGTCCGTTTCCCTGACGGGCGGAACCGGGCACAATAGAGAAATGACGAACCCACTTTCGCAACCCGGACGCGCAGGCCAGGGGCTCCCGACGCCGCCGTCCGGTTGGCCGATCGGCTCCTACCCGACTTACGCCGAAGCGCAGAAGGCGGTCGACTACCTGTCCGATCAGGAGTTCTCCGTTCAGGACGTCACGATCGTCGGCGTCGATCTCATGCAGGTCGAGCGCGTGCTCGGTCGGCTGACATGGCCCAAAGTCATTGGTGGCGGTGTTGTTTCGGGTGCATGGCTGGGCCTGTTCCTCGGTTTGGTGCTGGGGATCTTCACCAACGGGAACATTCTCGGCGCGCTGATCATCGGCATCATCGGCGGCGTCATCTTCGGGCTCATCTCAGCAGCCATCCCGTATGCGGCAACGAAGGGTCAGCGAGATTTCGCGTCGAGCATGCAGTTGGTGGCCGGCCGATACGACGTCCTCTGCGAACCGAAGAGTGCAGAGAAGGCCCGCGACATGCTCGCCAAGTTGTCGATCTGAGCTCGTGCACATTACGGATTAGTCCCAATATCCCCCCTAATGTCCCCACCGATCCGTGTAGTTCGGTTACGTTTCTTCACGTGTAGGGCAGTGTCATGAAGCAGCCCTGCGCACGTACTCGAAAATACGGAGGCTGAAAGTGCCCAGACAAAGAGGTCCGAGGCCGAGAAACGCAACCAGGATAGGTGTGTTGGCCGCCGCGGCCTTGGTCGCCAGCCCGTTGCTGGCGGCGTGCGGATCATCCGACGACAGCACGCCTGTGCTGAGCTTCTATACCGCGGCAGACGGCGCGGAACAGTATGCCGCCGCTGCGGAAGCCTGCTCTGCCGCGTCGGGTGGCCGCTACAAGGTCGAACAAAGAACACTACCCAAGAGTGCGAACGATCAGCGACTTCAGCTGGCACGTCGCCTGGCGGGCAACGACGACTCACTCGATCTCATGACGCTGGACGTGGTCTGGACGGCCGAATTCGCCGAGGCGGGTTGGGCGTTGCCGGTGCCGGACGATCTGGCGGCGTCGCTGCGGGACGGGTCGACCCTCGAAGGTCCACTGGCGACCGCGGAATGGCAGGACCAGCTCTACGCGGTTCCACTCAACTCGAACACGCAGCTGCTGTGGTATCGCCCCGACGTGGTCCCCGGCGGGCAACCGCCGCAGACGTGGGACGAAATGATCGACATGGCCGAATCCAACGCGGCCGAAGGAAAACCGGCGTACATCGGCGTTCAGGCCAAGCAATACGAGGGCCTGATGGTCTGGTTCAACAGCCTGCTCGTCAGTGCCGGTGGCCAGGTCGTCGGCGAGGACGGCACCACCGTCGAACTGAACGACACCCCCGAGCATCGTGCGGCCACCGAGAAGACGCTCGAAATAATGAAACGCGTCGCCACCGCGGACGGTCATGACCCGTCGATCTCGCAGACCGACGAGGCGACTGCCCGCTTGGGTATGGAAGCAGGCAACTCTGCCTTCCAGGTGAACTATCCGTTCGTGCTGCCCGGTATCAAGGAGAACGCGGCGGCCGGCGCAGTTCCGTTCCTGGACCTCACCAACGTTCCGGCGGATCAACAGGATGCAGCCGTCGCCGAGGTGTTCCGCAGTGCGCCGTACCCGGCCGTCATTCCCGATACACCAGCGAAGGTCACGATCGGCGGATTCAACATCGGCGTCGCGAAGACCACCAAGCACGAAGATCTCGCGTGGGAAGCCGTCGCGTGCTTGACCAACGAAGACAACCAGCGCAACAACGCAGTCGACGGCGGCGTCCCGCCGGTGCTCGCGCAGCTCTACCGAGATCCTGAATTCCAAGCGGTGTACCCCGCGTGGGAGGGTGTGCTCGACGCCATCGAGAACGCCGCAGTACGACCGGTCTCGCCTGCATACCAGAGCATTTCGATCCTTCTCGCGGACGCGCTGAATCCACCGCAGAACATCGATCCGATCGCCGATGTGGACAAGCTCGCCGATCTCGTTTCCAAGGCAGTCAATTCCGAAGGGCTGATTCCATGAGCGAAACGCCTGACAAAGAGGCAGTCCTGAAGAATCTGTCCGACGGCAAGAAAGCCGAACGCAGACTCGGATTGATCCTGATCACTCCTGCCGCGATCATGATGCTTGCCGTCACCGGATACCCGATCGTCTACGCCTTCTGGCTCAGTTTGCAGAAATACAATCTGGCGTTCCCCGACGATCGTGAATTCGTCGGACTGTCGAACTACGTGACGGTGCTGAGCGACAGTTACTGGTGGACGGCCTTCACCGTGACCCTCGGAATCACGATCGTATCGGTGATCATCGAGTTCGTACTCGGCCTCGCCGTCGCACTCATCATGCATCGCACCATCTTCGGCCGCGGACTCGTCCGCACCGTGGTGTTGATCCCGTACGGCATCGTGACCGTCGCGGCCGCCTACAGCTGGTACTACGCGTGGACGCCAGGCACGGGGTATCTGGCCAATCTGCTTCCCGACGGCAGTGCTCCACTCACCGAGCAGATACCGTCGCTGGCCATCGTCGTGCTCGCCGAGGTGTGGAAGACCACCCCGTTCATGGCTTTGCTGCTTCTCGCCGGACTTGCTCTCGTACCGGACGACCTGCTCAAAGCAGCACAGGTCGACGGTGCAGGTGCCTGGACTCGTCTGATACGCATCACGATTCCGTTGATGAAGCCGGCAATCCTGGTGGCCGGGCTCTTCCGCACCCTCGACGCGTTCCGCATCTTCGACAACATCTACGTGCTGACCAAGGGCAGCAACGGCACCGGCTCGGTGTCGATCCTCGGTTACGACAACCTGTTCGGCGCATTCAATCTCGGACTCGGCTCGGCGATCAGCGTTCTGATCTTCTTCTGCGTCGCCATCATCGCGTTCGTGTTCATCAAGCTGTTCGGTGCGTCGGCGCCGGGCTCGGACGACGGAGGCCGTAAGTAATGACGACCGTGACGCCTCGCAAGAAGGTCGGTTGGACCGTCATCAACGCGCTCGTACTTCTGTACGCGCTCGTTCCGCTGGCCTGGATCATCAGCCTGTCGTTCAAATCGACGGCTACCATCGCCGACGGCAAGTTCATTCCGAGTTCCATCACCTTCGACAACTACAAGGGCATCTTCAGCAC
>NZ_LVCV01000089.1 GCF_001647195.1 Rhodococcus sp. EPR-157 | reverse complement strand
CCAGTAGGGCTGGGCGCCGACGTTGATGCCGGCGACGATGATGTTGATTTCACCGCCGGCTTGGGTGAAGGTGATGATGCGGCGTAGTCCGCGGGAGACCCAGTCCATGTTTTCGGTGCCGGTGGTCATGGAGATGGTGGCGCCGGAGGACAGGGCGAACCATTCGACGGGTGCGCCCAGTTGTTCGGCGAGGTCGATGGCGGCGACGATGCGGGAGCATTCGGCTTCGGCGACGGTGCCGAGGGCTTTGGTGGGGTCGCCGAAGAGTGCGACTCGGGTCATGCCGTCGGGGTAGCGGGCGGAGGGGGTGGTGATGATGCCGGTGATGATGCCGGCGGTGTTGTGGCCGTAGGGGCGCTCGACCGGTGTCAGGACACCCGATGTGTCGAAGTCGTATTCGGTGAAGGTGCCGTCGGTGCCGGTGAGCAGTGGGATCAGTTCGTAGGGGTAGACGGTGCCGCGGGCTTGGGAGCGCTGGACTTTTTGGGTGTATTCGTCGAGTGGGCGTAGGGGTTCGGTGGGTTTGTCGGTGATTTTGGCGACGATGCCGGCGCCGGGGCGGTAGGAGAAGCGGATCGCGACGTCGCGTGGGGTGGCGGTGGGTCCGTTTTTGAGGCGGGCGATGAGGGTGATTTCTTCCAGGCCGGCACCGATGGTGGAGGGTGCGATGTGGCGGGCGATGGTGGCGAGGCGGTCTTCGGGGACGTCGAGGACGGGCCAGACGTAGAGGGTGACGCGGTTGGCGTCGAGTCGTTTGCGGCCGCGTCCGGATTGTGCGCGGCGGATGCCGTCGAGGCATGCTGCGACGGTGCGTTCGATTTCCGGTACGGCGACGACGTTGCCGTGTTCGTCGAGTTGGGTGGTGACGCCGCGGATTTCGGCGAGTGCCATCAGGCGTTCGTCGGAGGGGTTGTCTTTCGCGGTGAGGTGGAACAGGTACGTTCCGGTGGTGGCGGGCAAGCGTGTGCCGTCGAAGTTCTTCAGCCGCCACAGGTCCAGACGTTGCCCAGTCAACGGATGCATGTCCCGGATGACAACATCCTCGACCAACGGCTCGGAACCCTCCGTGGTGGTGCGCCGGAACGTCACGTGGCGAACATCGGTGCCGCACACGGTAATCGTGATCCGGCGCCACCCGCGGGTGCGGGGGTGCTCGCTGAGCACGGCAAGGATGACCTCGGCGACCTCGTCACCGTCGGCCGGCGCATCGGGCCACGCGAGGTACAGATCGACCGCGAGGTGCTCGGGGGCTGGGCCTGCGATGTCGTCGATTGCGTCGATGGTCGCGGACAGGTCCGCGAATGCCGTTGCCGTCGAGACCAGCTGAAGACGCTCGCCGGCGAGCTCGAAATTGCCGGTGACGAAATGCTTGCCTTCGCGATCGAACGCCTTGATGTCTTCGAGGGTTCGAATTTCGTAGAACTGACGAGTGATGACCTCGAGCAGGGCGCCCGGGTTGTCGATCCTCGACGTCAGCAGGTCGATCAGCGGTTCCGGTGTCGAGACGAGTGCGTCGATGCGGGCGGCGTAGTCGGGTGCGTCGGGGTTTTCGGCGAGGTATTGCAGGCTGCCGCGGACTCCGTCGTAGACCTGATCGCGTGCCCGACGGATTTGTGGGGCGTCGAAGAGGCGGAATCGGAGGTTGCGTGCGACGTCACCGATGACGGGGTAGCGGGCTTGGGTGGCCACGATCAACCGTTCGAGGACGTCACCGATCCCTGATGTCGGTTGCGCTGCGGTGTCGGTGAGCCAGTGATCGAGCAACGCCGCGATGACCGGGACTTGATTCTCGATCCGCTGCAACGCCAGAAACACCCGGTAGACCGCTTCTTCGAGCTCGGGACTGCGCTCGAGATCATCGGCATCGTAATGATGCAACACCCGAGAGAGCTTGCTGCGGAACGCCTCCGGCAATCCCTGAATATCGGAATCCAGTGAATGCAGAAACGAATGAAAATGCTCACGCGGAGAATGAACACGTTCGTCGGTGTTCTCCTCATCCATCGTCGGACGATTACGCGAGAGCTCGCAGATATCGGCGAAGGTGTTCAGCAACGCCAACTCCGCCTCCACCACCGCAGTGTCCTCCCGCGGCACCGCACTACGCAGTCGTTCGTACTCGGCGAGCAGCACACGAGCCCGCGGCGCACCGACATCGAAACCGGTGATCAACGCCGACAACTCGCTCAGCCGCGCCAACGCCTGACAACTCGCGCTCTCACCCTCGACGCTGTCAACGGTCCGGAACTGAACCCGCGCGGTCTGCGAGGACGCTTTCTGCTCCCCGGCCTGATCGACCCGCAACAACGCAGCCCCCGAATCGACCTGCCCGTTCACCGACGCCAACACCTCACGGACCGTCCCCGCGTAGGGGGCACGGACCGCGGTCTCCATCTTCATCGACTCGAGCACCACCAACGTCTGACCGGCCTCGACCTCGTCACCGACCGCGACAGGGACAGCAACCACGACCGCCGGAGCAGGAGCACGCACCAACCCCGCTTCGTCCTGACTGATCTGATGCGAAATCCCATCGACCTCGACCAGGAAATGCGCGGCACCAGCAACCGTGACAACGGAGAAGCGGCGATCCCCCAAAGTCACACGGCTCTCGTAGTGTCCGAGGCGTTCGACCTCGACCTGCAGATCGCCACTGTCCCCCTCGACCTGGTAGCGGTGCGGTCCGATCTGACCGACACCGAGCTTGTAGGCCTGACCCTGATAACTGAGCTCCACCGTCCGCCCGATGGTATGACTGGCCCGCGGACGACCACCGCGAGCGGAGGAGAGGAACGCCGCCCGCTCGCGGGCCTCGCCGGCATCGTAGGCATCGATCGCAGCAGCGATGATCGCGACATCGGCATGCACCGTCGGACCGGTCGGGGTCCCCGCATCGGTGCGATCGAGCCACCCGGTATCAGCGGACGCGGAGATGACCTCCTCTTTGTCGAGCAAACCGAGGAGGAAGGACTTGGTGGTGGTGCCGCCGTCGATGACGACCGTGGTCTCGCGTAGTGCGTTCCGCAGCCGCGCGAACGCCTCGTCACGGTCCCGGCCCCACGCGATGACCTTCGCGACCATCGAATCGTAGTCCGGGGGAATGACATCGCCCTGAGCGATACCGGTGTCGACACGGATACCGGAACCGAGAGGAAACTTGAGCAATTCCACACTGCCCGGTGCCGGCGCGAAACCATTGTCGGCGTCCTCGGCATTGAGCCGGGCTTCCACAGCATGACCGAACTCGCCCGGGCACTCACCCTCGAGTGCCCCGCCGTCGGCGACGAGGATCTGCAACTTCACCAGATCGATACCGGTGGTGAACTCGGTGATCGGATGCTCGACCTGCAGACGGGTGTTGACCTCGAGGAAGGTGAAGATCTTCTGCTCCGGCTGATACAGATACTCCACCGTCCCCGCACCGACATACCCGGCAGCACGAACCAACTCCGCGGACACCGTCCGCAGGTGATCGGCCTGCTCCTGACTCAACAACGGTGACGATGATTCTTCGATGACCTTCTGATTGCGGCGCTGGATCGAGCAGTCCCGCACACCCGGCGCCCACACATTGCCGTGATTGTCGGCGATGACCTGCACTTCCACGTGGCGGGCGTCGGTGACGAGACGTTCGATGAACACCACCGGGTCACCGAAAGACCGTTCCGCTTCACCCTGAGTCCGCTCCAACGCCAATTCCAACTCGTCCTCGGCATAGACCTTGCGGATACCGCGGCCACCACCACCGGAGCGGGCTTTGATGATCAACGGATACCCGATCGCCTGTGCGTGACGACGCGCATCCGCGCGGGTCTGCACCGGACCCCCCGACCACGGCGCAACCGGGACACCGACCTTCTCCGCCAGCAATTTCGCTTCGACCTTGTCCCCCAACAGACGCATCGCCGCAGCAGAAGGCCCGATGAACGTGATATTCAACCGGGCAACGATGTCAGCGAACGTCGGGTCCTCCGCCACGAAACCCCACCCCACCCACACCGCATCGGCACCCGACGCCACCAACGCAGCCTCGAGAACCCCGTAATCGAGATACGCCGACCCCACCTCCGGCCTACCCAACATCACAGCCTCATCGGCCTGACGCACGAACATCGCCCGCCGCTCGGCCTCGGTATGCAACGCCACCGTCCGAATGCCGTAGTCGTACTCGGCGTTGAGTTCCTTCACAGCCCTGATCAGGCGAACAGCCGCCTCACCCCTGTTGACTACTGCAATCCGCTTGAACAACGTGTCTCTCTTCGTCTCGGGTGTACTTCGGTCGGGCCCACGGCGGGCGTATCTTTCGATGCCCGTCGGGGTTCATATCAGATATCCGGCTGTCTGGAGGCCGAATTCGGTTTTCGTCGTTCGTCCGAGGGGAGTTGTTCGTTGTGTCCGCGTCCTGGCCGCTGCCACTGCGACAGCGACCACGCCCGAATCTCCGATCTCGACTGCTCCCCGTCGCGCCCGTGTCGGTACCGGATGGGCTTGCCGGAATGTCGACTTATTCTAGCGGCACACAGGCGATTTGCTACATCAACGACACAGACGGCAAGTGTGACTGATATCGCCTTGTTCAAATATCAACCAAGGCAATCGATTTCAAGGCAATTTTTCGATCGTACTAGGAATTCTCATGGAACCCTTGACGACATACTGGCGAGTAGCGTTGTCGGAATTGACTTTTCGCGGCTCGCGTCACCTCTTACTACTGGCGGGTACGTTACTGGTGGGTAGTGGATCGATCGCTCCCGTCGGGTTTGCGCGATCGTCGAAACCCTCAGGTGTCGGGATCGAGCCCAGGGGCGTTCCGGTTCGGTCCGGAAGGCCGCGATCGCGATGGGTGTCGAGTATGTGATGCGGACCCGGATGTCAGGTGACGCATTGTGAAATCGCACGAGGGAACAATCCTGAAGTACGGACCCGATGACCGATACGGATGTGACGACTACTCTGGCGCGTGATTGTAAGCATCCGCCCTGTTCGAGATGGCCGTTCGAGTAGTTCAGAGGTTCAACAGTGTCGACTTCATCGCTTCCCGGTCGTGACCACGTGGATGGCCCCGGCTCGCAGAACGTCGAGGGCCGCGTACTTCGACTACTGCAATTCTTGCGGGAGATTGTCACGGCGCGCACCGAACCGGTACTCGACTACGACGACCACCTGCGGATTCAGTGGATCGACGACGAAGCGGGTGCTGCACGGCTCGACCGGAACGCGGGATCGGGTGGCGTCGCATTTCGTGCCGGACGTGTGGATGCCGTTGATCCTCCTGAGCTGCCGAAACTCCTGGTCGGACTCGTCGACCCGGCCATGGTGTCCGACAGCAGGTACCGAACCCTCGAGTTGGTCGATTCCGTGCAGCCGGGCGTCGACGAGGACTCCGATGCCGATTTCGACGTGCGGAAGGCGTACGAGGTTCGCCAGGAGTTCGCCGCATATCTGGCCAAGTGGCGTAAGTGGGCCGAGGCGGACCGAAAGCTCAGGCCGCAGGCGTCGTTGTACGAATCGCTGCAGTTGATGATGCAGGAACTTACGTCGAGGCCCGAGTCCGTCGAAGTCGTCGTCGCATCGGGTCTACTCGGGCTCGCGGGAACCGAGTCCACGAGTGCAGTGCGCACTCATCTCGTGACGCAGAGTGCCACTGTCGAACGTGACGTGCGAACCGGGGATCTGCTGGTCAGGTACGCCGCACATGCGCAGCCACGGCTGGAGGACTCCCGTCTGCTCGCCGGGAACGATGCCTTCGACGCATCCGGCTCGGTCGCGCTGCAGCGATCGCTGACCGACCGGGTGCCGTCCCCGCTGGCACCGGCGGTGTCGGAGTTTCTCGTCGAATGGGCTCGGACGGCGCTGGACGTGCAGGTCGACACCCCGGACGCTCTCGATCGACCGATGTCGTTCGGGGATTCGATGCATCCCACGCTCACGCTGGCCCCTGCGCTGGTCCTGCGCAAGCGAGACTCGTACGCGTTGCTGGACTACTACGAACAGATGATCGCCGATCTGGGTGCAGAAGGTGCCTCCATTCCTCTGGGGCTTGCACAGCTCGTCGAACCCATCGAGCCCGAGGATCGGCTCGCCTGGCTCGAACGTACCGGGGCGGCGGACTCGGGGGAGCTCGCCGAAGATCCGATGTTCCCTCTTCCTGCCAATGCCGAGCAGTCTCAGATCGTTCACCGACTCGGTCGCGACAGCGGCGTGGTCGTCGAGGGCCCGCCGGGGACAGGGAAGACGCATACGATCGCGAACCTTGTGTCATCGTTGCTCGCACGCGGCCAACGTGTCCTCGTCACTAGTGAGAAGTCACAAGCACTACGTGTACTCCGGGACAAGCTTCCGCCCGAACTGCAAGAGTTGTGCGTCTCGATCACCGACTTGTCTCGCGGCGGCTCCGAGGAGCTCAGTCGCAGCGTCGCCCGAATCGCCGACCGCAAAGCCGCCTACAACGACATCGACGACGCCGAGAAGATCGAATCACTCGAGGTTCGGCGCGCCGAAGCAGTCGCCAAGCGGACGGGCCTGCTCGACGCCGTGGCAGAGCTGCGAAACTCGGAAACTGTTGTGCACCCGTATGTTTCGGACGGATTTGGCGGTACGGCCGCTTCCGTAGTTCGTAAGGTCACCTCGTTGGAGGAAGCCCACGAGTGGCTCCCGGGCCCACTGTTCGCAGAGCGACCGCCATTGAGCGGTAGCGAGGTCGATCGACTCAGGCGTCTCATCGCCACGTCGCCGCCGGGCAGGGCTGCGCGTACCCGTCAGTCGCTGCCCGCACTGGATACGATGCTGCCGAACTCGGCCGAGCTGCGATCGCTCTGTCACCGGGCGAGCGCCGCTGCGGACACGACGTCCGAGCAGTCCTCCCAGCTCGTCGAGTTCCTTGGGGGAGTCGACCCCGCAGCAGCCTTCGACATCCGGCGCCTGTGTGAGGAGCTCGATGCGCGCGTGCGCGAAGTGATGGAGCTCGACGCGGTCTATTGGCAGTTGACCGATTCGGTGCTCTCCGGTGAGGCGGCCCACCTGTGGTCGAGAGTGAGCGGGATCGTCTCTACCGTCGAGGTGGCCGCGCAGTCGGATCGCTTCGTCGGCGCGCACGACGTCGAGTGCTCGGTGACCTCGAATGCAGCATTGCAGGCTTTGGAATCCTTTGCGCTAGCACTGGAGTCAGGCCAGGAGTGGAAGGGGCGATTCCGCAAGAGCGATCAACAGAAGGCCGTCGAACAGCTCGACATCGTTGCCGTCGTGGACGGTACTCCGGCGGTGTCTGCGTCCGCCGTGCGTCTGGCGACCGAGCATGTTCGTGCCCTCGACATCGTGCACACGGCAGCCGTTCTGCTGAGTGATCTGCGGATCACGGTGACAACGGAGGGGTCACGTTCGCGTCAGGTCAACGACCTCCAGCTCGTCACCAGCAAGTTGGTTCGGGTGGAGGGTGCGCTCGCGGCCCGTGACGCCCTGGTCCAGCGTCTCTACGCGGTCTCACCTTCGGCTCCGTGGATTCGAAACCTCGACGACGCAACCAAATTCGCCGGCGCGGCCGGTGCGATCGCAACACGAATCGATGCCGACGTCGCGCGCGGCGAGCTGGATTCGATCCTGTATTCCGTTGCTGTGCAGGTGGACAGCGGGCCATCGCCGGAGGGGAATGCGCTTGTCGCGGCCCTGAGTTCGGCCGACGCCGACGCGGTTGCAGACGCATGCGACAACTACCTCCTCGCGTGCGAGGAGCAGAAAGATCAGATCGATCAGGACGAGCTCTCCGCGAGGCTCGTCGAGGCTGCGCCCGCGCTCCACGAACTGGTCGTCGATACCGCCGCCGATCCTGAATGGGACGAGCTGAGCTGGCAGATGTCCAAGGCGTGGGCCTGGCGACGTGCCCGCGAATGGGTCAGCGAGCAACACCAGGCCGGACTCGAGCACCGCCTCGACGCCGAATTGAATGCCGCCGAAGCGGATCTGGCGTATCTGACGGCGACACTCGGTGCCGCCATGGCGTGGCGTGATTGTCTCGAGCGAATGACGGCGGTGGAAGTCCGTGCGCTGCAAACGTATCGAGAGCACATCTCCGCTATCGGCGCCGGCGCGGGCAAGTATGCCGAAACATTCCGCAGCGCAGCACGTTCGGCGATGCGAGACGCGCAGAGCGCAGTACCTGCATGGGTGATGCCGCTTGCGCAGGTACTTGCGTCGGTGCCTCCTGTCGCGGACAGCTTCGATGTCGTCATCGTCGACGAGGCGAGCCAGGCCGACATCAGCAGCCTGTTCCTTCTGTACTTGGCGCCCCGGGTCATCGTCGTCGGCGACGACCGGCAGTGCGCGCCCGCCGACGTTCCGCAGACGGGAACGCTCGAAGATGTGTTCAACAGGCTCGACGTCTACCTCCCAGACCTTCCCGAGCATGTCCGCGCGACGTTGACTCCACGCTCGAGCCTGTTCTCCATGCTGCGAACGAGATTCGGCCAGGTGGTCCGACTGCGAGAACACTTCCGGTCGATGCCCGAGATCATCAACTGGTCGAGCCAGCAGTTCTACGGAGACTCGCCGTTGGTTCCGGTGCGGCAGTTCGGCGCGGATCGTCTTCCGCCACTGCGTCACACATTCGTTCCCGACGCCACGGTCGTCGGGAAGGGCGCCTCGCTGGTCAATCGCGTCGAGGCACTGGCGATCGTCGGACAGATCGTCAAGTGCCTTGCCGACCCCCAGTACGACGGCAAGACGTTCGGCGTCGTCGTACTGCAGGGGACGTCGCAGGTCGACGAGATCAGAAACGAACTGATCAAACGAATCGGTATCGACCAATGGGAGGACCGCCGGCTGAGGGTCGGAACGCCACCGGATTTCCAGGGCGACGAGCGGAGCGTTGTTCTGCTGTCGATGGTGGTATCGCCAAGTCAGCCTTTCGTCGCTCTCACCGCGAATCAGTTCAAGCGGCGCTTCAACGTTGCTGCATCTCGTGCACAGGACCAACTGTGGCTGTTCCATTCGGTGACGGTGGACCGTCTCAAGCGCGCGGACCTGCGTAACTCACTACTCAGCTACATGACGTCCGTATCGCCCGCACCCGCTGCACCCATGCCGATCGGCGTCGACCCCGAGATCAGGCGCGAGGAATTCGCGACGCTGTTCGAGCAGCAGATCTTCTGCGACCTGCGTAATCGTGGCTACCATGTCAATCCCGGCGTGGAGGTCAACAACCGTCGCATCGATCTGGTCGTGACCGGACAAGCCTCCAGGCTGGCCGTTGAATGCGACGGTGACACACCCCTGGCAAGCCCCGAGCGCACGATTGCCAATCTTCGACGCGAGCAGGAGCTGAAGCGGTGTGGGTGGACGTTCTGGCGGGTGCGTGAGTCCGAGTACTACCTGGACCGCGAAGCAGCCATGAGCAGCTTGTGGTCGACGTTGGCGGCCTCGGGTATCGAGCCTGATTCGGTGCGCCTCGAACTCGGTCCAGTTCAGCCGATCGAATGGACACCGGTCGAACTGGATCCGGGGCACGACGACATCGTCACCGAGGTTGCGTTGCCGAGCGCGATGCCCGGCGACTTCACCGACGCCGTACCTACGAACCGCTCCCGGAACGGCCGGCTGCACACGGAGCAGGACGAGGGTGTGCCGTCGGAGGACGCGACCGAGGTCTGGACGATGCCTTCCGACGTACGGGACAGCTCGGTCGTCTCGATCGAGTTGCCGGTGAACGGTTTTCACAACAGGAGGATCTGAACGTCGGTTCCCTGAAGGACGGCGTAGGCGCCTCGGCACCGAGGTGCGCTAGCGTGGCAGAGACCTGTAGGAGGCGGAATGGCGTGTCCGGTGCACAGGTTGGCTGTCCGCGTATCTTGGTAGAGCCGCCGTTTCGGCGACCGCAGTCACACCAGTGGGGGTTTGCTCATGGCACGAACAGGTCCAACCGAGGTCGACGACGTAGCCTCGGCTCCGCGTCGACTCAGTCGCCGGATACTCGTGACATCGACGGTTGTGCTCGTCGTCGTTCTCCTGTTCGGGGTACCGCTGTGGACGGTGTTCTTCGCGGGCTCCGAGTGGCCGACGGCACTGCAGATAGCGGGCTGCGTTCTGGTCGGCGGAGCCGCTTTCGCGTTGCCTGCGGCGATGGCGGCCGGTCATGCACGTGGTAGCGATCGTGCCGCGCGAATCGGGGACACTCTGCTGGGAGCTGTGTGGGTCCTGTTCGTCTGGAGCGCACTCGGCGCGCTACTCGGGTTGATTCTGGGACTCGTCGGATTCGACGACCCGCTTCGCTCGCGAACCATCGCGGTGGCTGTGGTGATCGTGGTTGCTGGACTGTTGGTGTGGGGTCACTACGAGGCAATGAGGGTGCCGCGTGTCCTGGAGAGGGAGGTTCGCATTCCTCGACTCGGCACGGGGTTGGACGGGCTTCGCGTAGTGCTGATCACCGACACTCATTACGGACCGATCGACCGTGCTGCGTGGTCGGCGAAGGTCGTCGAGAAGGTCAACGAGCTCGATGCTGATATCGCTTGTCACATCGGCGATCTCGCTGACGGTTCGGTCGCGAGGAGACGTCACCAGGTGGAACCGCTCCGGGACGTCCGAGCGAGGCACGCAAAGGTTTACGTCACTGGGAACCACGAGTACTTCGGTGAGGCTCAGGCATGGCTCGAGCATATGGAGTCGATCGGTTGGACTGCCTTGCACAACAAGCACATCGAGGTGCGTCGAGGTACCGACGAATTGGTGATCGCCGGCGTCGACGACCGCACGGCCGCGGGGTCGAGCACCGAAGGGCACGGTGCGGATCTCGACCGCGCGCTCAACGGAGCCGATCCGGAGCTTCCGGTGTTCTTGCTTGCACACCAACCGAAACAGATCGACGAGGCCGTTCGACGAGGTGTCGATCTCCAGGTGTCGGGCCACACTCACGGCGGGCAGATCTGGCCGTTCGAGTACCTGGTGCGTCTGGATCAGCCGACGGTGCACGGACTGAGCACGCACGGTGATCGCACTCAGCTGTACACCTCGCGGGGGACCGGCTACTGGGGGCCGCCCTTTCGAGTGTTCGCGCCAAGCGAGATCACCGTGCTGACACTGCGCTCGACTGCAGGCTAGTCCGGTGCGCCGATGTTCAACTCGTCCGGATGTCCGCCGACGCGAACTCCGTCGTCGAGCGTCGCGATCTCGCCCAGATCCTCGGCGGTCAGCTCGAAGTCGAATACGTCGATGTTCTGCGCAATCCGCTCGTCATGGACCGACTTCGGAATCACGATGAGGCCGTTCTGCAGGTGCCACCGAATCAGCACCTGTGCTGCAGACTTGCCGTGGCGATCGGCGATCGCGGTGATCACGTCGTCGGTCAGCAGCGTGTTGGGCTTGGACGCTGTGCCCCAGCCTGAATTGCTCGTCCCGCCGAGGGGACTCCACGATTCGACGGCGATGTCGTGCTGTGCAGCGACATCTCTGATCGCCTGCTGAGTCAGGTGTGGATGCAACTCGACTTGATCCACCGCTGGTAGCAGTCCTCCGCGGTCGACCAGCAGTTTCAGGTGCCGTGGCTCGAAATTGCAGACGCCGACAGCTTTGGCCCTGCCGGTCTCGGCGATCTTCTCGAGGGCATCCCATGTCTTCAGCAAACGCTCGTCGTTCTGGAGCGGCCAGTGGATCAGGTACAGGTCGACGTAGTCGAGACCGAGCTTGCCGAGGCTGACGTCGAACGCTTTCAGCGCAGGCTCGTAGCCCTGATCGGCGTTCCAGAGTTTGGTTGTGACGAAGATATCCTCGCGCGCAACGGACGACGTACTGATTCCACGGCCGACCGCCTCCTCGTTGCCGTAGGCGGCGGCGGTGTCGATGTGGCGGTATCCCGCCTCATCCAGTGCGTACCTCACAGCATGTTCGGTTTCACTGTCTGCTGCTTGCCATACACCCAGCCCGAGCTGGGGGATCGTGGTTCCGGAATTGAGGGTCAGGTTGGGAGTACTCACACGTCCCAGGCTAGCCACGGCACCGCATCACCGAAGGAAAACCAGACGCTGGCATCATCGTCAGGTGTGACCGTCGACCTAGTAGCCACCGATCTCGATGGCACGTTGTTGCGCTCGGACCGAACCATCTCCTCGCGAACGGCCGACGCGATGGCAGCTGCGCGGGAAGTGGGAATCGACATCGTGTGGGCATCGGCTCGCGCACGGCATTCCATTCATGATCTGGCCGAGTCGTGTGGATTCACGGGCAGGGCGATCGGCGCGAACGGTGCAGTGGTTCTCGACCTCGCGGACGGCACACCGGTCATTGCGGGGACAACAGCGATCGGCGCGGATGCCGTGACGACGGCGATGCTCCGGGTTCGCGAGCTGGTGCCGGGGGTCGTGTTCGCCACCGTCGGGCCGACGCGTTTTGTCGCCGAGCACGGCTACGCCGCACTGTGCGTGTTCTCCGATCACCACCGCGATCCCCTCGAGATGGACACCTCGAGTACTGTGCTGGCCGCCGAACCCACGGTCAAGATCGTCGCGCGTCACCCCGATCTGTCCAGCGTCGAGCTCTATCGGACGGTAGCGGCCGCGCAGGTCGGTGGCGTCGAGCTGACTCATTCGGGTGCGCCGTACATCGAGATGTCGGCCGCTGGCGTGTCGAAGGCGAGCGCGCTGTCGCGCCTGTGCCAGGAGTTGGGCGTCGAACAGCAGTCCGTGGCCGCCGTCGGCGACGCGCTGAACGACGTTCCTATGCTCGAATGGGCGGGGACGGCTCTCACCACGGCCAACGCGCTACCCGAAATCAAGTCGATCGCACATCGTGTACTGGCATCGAACGACGACGACGGCGTGGCCGCATACCTGGAGGGACTCGTGCAGGCACGTCTGGTGGCGGATGCCGACACTCCGGGATCAGCTCGGGATCGATGAACAGCGCAGGAGACAACAGCATGGCCGATACAGAGGTGCAGCACAGCGGTGGAACGACAGTCGCCCAGTTCTTGTCCGTGAACGGCATCGAGGTGCAGGCCCTCGGTCATGATGACGCTGCACAGCTCGGCATCGTCGCCGCCGTCCCTGCAGGTTGGCAGACGTTGCCCGAAGGCCGGTTTCCAGGAGCTACCTCGGTCCTGGTCGAACCGGGATTGGTGGAGAATGGGTTTGCGCCCAACGCAGTACTTCTCGTCGGCAGGTTGTCTGCGCCAGTCGATTCGACGAGTCTGCTGGACTGCAGTTTCACCGATGCGCGCGTCATGCCGGGTTGGAACGAAGGCGTCAGCAATGCGGAGAATCTCGGAGGGTGGCCCGCTCGCTTCATCCGCGGTTCGTTCACGGCCGAGCAGTTGGAACTTGCTGTCACCACTCGGTATGCGGTGGTGGGATCTCCGGAGCAGTACCTGGTGCAGTTGACGGTGACCTTCCTCGCCCACCATGCCGACAGGCTGGAATTCGACGTGGCAGTAATCAACGACGGTCTTATCCAGCCTGTTCGGTGACGTCTGGACGTCGAAGCGGTCAGACGTGAAACGCGACAGGACGTTACTGTCCGAGCGTTCGACAACGGCACGACGTCGCGTTCTTTCACTACAGTCGGGGAATGCGGAATGGCACCGGACGAGCGCGGCACCTGACCTTGGTGCCGGACCTCCCGACCGAACCGAGCCGTCCTCGTCCTCGCCGGTACGACGCGGCGGAGGAGGCGCCGACCAGTGTGTATTCGGACATAGTGCAGCTGACGATGGACGTGCACCTGGCGATCGAGGGCCCGACCGTATGGCGGCGCATCAGAGTGCGGTCCGACCTTCTGTTGCCTGAGCTTCACACCATTCTGCAGGCTGCGATCGGGTGGGACGGGCAGGACCAGTACACGATGACGCAGGCCGAAGGATCGGCTGCGCACACATACTGCGCGCCGAAAGTTCTTGCGGCAGGTGAAGCGGGCCAGCTGGGTGACCACGTCAGGGTCGATTCGCTCCTGTCCTCACCCGGTGACACGCTGCACTACCGCTATCTGGACTGGGTTCACACGGTGTGTGTTCATTCAGTCGACACCGATATCGATGACCTGCGGCCGACGTGCCTGGACGGAGCCGAGGAGTGCCCAATCGGAAAAGGGGTCGACAGACCGATTGCATACCCGCACAAGCAAAGTGACACACGATCGACACCGGTCGCCGACGCGAATCTTCGACTTCGGTGCGCGTCGACGTCGCGCTCCACCGAGGTAGAGAGCGCGGCGGCGTCACCTGTGATTGCGCGATTCCTCCGTCGAGTTCTCGGTGCGCCGGTCCCGCGTTTGATCGAGCTCTTGCCCAGATGCGAATTGACCATCGAGAGTTCCGTCGACCTTCCTGTCGCGCGAACTGCGATGGCAAAGGTGTCGTGGTTTCTGCAGATCGTCGGCGACCGGGGCGTGCAGTTGACCGATGACGGGCACCTACCCCCATCCGTCGTGGAGCTTCTGCGTGACCAGTTGGACTGGGGCATCGGCTGGGTCGGTACCAGCGTGCGAGAGACGGACCACCATCAAGCAACGGATCTCAGGGAAGCCGCCCGAAACATGGGCCTGGTTCGAGTGCTGAAAGGAACGATGGTGCGCACCAAGGCCGGCTCGCTTCTCGCGGATGACTCCCGCGCACTGTGGCACCACTGCGCTGCTCGACTACCGCTCGGTCGACAGGACCACGAGCAGCACTCGGGAACTCTCTATCTGGTGGCGCTCGCGGCATCGGCCTCCGCGGCACAGCGGGACGAGATGGTCGTGGAATCGATGCAAGCCCTGGGATGGGGTGGCGGTGGCGATGATGCGTTCGAGGCCCAGAAAGCAGCGCACCCCACGGTTGCGTTCTTGGATCTCATCGGAGCTCACGGTCCGCTCTTCTATCTTGGAGACGGAGGTTCCGACTCGCCTGGCTGGGCGCGGAGGTTCGCTCGCGATGCACTCCGCACACAGAAGCCGCTCTGACCAGGCGATTTGGAGATGAGCGACTCGTCGCGTAACTTTTGTCGAGTCAGAGCGACGGACACGGACTTGGTCTTCACGGACTGGGAGTTGTTCGGAGCGTGTGGCTAGGTTTGTCCCCCAAGAGTCGGGCCTTGTGTCCGAGACCAAGCTGGGATAGGCTGGAACAGTTGCCCTTGATGCTTTCAGGTGTGAGTCCTGTG
>NZ_LVCV01000088.1 GCF_001647195.1 Rhodococcus sp. EPR-157 | reverse complement strand
GTTCAGAACCACGTGCGAGAGCTTGACCGGAATCGACTCACCCTCTTCGACCTTGCGATGTTGCCGCACAGCCACATCCGCGGACACCTCGATGGTACGCCCGTCGACATCGAAGAACCGGAATCCGTAGCCTCCGCCCATCGTCTGCAGGGTGCCCGGCTCCCCCACCAATTGCACACCGCCTACAGCGAGACGCTCGGCCAGGCTGTCGACACTTGCAATATCGGCCATTCCATAGGACACCAGGTCGAGCCGCTTGTCGGAGTCCTTGCGAATGCGTACGACGTACTGCTCGGGCGAGCCCTCGGCCGCGAGATAGGTCACGTCACCGTCGGTTCCGACGTTGGTCAAACCCCATTGACGGGTGTAGAAGTCGAGTTGCTGTTGGTAGTCGGGTACCGCGAGATCGACATGGCGAAGATGGGTGAATGCGTAGTTGCTCATGATTGGACTCCTGATGAGGCGGTCGACAGACCAAGCCGGAAGGCGTTGTCGCCGAGTATGGAACGAGTGACAGCTTCGGTCAGGCCGGCGGCGCGAACCTGGGATACGGGATCGGTAATGCCCATGTCGAATGGATAGTCCGACCCCAGAACGACGGACTCCGCACCCACCGCGTCGACGAGTGCTCGAAGCGCACCCGCCCCGTGCACGAGAGAATCGAACGTGATCCGCGGCAGGTAGCTACTGGGCAGGTCGGCGCACCGACGAGCCTCGGGGCGCACCTCCCACGCGTGGTCGGACCGGCCGATGTAGGTGGGCAGATAGCCGCCTCCGTGCGCCGCGAGCACCGTCAGAGTGGGGTGACGATCGAGTACACCTGCGAAGATGATGTGCGACAGCGCGACAGCGTTCTCCACCGGCTGCCCGACCGTGTTCGACAAGTAAAACCGATCGAGGCGTTCGTCGAGCGAGCACCCGAATGGATGCAGAAACACCACAGCATTCAGCTCGGCAGCTCGCGCCCAGAACGGTTCGAGACGCGCGTCGGACAGCTCGACGCCCGGCGCGAACGAGGAAATCTCGACGCCTGCCAATCCGCAGGTGATCACCGCGTCGTCCAGGGCCGCAACTGCGTCCCCGGGATGCTGCAGGGCAATCAGACCCAGTCCGACGAGCCGTAACGGCTCCTCGGCGACCAATGCAGCGATGCCGCGGTTGGCGCTCGACGTGACCGCCTGCGCGAGTTCACGATCGGCCCAGTAGTGGTAGTGCGACGGGGACGGTGAGACGACCTGAACGTCGATCCCCGCCGCGTCCATGTCGGCAAGGCGTCGGTCCACACCGACAAGCTGAGGAATGCGGGCTGCGACCATCTTTCCCGACACCTCCAGCGACTCGGCGCCGTTTCGTCGGGCATCGAGCGCGCGATGTGCGTCGAGTCCGGCTCGGCCTGCCACTGCTGCTTCGATCTCGGGGACGATGGCGTGCGCGTGGACGTCCACGACCGGGGCGCTCATGGTGCCTCGCTGACGAGAGCGGCGACGCGGCCCATCACACCAGGAACATCGGCATCGGTGGCGTGTTCGAGCATCCACGTTCCGATCTGCACCGACGCCTCCACGACTGCTCGCGCCCGAGGGAGGCGACGGCCGGTGAAGTCGTCGAGTAGGGCGTCGTCGATCGTGTTCGCACCCAGCACCATGTCCGCCAGCACAATGGCGTCCTCGAGCCCTTGCGCTCCGCCTTGGGCCACGGTGGGAGGGCAGCAATGTGCGGCGTCGCCGATGAGGACGACCCGTCCGCGGTGCCACGGACCTTCCAGCACATGGGTTTCGAACCACGTGTAATTGATGGCCTTCGGATCGTCGAGATGCTGTTTGATGTCGTCCCAGGGACCGTGATAGCTCTCGGCCAGGCCCTGCATGACGCCGAGACGCTGCTCTGGCGTCAAGCAGGTGCGGTCCTGTGCTTCTTCGACGATGTAGGCATAGAGCGAGTTCACGCCGGTGGGGCAATACCCCGCGATGTAGCCGGCTCCGCCGTAGTAGAGGTCGGTGCGGGTGACACTGTCCGGACGCGGGCCGACGAGTCGCCAGATCCCCATTCCGGTCGGACGCGGGGTCAGATCGATACCGATCGCAGCCCGAACCCACGACCTCACACCGTCGGCACCGATCACCAGGTCGTACCGTCCGATCGTCTCGTCCGAGAACGTCACCGCGACACTGGACTCGTCCTGAATCAAGGAGCTCGCCGTGACACCGAATCTCAGCTTGGCACCGGCGTTTTCGGCTGCCTCGTGCAGTATCGACGCCAGAACGGGTCGCTCCATTCCCATTCCCGAAGGAAGGTCGGGTCCGCCGGTACGAGCGTCGTCCATCTCGACGAGCAAGGTTCCGCCAGCGTCGGGCGCCCGTATTCCGATGGTATCGAACCCGTACCCGTGCGCAGACACCTCGTCCCACACTCCCAGGTCTCTCAGAACGCGTAGTGCGTTGCCTTGCAGCGTAATTCCTGATCCAGCGGCGTTTCCGCCCGGCGTGATTTCGACGACGTCGACCGACGCGCCGCCCTTCGCCAGCGCGATCGCCGCTGCTGATCCCGCGATCCCTGCCCCGATGACGAGCACCGATGTCATGACGCGTCCACCACAGGAGTCTGCTGGTATCCCAGGCCGGTGATGGTCGAGGTCATCACGTCGCCCCCGCGCAGAAGCCTTCCCCAGTGCATTCCGTTGCCTGCAGGGCTGCCCGTCAGAATGAGGTCGCCCGGCAACAACTGCACCGTCTGAGACACAGCGGCGACCAACGATGCAACACCGAACAACATGTCCTTGGTCGACTCGTCCTGCATTGCCTTGCCGTCGAGTTCGAGTGTCAAACGCATCTCGGACACGTCCCCTGCGTCTTCCTTCGGCACGATCCACGGCCCGAGAGGCAGAAAGCCGGGCGCGTTCTTTGCTCGCAGCCAGTCGGTGCCGATTTCGGGCATATCTCGTCGGAACACCAGTTCGCGCGTGGTGAGGTCGTTTGCGATGGTGTAGCCGGCAATCGCGTCGAGCGCCTCTTCCTCGGACAACTGGTACGCGCGTCGTCCGACAACTGCGACCAACTCGAGTTCCCAGTCGTTGTTGTGCGTGCCGGCCGGGAGGGTCACGGTGTCGTACGGTCCGGTGACTGCAGAGGGCAGGCCGACGAAGAAGTACGGATCACCCTCTGCCGCACGTTTGTCCATCATGTCGGCAGCATCTGCGCGAACCTGTTCTTCGGTTCTTCCATTCGAGATGTCTGCGTGTTTGACCGCAAGATCGATGACGTGTGTGCGGTAGTTGGCACCCGCTTGCAAAATCTGACGCGGCTCGATCGGCGCCGACATCCTGGCGTCGGCGACCGCGCTCCACTCGCCATCGGTGGACGCGGCCAGAGATCGCAGGACCGGCAGAAGTCGATCCCAGTCATCGAGAATCGCCCGCGTACTGACGGGAGAAGTCATATCCAGCCGATCGGCGACGGAATCGAGATTGAGTAGGGCACCGGCGGCCAGAACAACCGCATGCGGTCCATCCGCCAGTGTGGCCGTGCCGAGCGCGAAGGCCGGTAGGGGCCGAGTGTTGGTATCCACAGGAGGCTGACTTTCGTTCGACGTGGGTGTGATGGCAACCACTGTTCCGTGGCGGCGCACATCAGTCAAAGAAACAAATTTGATAGTCACTATCAACGACATTGATGCCTTGTCCATAAATCAGATTGATGATGGATGTCAGCAATTGCGATTTCCGTGATCAGCCTCCATCAGCACACACTGATCGCCAAGACGTGATCCACCTCACTCGCATTCCTGATTCTCCGGAGGCTCCGCATGACCCAACTCGGTTCCGTACCTGGCGTACACGAGAAGACCCCACGTCGCAGACACGGCATTCTGCTGGTGTCGATGAGCTGTCTACCGGTTCTCGGTGCCGTACTTCTCGCCCCGATTCAACCCCAGATGCTCGACGCCTTCGCCGACACTCCAGGCGTGGACGCACTGGTCCCACTCACCATCACCGCGCCAGCCTTGATGATCGGGCTCCTCGCGCTCGGGGCGGGACGCGTAATCGACGCGGTGGGCCGCATTCGACTGCTGACCATCGCACTGGTCGTGTACTCGCTGTTTGGAGTCGCGCCGTTCTTTCTGGACTCGCTCCCCCTCATCGTTGCCTCCCGCCTCGGCGTAGGCATTGCCGAGGCCGCCATCATGACGAGCTGCACGACCTTGATCGCCGACTACTACTCCGGCCGACAACGCGCACAGTACTTCGGTCTTCAAGTGGTGTTCACCAGCGTGTCGGCGGTCGTCTTCATCGGCCTCGGCGGCGCTTTGGCGCAGGACAATTGGCGAACGCCGTTCTGGCTCTACACCGTCGGCATCGTGTTCGCGGTCATCGCGCCGATCATGCTGTGGCAGCCACATTCGGTGGCCAAGATCAAAGACCGCGTTGAGTCGATCAGCTGGCGGCCACTCTTGCTTCCGTTGGCAGTCACCTCGTTCGGCGGAGCTGTCTTCTACGCGCCGATCGTCCAGATCCCGATCAAGCTGGACGCCGCCGGAGTGGACAATCCAGGCGCAATCGGCGCAGTCAGCGCAATCGTCGCCATAGCCACCGCAATTGCCGCGCTGATGTTCGGCCGGGTATCGGAGTCCGGTCCGAAGCGACTGCTGCCCATCTCATTCGGCGTGGCCGGCCTCGGACTGGCATTCATCGGTTTGGCCTCGAGTCCGCTGACGGTTGCGGTGGGTGGAGTAATCGCGTCTGCCGGATGCGGACTACTGCTCCCCACCCTGCTCCTATGGGTTGTCAGCGACCTCGAATTCGCCCAACGCGCCCGCGGAACCGGGGCGTGGACCGCAGCGACGTTCTCCGGTCAATTCCTCAGTCCACTGTTAGTCCTCGCACTCGGAGGTTTGCCGGGCGCGCTTGTCGCGATAGGAGCGGCGTCGGTGGTTCTCGCGATTGCACTTCCACGACTCGGCGACTTCGCCGCTCAGCCTGCGTCCGGGTAGTCGGCATAGATCGGTCCGTCTAGCACCGCAGGGGTGTCCTGCCAGCATTCCCGGTCCCGCAACTTAGGCAGAGCCGTCCCAGTCGAGCGAATGATTGCGACAATCGGGGCACACGGGCTACGGTCCTGCGAACCTTCGATCTACGTGAGCAGGAATTGTCCATGAAACGAACAGCCGCAATAGTCCTCGGTGCCACAGTCATCGCTCTCGGTACGCCGTCCGTCGCTGCAGCAGATACTGGAAGCAGCGCCTCCGGAAGCGCAGAATCGATCCAGATGAATGCACTCAGCCTGATCACAACCATCAACGCATTGATTGCCGGGTGCACACCAGTGATCCTGTCCGGCCAGGTGTGCACCGGCGTCGTCCCGACGCCGGGCCCCTTCGGCGGATAGTCACGTCAGAAAACAGTCGTGTCTTGTTCAGAACCACTCCCACGAGAATTCATCCTCCCTTCATTCGATAGTGCTAGCTACTCGCCCATGCAGTCCGAAATCGCCTGTCCGCCTGGGTGACCTGCGAGAAATTCAGCACACTCGCCCGATCAGACGACCAAAGACCCTAGGGCTGACACTGCGGCGTGGACACACTCGGGACTATGGCGACAAACCAGAGAATCGAACGGTACGCCCATCGAGGACGCGCGGATATTGGAATCGACGACACGTTCGTGCGAGGTGTCGTCGCGCGGGTCTGCTCCGGAACGCTGGGCGACCGGACGCTGGGCAGCCGATGAGCTCCCAGCAAGAAGCACTCGTGAAGCTCGCCTCGAAGCTCGACGGCCTCCGCAAAGAGCTCATCGATACCGCGGATACCGACGATCGGCTAGCTGCGGTGCACCCACGCAATCGGGCCAGCGCCGAAAACCTCACGCACTACATGGCATTGCGCAGACATGACGTACGCGTCCTGCAGACAGATCTCGCGGCATTGGGGTTGTCATCACTGGGACGGTCGGAGGCGCACGTCCTCGCATCCGTCGATGCGGTGCGGGCGGCAGTGGCCAGCCTGGCCGGGTTGGAGCCCCCCGAGGATGACAAGGGCATGGTGGACTTCGCTACTGGTGCACGGCTACTCGAACGCAACGCGACCACGCTGCTCGGTGCCGGTCGCAACGGCCGACTGACGCGCATCATGGTGACTTTGCCCAGCGAAGCGGCCACCGACGCATCCCTCGTCGACCGGCTCGTCGCAGCAGGAACCGAAGTTGTAAGGGTGAACTGCGCGCATGACGGTCCGGCGCAGTGGGCCGCGATGATCGCCCACGTGCGCACCGCGGCCCGGGCGCACGGCCGCCACGTGAAGGTGACCATGGATATCGCCGGCCCGAAACTACGGACCGGGCCGATCCTCCCCGGAGCCGCAGTGGTGCACATCAAACCCACGCGCGACGATCTGGGCCGATGTGTGGTTCCAGCCCGGGTATGGCTGACACTGCCGAACGGGCCCGACTGCCCTGACACGGCACGCCTTCCGGTGACGGACGAGAAGTGGCTCGCCCGACGCAGGAAGGGCGAGCGGATAACGTTCCGCGACGCCCGGGGATCCGAGCGCAGTCTCCTGATCACCTCGGTTACATCCGAGGGATGTGTGGCGGACTTGGCGGATACCGCGTACGTAGTGCCGGGCACCACCATGCACCACTTCCACCACCATGACCACGAACACCACCATCATCACGGTGACGATGTCGCGCAGGTAGGCGCGTTGGCGTCGCGCGCACAGAAGCTCCGGCTCCATGTCGGCGACGACCTGCTGATGGTGCCAGATCTCGATCCCGTCGACCCACATGCCACCCCGGTTCGGATCGGATGCACCTTGCCTCAGGTGTTCGAGGACGCCCGAGTAGGGCAGCGCGTGTTCTTCGACGACGGAAAGATCGGCGGCGTCATCGAAGCTACCGGTCCGGGTGGATTGACGGTGAAGATCACGGACGCGGCACCGCAAGGCGCCTGGCTCGGCGAAGGCAAGGGCATCAACCTGCCCGACAGCCAGTTGCGACTGTCGGCGCTGACTGACCACGACACAGCACACTTGCCGTTCGTGGTCGAGCACGCCGACGCCGTGAGTCTCTCGTTCGTCAGAAGCGCCGACGACGTCGCCCTCCTGCAGCGCCGGCTCGCAGATCTCGGCGGCACCCATCTCGGCGTGATACTGAAAGTAGAGACCGTCGCCGGATTCGAAAACCTGCCGGAGATCTTGCTGACGGCGATGCGATGGCCGCAGGTCGGGGTGATGATCGCCCGCGGCGATCTGGCAGTGGAGGCGGGTTATGGGCGACTGGCAGAGCTACAGGAAGAGATCCTCTGGATCTGTGAGGCGGCACATGTGCCGGTCATCTGGGCGACGCAGGTCCTCGACACGTTGGCCCGCACCGGTCGCCCATCGCGCGCCGAGGTCACCGATGCGGCGATGGCCGGTCGAGCGGAGTGCGTGATGCTCAACAAGGGCCCATTCGTCGATCACGCCGTCGTCTTTCTCGACGACATCCTCGGTCGGATGGCAGAGCACCAACGAAAGAAGAATCCGATACTGCGGCAGCTGCATTCATGGGGTGACCCCCACGACGTCGGATCCGAATCCGCCGAGGACCGCGCGTCGTGAACGAGGTGCTGGCCGAGTGCGGACACGGAGATGTCAGCACTGCGAGTATCGCGGCCGACGCGATGCGTAACACGTAGATTTGACGTGAGTACTTTGCACCGCCAAGATGCTTGTTATGCCAACTAGCGATCGAGCGGTGCAACTCCGCAAAGGCGTGCTCGAGCTCGCGATCCTCGCGGTCTTGGCACGCGAGGAGTGCTATGCGATCGAGATCATCGCCCGACTCGATGCGTACCCCGCGCTGACCGCAACGCCCGGCACGGTCTATCCACTTCTGGCCCGTTTGGACAAAGCCGGCAAGGTCACCACCCGATGGGCAGAGGCTGCGGGAGGCCCTCCCCGAAAGTACTACCGGCTCACGAATGAAGGCCGCGCCTCACTCGACGACGGCGCCAAGGCCTGGACGGCATTGAGCAACGCAATGACCGAGGTTCTCAGGAAGGAGCACGACGCATGACGAAGCAGTACCTCCGCACCGTTGGCCAGTACCTCAGCGACCTCTCCGCGTCGGACCGCAAGCACGCACTCGAAGCACTTGCGGCACAACTCGACGAGCTTGCCGATGCCGGCATTGATCCCGTCACTGCCCTCGGCGACCCCGTGAGGTACGCCGAACACCTGCGCGACGCACTCATCGACGGAACACCTGACGGGCAGACACAGTGGCGAGTACTAGGCCTCCCCGTCGAGACTCGGGGGCCGGTGAGCGCAGAGGTTCGATCGCGCACGTGGGATCCCACGGACCCACGACTCATCGTGCCTCGACTCTTCGGTATCGGGTGGACCCTCAACCTCGGCGCGCTCGCCGTGAAACTCGGGCTCATTCGACCCGACGACGTGAGTGACGATGTGCTGAATCGAATTCCGGCGCGCAACCTCCGACGCGCCCAACTGGCTCCTCTCGTTCTTGCAGGTGCAACAGCAGCGATGCTCGCGGCCAGCTGGCGCGGTGTTCCACTGTCTGTCGCGTCCGGGTTCGATGCAGCGGGACGCCCGCGGGGAAAAGCTCCTCGTTGGACACTGATCGGCGCGGTCGCCCTCGGCGTTGTTCCCGCGTTGTGGGCTGCAGGGAAGAGTGCAACAGTCGAGGATCGGCTCGTACGAGCAGCAAGCGCAGCGTCCCTCGCGGTGATCTCTGCAAGCACCGTCGCGGCGACGGTCATCCAGGCTCGACACGCTCGGGGACGTTGGGGACTCCTCATCCCCGCAGCTTTGCCGCTTGCAGCCGCCGCTTCACTTGCCGTGATAGTTGCACCGCTGCGGTCGGGGATGCGGGCAGCGTGGCGAACCGCAGCTACCGAAACTGCACGTGTCCACGCAAAGGAACAACCATGATCCCCGACCTGTCCGCGATGCCGACGCCAGCACTTGCAGCACTCGGCATTGCCCTCCTGCTGCAGATCACGCTCGCAGTAATCAGTCTCGTCGTTCTTGCACGCACTCCGCGCGAACGCCTGGTCTTTGGGAAGAAGTGGCCGTGGGTGCTGATCATTGTGCTGGTCAACTTCATCGGAGCGATCTTGTTCTTTGCGATCGGTCGGCGCCCCGCAAGCGTCGCCGACACACATATCGGGGCGCCGACCGCCGATGGTGTGTCCCAGACCGTGCAGCGCCTGTACGGGGATGATCGACCGTGACCGCAGCGATCGAGATCAACGGCCTGGTCAAGACCTACGGTCGCCATCGAGCGCTCGACGGCCTCGACCTTCGAGTCGAGCAAGGTTCGGTCTTCGGGTTTCTTGGAGCCAACGGTTCGGGCAAGACGACTGCACTGCGCATCATTCTAGCTTTGGCGCGTCAGACCGCGGGGAGCGTGCGCATTCTCGGTCATGAACCTGGCAGCGCCGGTGTGCGACCGCTGATCGGCTACTGCCCCGACGTGCCAGGATTTCTACCCTGGATGACCGCACGGGACGTGCTCGAAAGCAGTGCCATTCTCTTCCGTCTACCCGAGCCACTCGCCCGTCAGCGAGTGGGCGATCTTCTCGATCTGACCGGGCTGGCGGACACGAGAGCCCACGTCGGCGGATACTCCCGCGGGATGCGACAACGGCTCGGGCTCGCACAGGCGCTTATCAACAGTCCACGGCTACTCCTGCTCGACGAGCCGACCTCCGCCCTCGATCCAATGGGTAGACGTGTGGTGCTCGAACTGATTTCGGAGCTGCGAGGCAAGACCACCGTGTTCTTCTCCACCCACCTTCTGCCGGATGTCGAGCGAGTATGTGACAGCGCCGCGATCATCGATGCCGGTCGCATCGTCACATCTGGACCTCTCGAACAGATACGAGCGAAGAACAGCGCCACGCGATCCCGACTTCTTGTCGAGGTGGATTCCCCGGTGAAGCTTCAGGACGCACTCGCCGAGCAACCCTGGGTGTCGAGCGTGACCAAGGCCGAAGCACCCGGAGCGCTCGTCGTCGCGGTGACCGATTTCGATGAAGCCGCTGCGCGCCTCCCCGCTCAGATCGCTGATCTGGGCCTGCGGTTACGCAGGCTGGAGCCGCAAGAGGCCAGCCTCGAGGACGTGTTCGTCGGCATGGTGGGCGCAAGATCTTGAATGGCACTCTCCCGCTCCTTCGCTTGCGCGCCCAGGAGATTTACCGGACATGGCGTATCTGGGTGCTCCCCGCGGTCATGGTGCTGCTCGCTGCATCCAGCGCCGCCCTAGCACGATTCACCAACGAGATCCTTGCCTCTGCGCTCGCAGGCGAGGCCGGAGCGATCTCGCTGCCTGACCCCACTGCGGCGGACTCGTACGCGCAATGGACGAAGACCCTCACCCAGATCATCGTGCTGGTGGTCATCGTCATGGCGGCCGGCGCAATCAATAGTGAAGTCCGCTCCGGGGTCGCGGCCACCATCCTGGTCAAACCAGCAAGCCGTACGGCCTACGTGCTGACACACGCATTGGCCCTGGTGACATTGGTCGCAGGGTCGGCGCTTGCTGGCGGATGCGTCTCCTGGCTGGCAACTCAAGCGTTCTTCGGCCCCTCACCCATCGGACCGGTGCTCGGGGCGACGGCAGTGTGGGTCGTCCTCGCGACCGTGTTGATTTCGGCGTCGCTCCTCGCATCAGCAACGATCGATGCCGCAGCAGGGGCAGCCGGGATCGGGATCGGGCTGTTTTTCGCGCTGGCGATCCTGGGTGTCATCCCTCAGCTCGCCGAATACACACCTGTCGGTCTCATGCAGGTCGTCAACGCGCTAGCCGTCGGAACACAATCATCCGATCACACCTTGTGGTGGCCGCTCGGCACCAGCTTGCTCCTCACTGGATTGCTCCTCACAGCGACAGTGCTTGCTTTCCGAAGGGCAGAGATCTGATGACAGACGCCTCAGGCATGGTCCGCAACCACTGGTCCACCCCCTGCCTGCAACGTCGACGTTCTTACGACGGACGCTGGAGGGCCGACCGAACGACTCGGTCGACAATCAGCGAGATCTGACGGAGGTCCCCCTTGTCCCGCGGCGAGTACAACAGCACATACGGCTCGGGAAGGCCGACCAACGGCCGCCCGGCGAGTGGATGCAGCTCTCCCCAGCCGGCGTCGATAATCGCTTGTGCATCAGACAGGTCCGTGACTACGTGAAGCGACCCATCCCCTGAATGAACATGAACGAGCTCACCTCCTGACTTCCTCAACACCGGAGTCGTCCGGAAATCGTCGGCCACGAAGAGCGCCTCACCGCGGCGTTCGAAACGACTGCGCGCCATGTACATACGGCCTTCGGAGGCCGACGCATACGACTCCAGAAGACCGGATAGCGCCGCGACGCCCTCGGGACCCGCTGTGTCACCGGTCTGCCGGTGCGGAATCGGGTAGGGCGCCACAGGCGGACGAGGACCGCCTCTATGTGGAAGCTCCCAGCTGGGGACTCGTACCGACACGCCCGCAACCGTCATGGGATTCCTCCCCAGCGGGCGCAACGCCGTCGCAATCAGCCATCCCAGCGGATTGAACGGCAGGCCACCAGGACCGAGCTCCTTCCACCCCGAGTAATTCTCCCGAATAGCCCTCACTGCGCCCCCGCTTCGGTCGATAAGCCTGCGTGCGGCGCAATGGTAGCCGAATTGGCACCTGTGCCAATGCCGGAATTCTGAGCCCCACGCGCTCTTGTTCGCCCAACAAACGAGGGCGACATGTATCAGTCGGGCGGGGCGATCCTTTGCCCGATACCGCGAAATCGGTCTGGGGCCGACTCGCTGAGCAGTCCATGGTCATGCAAGGTCGAAGCCCTCGCGAGCTCGTTCGATCTCCGGCATATGGTCGGTTGCCCATTGCAGGATGACATCGATCGGCGGCCGGAGTGTCTTACCCAGAGGCGTGATTCGGTACTCGACGGCGACGGGGCGCGAACTGAGTAGAACCCTTTCGATAATCCCGTTTCGTTCGAGTTTGCGCAGTGTCGCGGTGAGCGACTTCTGTGTCACGGTCGGGATCGCGCGACGCAGTTCGTTGAAACGGCAGGGTTGTTCGCAGAGTTCATTGAGGACCGCGAGCGACCATTTGTCGAGAATCTGATCGAGCAGCTCGCGGTGAGGTGTGCTGACAATGAGTTCGTCCCGCGCGGCCGAGGTATCCGTCATGAAACCACGTCTCCTTGAAGTGCCTTTCGTGTACCAGGTATCAATGTTATACCTAGCCGCACCAACCGAAGGGAACTCCATGTCCGTCATCTATTCCAGCCCAGAAGGCATGACCCTGCACGTGCCGTACAACCACGTCGCTGTAGGTACCGGAACGCGCCACGTACACGTCAGCGGCCAGATCGCACGCCGGGCCGACGGAACCCCCGTGGCCCCGGGCGACCTTGCGGGGTCAGGTTGCACAAGCACTGCGTAACACCGCGATCGGATTGACAGGTGCGGGCGCGACATTCGGCGACGTATTGAGGTTGACGTTCTACGTCACCCAGTGGGCACCCGAGAAGATAACCGAGTTCATGGCAGGTGTCGAACAGGTCGCCGTCGAGATCGGGCTGCCGGTTCCCATGCCGCCCGCCTCGCTCATAGGGGTCGACTATCTCTTCGAACCAGACGTCCTTGTAGAAGTCGAAGCAACTGCAATCCTCGACTGACTTTCGCTGCGCCGTCAGGCCGGACTCATCGAGATTTCGGCACTACTCACGCATCTGGTCGATCAATAGTCTCTATTGCCGGCGGCAGACGCTGGCCCCCGATCCCGAGCGCTTGCTGTCCATTTTTGGGCGGTGACGTCAGCGTGAAGTACTGCAACTCGCTGATCCGGCCTGCTGTCAACGATTCCGTCTCCGGAAGAGCTCACGGGGAGGTGGGTCCGCCACGATCTTTCCGTCACTGATTACGACGCCTCGGTCTGCGGCCGCTGTCGCGAAGCCCACCTCGTGACTGACCACCACCACCATTGTCATTCACTCGTCGCGCAACCGCAGCATCACGTCCAATACCCTCGTTGACCATCTCGGGATCCAATGCCGAGTCGGTTCATCGAACAGCATCACTTCGGGATTCATTGCCAGCGCGCGGGCGATCGTCACGCGTTGCTGCTGTCCACCGAACAGTTGCAACGCGTCACCCGGAGAGATCGCAGACCGAGCCCATAGTCCAGTCCGCGACCGGCGAAGCCACAAAGCGCTCGGCCTTAGGGTCATCGGCCGCTTACAACGCGGAGCCGTCCGAATGGTTGCCCACACCACCTACAGCTCCCATCTACGTAATGGTGGCCGTCTTCACGCTCGCACTCGTCCACTGCGCATCCGCTGCTGCACGAGAGCATCTGGCCACATCGGCACCGCTCGCCGTCACAGCCCGGGTGGTGAAGTGCTCCCGGCGGGGTAGCGCAGTCGTGACACTTGTTCCTCCCATTCGGTATTCGAGAGGGCCGCCATGAGCAACCCACCGAATCGAGCATTTCCAACTCGCACGCCATGCAAATCGCCATGCCGTGCAGATTCGCACGAAGCACCGACATCAAGGATTCTCACGTTCGAACACCTTGATGCGTTTCTGCGCTCCCTCGTTACCCTCGGAACCTTGACGTCCATTCGCTCAACACGCAGATTTTCGGACAATAGTGGATCCATCTGGACACCGATTGAACGCCGATTCGACCCGGTACGAGATGTGTCGTGACACTCTCACGGCATGCCGACGACAAAAGCGGCTCCGGACTCCTCCGGAACCGCCTCTGAGCTGCTATATGTGTCGGGCTGACAGGATTTGAACCTGCGACCACTTGACCCCCAGTCAAGTGCGCTACCAAGCTGCGCCACAGCCCGCCGCGCCCCTGAAGGCGCTCGATGAGATTACCCCAGCCCTACCCCTGGGGAGAAATCGCCTGGTCAGGGGCAGGGCGAGCAACCGTCAGCGGTGACCCTTGCCTGCCCGTTCCCGCTTCTCGCGGATGCGGACGGACACGCGGATCGGGCTGCCGTCGAAGTTGAACTCCTCACGCAGACGCCGCTCGATGAAGCGGCGGTAGCCGGCCTCGAGGAAGCCCGTGGTGAAGAGAACGAACGTCGGCGGACGCGTCGACGCCTGAGTCGCGAACATGATCCGCGGCAACCGGCCACCACGCATCGGAGGTGGCGTCGCAGCGACGACCTCCTTCAGCCAGGTGTTCAGCCTGCCCGTCGGGACGCGCTTGTCCCAGGACTCCAGCGCAGTCTCGAGCGCCGGAACGAGCCTCTGAACAGCCCTACCGGTGTGCGCCGAGATGTTGACACGCTGCGCCCACGGAACCCGAGCCAGATCGCGGTCGATCTCCTTCTCGAGCTGCAGACGACGGTCCTCGTCGACCAGGTCCCACTTGTTGAACGCCAGCACGAGTGCGCGACCTGCGTCGGCGACCATGCTGAGCACACGCAGGTCCTGCTCCGAGATGACCTCGGACGAGTCGAGCAGCAGAATAGCGACCTCAGCTGCCTCGATCGCCGACTTGGTGCGCAGCGACGCGTAGAACTCGGCGCCACTGGCATGACTGACGCGCTTGCGCAAACCAGCCGTGTCGACGAATCGCCATGTCTTGCCGCCCAATTCGACGAGCGAGTCGACCGGGTCGACGGTGGTTCCCGCGACGTCGTGCACAACGGAGCGCTCGTCACCGGACAGTTTGTTGAGCAGCGAAGACTTACCGACATTCGGCTTGCCCACCAACGCAACTCGTCGTGGTCCACCGCCAGGGATGCCTTCGCGGGGCGTTTCCGGCAGAGCTTCGAGAACACGGTCGAGCAGATCGCCGGTGCCACGACCGTGTGTCGCGGACACCGCATGCGGCTCACCGAGACCCAGCGACCACAGCGTCGCAACCTCGGACTCGGTACGGCCGTCGTCTACTTTGTTGGCCACCAACAAGACCGGAGTCTTGGATCGCCGAAGCACCCGGGCCACAGCCTCATCGGTGGTGGTGGACCCGACTCGTGCGTCGACGACGAGAAGAATCGCGTCGGCGGTATTCATCGCCAGCTCTGCCTGACGTGCAACGGATTGCTGCAGGCCCTTCGCGTCGGGCTCCCAACCACCGGTGTCCTGCACCAGGAATCGGCGTCCGGCCCAGTTCGCCTCGTACGAGACACGGTCACGGGTAACGCCGGGCACATCCTCGACCACCGCTTCACGACGGCCGATGATGCGGTTCACGAGAGTCGACTTGCCCACGTTCGGACGACCGACGACAGCGAGCGTCGGGACGGCAACGGCAGCCTCGGCGTCTTCACCGTCGACATAGTCGAGAAGGTCCCACTCCCCCTCTTCGCTCCATGTGCCGTCACCTGCGGTTTCGGATACGCCGCTGTAAAATTCCTCGGTCACTGCTTCACTCCAGTTCTATCGTGAACAACCTGGAGCAACGCGGCGATGACGCCGTCCATGCCCAGATCGCTCGTGTCCACGATCACGGAATCCTCGGCAGGCCGCAGTGGAGACACGGCGCGAGTGGAGTCCGCGTGATCGCGGCGTTGGACGTCGGCGAGAACTGCGTCGTAATCGTCGCCGCGTCCTTCGTCGATGTTCTGCTTGTTTCGTCGCCCGGCACGGGCCTCCGGCGAGGCGGTCAGGAAGATCTTGACGTCAGCGTCGGTCAGTACGACCGTGCCGATGTCACGGCCCTCCACCACGATTCGCGGGGACAGAGCCACGAGGTCACGCTGCATCTGCACGAGCAACTCACGCACGCGTGGCACAGCGGACACCGCCGAGACGGCTTTTGTGACGGCGTCGCCGCGGATCTCCGCGGAGACGTCCTCACCGCCCATGGTGACCGCTTCGGCCTGTGGATCGGTGCCGATGTCGAGCGGAAGCGTCGCGACGACGTCGGCGACCTTGTCCGCATCGTTCGGGTCGATCCCCGCACGAAGCACCCACACCGTCGCCACCCGATACATCGCACCGGTATCGAGGTACGAGGCGTCGAGTGCGGTTGCCAGCTTGCGAGAGACCGTCGACTTCCCGGTTCCCGACGGCCCATCCATGGCGATAACGAGGCCACTCATCACAGACCGACCGACTCGTACAGCTTGCCGATCTCGCCGCGTCCGAGAACGCGGAGCGTTCCGGGACGCTGATCACCGAGCGCCACGTTGCCCACATCGGTGCGCACGAGGCGACCGACCGGGTAACCGACCTGCTCGAACAACCGTCGCACGATGTGCTTGCGACCTTCGTGCAAAGTGACCTTGACCAACGAGAGCCCGTTGCTGATGTCGAGCAGCGCGAAGCCGTCGACCTTGACCGGACCGTCGTCGAGGGTGACGCCGCTCTTGAGCTTCTTGCCGAGATCGCGCGGAATCGCACCGAACAAAGTGGCAAGGTACGTCTTCGACACCTCGTACGACGGGTGCATCAGGCGGTGAGCAAGATCACCGTCGTTGGTGAAGAGCAACAGCCCTTCGGTGTCGGCATCGAGACGTCCGACGTGGAACAGACGCTGCCCGGACTGCACGCGCTCGGAGACGATGTCGCCGACGCACGGGCGGCCCAGATCGTCGGACATCGTGCACTGCCATCCGCGCGGCTTGTTCATCGCGAGGTGGACGAGTTCTTCCTTGACGACCACGCGGGTGCCGTCGACGCGCACGACGGCGACGTCCGGATCGATCCGGATTCCTTGCTCGGTGACGATGCGTCCGTCGACCTCGACACGGCCGTCGGCGATCAGTTCCTCGGCTGCACGACGCGATGCGACGCCGGCCTGCGCGAGCACTTTCTGCAACCGAACACCTTCACCGCGCGGCACATGGCGACGCTTGGTGTCGGGCTCGATGTACTGATGCTTCGCCGGCTTGGCGTTGCTGATCGTGGTCGTCGGAGTCTGCTTCTTCTGCGGCTTCGGCGGCTTGGGCCGTGACGGCTTCTTGCGCGGCACGGCATCGTTGCTGCGATCGTTGATGCCGGTGTCCACCGGCTTTTCTTCGAACGATTTCTGCTGGTCGGCGCCCTTACGAGGGGCCGAGCGTGGCGCTCCTGATCGCGGCGCAGCTGATCGGGATGCTCCCGATCGTGGTGCTCCCGATCGAGGTGCGGCGGGTCGTCCGCCTGTCCGAGGCGCGTCGCCACTGCGGCGACCGTCGCGCGGATCCTCCGACCTAGCTGTGGTCGGCTTCCTGTGCGGAGCCTGTCGTTTGTTCCTGTCCGGTGTGCCATCACGGCGAGCGGGCTTGTTCACTTCTTTACCTATCAGTCGTCCGAGTCGAGCTCGGCTACCGGATCGGGTTTCGATCCGCGGTTCTTGGTGGAGCGGGTAACTCTCGGGTCGGTATCCATGCTGTCACTGATCTCGTCGATCAGGTCCACACCGGGCAACAACGGCGCCAACGCAGGCAAGTCCGTCAGTGAAGCCAGGCCGAGCCGTTCGAGGAACAACTCAGTCGTGGAGTACATGGTGCCGTTCGATTCCGGGTCGACTCCAGCTTCCGAAATCAGACCGCGAGCGAGCAAGGTGCGCATCACTCCGTCTACGTTGACTCCTCGCACGGCGCTGACTCGCGCGCGGGTCAACGGTTGACGATATGCGATAACGGCCAGAGTCTCCAATGCCGCGCGTGTGAGTTTCGACCGAGCCCCGTCGAGAAGCAGCCTTTCGACGTAGGGCGCGAAGGCCGTGCGTGTGTAAAAACGCCACCCGTCACCCGCGTATCGAAGGTCGATTCCGCTACCGCGTTCGGTGAACGCAGCGGACATCCGAGCCAGCATCGGCTTCACCCGCGCGGCATCGCAACCGACAGCCGACGCCAACTGCTCGTCCGATGCCGGCGAGTCGACGACGAGCAACACCGCTTCCAGAGCGGATTCGAGGGTGGCGTCGTCGAGCTCCGACTCCTCGGCGACTTCGTCGAGTTCGGGTGAATCCGTCATCTGTTGTCCCTGATCATCCATAGTCCACCGCCGCGACGATGATCTCGTCTGCCTTGGCCTTGCCCGTCCAACTCACCAGCAGCTCCCCCAGCGCCTCAGGCTGGTCGAACGCAAGCATCTGCTCACGGAACAGTTCGAGCAACGCGAGGAATCTGGCGATGATCTCGACTGTGTGTTCGCACCCCTCGGTCAGCTCGGAGAACGGAGTCCACGCACCCTCGCCCTTGCTCTCGAGGCGGTCCATGACCCATTTTGCCTGCTCGGGAATCGACACCGAATGCTGATGGATGTGATCGAGGCCGACTTTGGGGATGGGTTTGGGTGCAAACGCTGCCGCAGCGATATCGGCGAACCGCGCCGGATCGACGCCGAGCAGCACCTCGGGTATCAGATCGGCGTACCGGTCCTCGACCGACACCGACCGCGGATAACGCCGCAGCGCAGCAGCTTCCAGCTCGCCGAACAACTGGGCGACCTGCTTGTACGCGCGATACTGCAGCAATCGCGCGAACAGTAGGTCGCGCACTTCCAGCAACGCCAGATCCTCGGCATCCTCGACATCACCGGACGGGAGCAACCGCGCAGCCTTGAGATCGAGCAATGTCGCTGCGACGACGAGGAACTCGGTCGTCTGATCCAGACCCATCTCTTTGCCGAGGGTCTTGGTGAACGAGATGAAGTCGTCGGTGACGGTGTGCAGCGCCACTTCGGTGACGTCGAGGCGATGCTGACTGATCAGCGTCAACAGCAAGTCGAACGGGCCCTCGAAGTTGAGCAATCGCACCCGAAACCGTGACGGATCGACATCTTCGGGAACTTCGATGGTGGCCGAATCGGTACCGGTCTCCGTCATGGTTTACGGGCCGGACCGGTAGATCACCTCTCGGGCCAAAGCCCGATAGGCCTGTGCACCGGAGGATTTGGGAGCCCAGGTGGTGATCGGCTCCCCCGCGACGGATGTCTCGGGGAACCGGACCGTCCTCGTGATCACGGTGTCGTAGACGACGTCGCCGAACACCTCGACGACGCGAGTCATGACCTCACGCGAATGCAGCGTTCTTGCGTCGAACATCGTCACGACGATGCCTGCCAACTTGAGCCGAGGGTTGAGTCGGTCGCGCACCTTTTCGACGGTGTCGTTGAGCAACGCCAGACCACGCAGGCTGAAGTACTCACACTCCATCGGGATGAGGACTTCGTCGGCACAGGTGAGTGCATTGACGGTCAACAACCCGAGAGAGGGCTGGCAGTCGATCAACACGTAGTCGTACCGGTCGAGCACCGGATGCAGTACGCGCCCGAGTGTCTGTTCACGGCCGACCTCGGTGACCAACTGAATCTCTGCGGCCGACAGGTCGATGTTGCTCGGAAGCAGATCGAGATTCTCGACGCGTGTGCGCATCAAGACGTCGTCGGCGGAGACCTTGGACTCTACGAGAAGGTTGTAGACCGTCAAGTCCAGCTCGTGATGCGCGACGCCCAGTCCCGCGGACAGTGCGCCCTGAGGATCCAGGTCGACCAACAGCACACGACGTCCGTACGCAGCCAACGAGGCACCCAGGTTGATGGTCGACGTCGTCTTGCCGACGCCACCCTTCTGGTTGCACATCGCGATGATCTTGGCCGGGCCGTGGCTCGGAAGAGGCTTCGGCTCGGGCACTTCCCTGGTCTTGCGACCGGTTGGACCTAGCTGATCGGCTGGAGGAATGACGTCTTTCGTTTCACGGCTGCTCTCGGGTTGGCGGGTGTGGAACAACGCGCCTTCGCTGTGCGGATGCTGCGGCGACAGACCGTCGGGCGTGGCCTCGTAGGTCCGATACGACGCGTCGTGCTTCGGAGCCGAGGACACTGGAGTAGCGGGCACTGGAGTAGAGGTCATCGGAGACGGTTCACCCCAGGTCTGCCCGGGGCCTGACTCCGCCGCTGGCGGCTGCGGTGTCGACACTTCTCCTACGCTCCCCTGTCCGTTCGTTCTCGGCCCGTTCGTTCTCGGCCCGTTCGTTCTCGACCCGTTCGAATCGAAGGCTGCGACAGCTGCCGACGACCGTTGATCAACGCTACCGCGTGCCGTGACGGCAGCTTCGCCGGACACGCGCAAAACCACAGCCGAGCGGTCACCGTGCGCGCGGATGCGCCTCCGCCCACACTTCGCGCAGCGTATTGACGGTGACGAGGGTATAGATCTGCGTCGTCGTCACCGACGCATGCCCGAGCAACTCCTGTACGACGCGAACGTCCGCGCCTCCGTCGAGCAGGTGCGTGGCGAAAGAGTGCCGGAGGGTGTGCGGTGACACCGCGGTCGCGACGCCCGCCCGTTCCGCCGCCGTTCGAAGCACTTGCCATGCGGTCTGCCTGGAGAGTCGGCCGCTACGTGCGTTGAGGAACAGGGCGGGGGTCGCCTTCGTCGCCAAAGCAGGCCGGCCCCGAATCAGATAGGCATCGACAGCCTCGATTGCGGGTCGACCGACGGGCACGAGCCGCTGCTTGTCGCCCTTGCCGCGCAGGAGCACCGATCGCGATTCGGTGTCGATGTCGTCCACGTCGAGTCCGACGGCCTCGGAGATCCGGGCGCCGGTCGAATAGAGCAGTTCGAGTAGAGCTTTGTCCCGCAGACCTCGGGGCGCGTCGTCTCCCTCGGTGGTTGCCGAGTCGAGTATCGCGATGACCTGATCGAGCGGCAGAGACTTCGGGAGCCGGCGACCCGGAGTCGGAGGTTTGACAGCACTCGCGACGTCGACCTGTGCCATTCCTTCCAGCGCAGCGAACTTGTGGAGTCCGCGCACCGCGATGAGGGTCCGGGCAG
>NZ_LVCV01000087.1 GCF_001647195.1 Rhodococcus sp. EPR-157 | reverse complement strand
CCGAGATCACCGATACGGTGTCCGGCAAGAAACGCCTCGTACCGCCGAAGATCACGACGGTACGAGGACAAGGTGTTCTTCGCAGCACCCCGCTCGACCTCGAGGTGGTCGAGGTACGTCGAGATCTGCTCGGCAAGCACGGCGGACTATCCGTGCGACTTCTTCCGACGCTCGAAGGTAGTCGGCAAGTCCGGCCACGGAGCATCGGCGGGGCGCAGGGGCGTCGAACCCGCTCTGGCAGCTGCCAGAGCAAGAATTCCGGACACTGCAGAGGCGTTGACGAACTCGCCGGACAACGCACGCGCGACCGCATCGTCGAGCGGTACGAACTCGAGCACGATGTCGGCTTCCTCGTCCCGTGCTTCGGGTCGATCGACCGCGGACAGGTTCTCGGCGAGAAAGACTCGAACGCATTCGTCGGTGAATCCAGGCGACGCCATCACGTCGACGAGAACCGACCAGTGTTCGGCTGCGAGGCCGGTTTCCTCGGCCAGTTCGCGCTTGGCTGCGTCCACCGGCGGTTCGTCGATCTCGTCGAGCAAACCTGCGGGCAGTTCCCAGAGACGACGGCCGATCGGGTGCCGATACTGCTCGATCATCGCCACTCGGTCCTGATCATCGAGCGCCACGACCGCAACAGCGCCGTGATGCTCGACGACCTCACGCTCGGCCACCCGGCCGCCGGGCATCGCGACCTGATCCAATCGAAGCGCGAGAATGGCGCCCTCGTAGACGGTCTTCGACCCGACGGTGGCGAACTCGTGGCGCGACGGGGGAACGGTCATCCGACGCTTTCGGCGGTGGCACCGGACACCGGGAACTCCGAATCCTTGGCAGCATCCTCGCCGTGGATGTCGACCGGAAGCCGTTCCGCTGCCTTGTACACGAGAGCTGCATTGATCAGGGCGGCGAACAGCGGGTGCGGACGAGTCGGGCGACTCTTCAGCTCCGGATGCGCCTGAGTGCCGACGAAGAACGGGTGGACCGACGCCGGCAACTCGACGAACTCGACGAGGTGCCCGTCCGGCGAGGTTCCGCTGAAGACGAGGCCACTCTTGGAGATTCGGTCGCGGTAGGTGTTGTTGACCTCGTAACGGTGACGGTGACGCTCGGACACCTCGGTCGTCCCATAGGCACCGGCGACGACCGATCCTTTGTCCAGCTTTGCGGGGTAGGCCCCGAGACGCATCGTGCCGCCGAGATCGGCGTCACCGGCGACGGCGTCCTCTTGATCGGCCATCGTCGAGATGACTGCGTACTTGGTGTCGGGTTCGAATTCGGCCGAGTTCGCGTCGGTCAGACCGACCGAACGTGCCGCTTCGATGACCATGCACTGCAGACCGAGGCACAGTCCGAGCAACGGAACCTTGCGAGTGCGTGCAAATTCGATGGCGCCGAGCTTGCCTTCGATTCCACGAATCCCGAATCCTCCGGGAATCAGGACTGCGTCGACGTCACCGAGAGCAGCCTGTGCACCTGCCGGCGTCGCACACTCGTCGGAGGGCACCCACTTGATCTCGACCTTGGAGCGATGCGCGAACCCGCCGGCGCGAAGAGCCTCGGTGACCGACAGGTAGGCGTCGGGAAGGTCGACGTACTTGCCGACGAGGCCGACACGCACGGTCTCCCGTGGCTCGTGGACGCGCTCGAGCAGACCGCCCCACACCGTCCAGTCGACGTCGCGGAACGGCAAGCCGAGCTTGCGGACCACATAGGCGTCGAGACCCTCGCGGTGGAGGACCTTGGGGATGTCGTAGATCGACGGCGCGTCGGGAGTGGAGATGCAGCCGTCGACGTCGACGTCGCACATCAGCGCGATCTTGTTCTTCAGGCCCGGGGGGACGTCGCGGTCGCAGCGCAGGATGAGCGCATCGGGCTGGATACCGATGCTGCGCAGCGCCGCGACGGAGTGCTGGGTCGGCTTGGTCTTGAGCTCACCGGACGGTGCGAGGAACGGGACGAGCGAGACGTGCAGGAAGA
>NZ_LVCV01000086.1 GCF_001647195.1 Rhodococcus sp. EPR-157 | reverse complement strand
CTCGGTGATCACGACGTCGGGCTGGTGGCCCTGAAGGTCGGGACCGTTCATCGCCAGGATCCGACTCTTGATCTCGTCGGTGATGTGCGGGATGACCTGCACGGTGTCGCCGAGGTATTCGCCGCGGCGCTCCTTTGCGATGACCGCCGAGTACACCTGGCCGGTCGTGACGTTCGCGAAGCCGGACAGATCACGATCCAGGAAGCGCTCGTAGTGACCGACGTCCAGATCCGTCTCGGCGCCGTCCTCGGTCACGAAGACCTCGCCATGCTGGAACGGATTCATGGTGCCCGGATCCACATTCAGGTAGGGATCGAGCTTCTGCATGGTGACGCGAAGGCCACGTGCTGTCAGTAGCTGGCCGAGGCTGGACGCCGTAAGGCCCTTGCCGAGCGAAGACGCGACGCCTCCGCTGACGAAGATGTGCTTGGTGTCAGATCGCGACTGAAGGCGTGACAATGATGCTCCCGTGACCAATCTGCAGGGCTTGCTCCTACCAGAAAGCTGGCAAGAGAGGTACTCCATCGAAAATGGGCCTGCTGCCCACGGGTCTTCACGGTAACACCAATGGTCCCTTTACCGCGAACGACGCGCCCGCTCGGCCGGACGGATCACCGCGCCGGCGCGCCGACGGTGACCGCGGTCGAGTTCGGACCCGTTCCGTACCGCCCCGCGCCGCCGTCCAGTTGCTCCTGCAGCGCCAGCGGCGTCGTGATGCGCCCTGCTTCTCGGTCGATGTTGTCGACAGTGCTCACGCCCGACGAGAGCGCCGCGTCTGCACGAACGACTGCGACAGGACCGTTGCCGTCCGCGGAACCGGTCCGGCCGGCAAGAACCGTTCCCGCTCCCCTGGCGTCGAGTCCGCCCGCGAATCGAGCGACGATGGCACCACGATTGCCGTCTCCGTCGACAGAGTTCCCACCGGTGACGACGACTGCCAACTGAGCCGGTGCGACAGCGCCGTTGTCGTACGCGATGAACCCACCGCTCCGGAGTGTCTCGAGGGCAAGCGCGAGTTCCTCGGGCGAGGACTGCGGCTCCGCAGTCTGCGCATTGAGCAGCAGCACAGAGCCGAGCAGGTCGCCGGCCGTACTGCCCTGGTCGATGGCGCCGGTACGCAATTGGATACCTGCAGGCACCACATTGGTCAGGCGCGTTCGTAGATCGTCACCGCTTGCTGCCGAGACGAACGAGTCGGTGAGTGACACCCGACCGGTCACCGCAGCGCCCGACGCCTCGATCGACCTGGTAATGCCGTCGACGTCACCTGGATCGGCGTCGGGGGTGGTGATCACGACAACGCTGCGGTCGAGCAGCGCATCGCGCACTACGCGACCGGACACCGCAGCATCGAAACCATCGGCCGCATTGAGCTGTTCGCCAAGCTGATTGTTGGTGTTCTGCAGCGCTCCGACTTGATTCTCGAGATCGGTCTTGTCATCACGCAGCCCGGACACCAGCCCACTGGACAGCAGTCCGGAACCGAGCACCACTCCGATCGCCAGAGCGACGAAGATCGCCGCGATCGAAATGGCATGTTGGCGCATCGAAATCACGCGAGCAACCCCTGGACCCACGTGACGAAGGAGTTCCACATGGTGACGGCCCAGTCCATGACTTCGCCGCCCATATTGGAGACGACCAATGCCACGATGACAGCAACCAGTGCGGCGAGAATCAACAGCGCGATCGCGCCACCGGATACGCGGCTGCGGTACAGCGTGGCAACGGCTTTCGCGTCGACGAGCTTGGCTCCGACCTTCAACCGAGTCATGAACGCTGCCGGGTTGGTGTTGCGTCGGCCACGATCGAAGAACTCGTCGAGGCTGGCCGGGCTACCGACAGCGACGATGAGCGAAGCGCCGTGGTGGTCGGCAAGCAGCAACGCGAGGTCGGCCGGGGCACCTGTCGCCGGAAATGTCATGGCTCCGATGCCCAGATCCTGGATGCGCTCGAGGCCGTTGGCGTGCCCGTCGGAATCTGCGGGGAGGACGACCTCGGCACCGCACTTGAGGGTCTGCGCGGTGATGTCCTCGGGGTCACCGACGATGAGATCCGGACGGTGACCAGCTTTCATCGCCGTGTCCGCCCCCGCGCCGACACCGATGATGATCGGTTGGTACTCCTTGATGAACGGCTTGAGATTCTTCAGGTCCTCGGCGTGACCGGGCCCGTCGGCAACGATGACGACATGCCGGTCCTTCAGGACGATGTCGATGTCCGGGACGCCGACCCCATCGATGAGCAGAGGGCTCTCGGTCCGAATGAACTCGATGGTGTTGCCGGAGAACGCCTCGAGATGATCGACGAGACCGGTCTTGGCCTCGATCATGCGATCGGAGATCTCGGCTTCGCTCTGCT
>NZ_LVCV01000085.1 GCF_001647195.1 Rhodococcus sp. EPR-157 | reverse complement strand
CTCGGTACCAGCAGAGTCGATCAGGATGATGCCGTTTGCGACAATCGCCTCCGGCCCGAGGTTGGGATACCTACCCGATATCGACGGAGATGCGTTGACGACCGCCAGAACACCCGCCTCGACGAGGGCATCTGCGGTCAGACGGTCGAGGTCCAATTCGTCGAGTACGACGATGTCACCCGGACCGACGCGTTTGAGGAGCTTGGCGGTATTGCGATCGACCCGGGCGATACCACTGATTCCGGGTAGCGAATCTTGACTACGTGATAACAGAGCCGGCATCTTCATGGAAACCATGATGACGCCGACGACACGCCCGACGGTGGAGGCGCGCCGAAACAACTACCACACTGTTCACACAAGTCCCAACAGTCTCGAGCAGTTCCGACTCAGTTCTCGCGATCGGCTCGGGCCGTCGCCAGCAGCTCTTCGGCGTGTGCACGGCCTGTTTCGGTGTCGTCCAGTCCAGCGAGCATCCGGGCCAGTTCGACGACTCTCTCCGACGACGACAGCGACTTCACGCCACTGTTGGCCGCGCCCTTCTTGGCGTCCGCCTTGTCGACGACCAGGTGAGTGTCCGCAAATGCGGCAACCTGCGGAAGGTGCGTGACGACGATGACCTGGTGTGTTCTGGCCAATCGCGCCAGCCGTCGCCCGACCTCGACGGCGGCCCGGCCACCGACACCGGCGTCGACCTCGTCGAAAACCATCGTTGCGCCCTTGTCCGAACCTGCCAGCACCACTTCGAGTGCCAACATCACCCGTGACAGCTCACCGCCGGACGCACTCTTGCTGATCGGGAGTGCCTGGGCTCCATCATGTGCCGACAGCTTGAATTCGACCTCGTCGACGCCACTTTGACCGGCGTGAAGCTCGACCCCGTCGATGGACAGCGGTGCAGAATCCTGCGGGCCCGCCGGGACAGTACGCAAGTCGAGTTGCAGTTTCGCCTTACCCATGGCGAGCCCCGCCAACTCGGCGCTGACTGCCTTCGCGAGCTTCGCCGCAGCCTTGCTGCGCGCGCTCGTCAGTTTCACGGCCGCGGCAGCGACCTCGGTGGCCGCCTCCTCCACTCGGGCAGACAAGTCGGCCAACGCATCGGCCGACACGTCGATCTTCGACAAACGCTCTCGGGCGTCATCCGCCCACGCAATGACACCGTCGACGTCGGCTGCGTACTTCCGGGTGAGGCTCTTGAGCTCCGCCTGTCGGTTCAAGATCGTCTCGAGCGCGGACGGATCCGAGGGCAGATCGGCGAGGTACGACGTGATGTCGGCGCCGACGTCGGTGACGACGGCCAGTGCCTCGTTCAATCGCGGCAGCAGATCTCGCAGAATCGCGTCGTCCGCACCCTCGAGCCTGGTGCGCGCTTCGCCGAGGAAATAGAGGGCAGACAAACCCTCCCCTGTGTCGTCCACCGCGCCGACCAATGCCGCCCCGGCGCCCTCGGCGGATTCACGAAGAGAATCGAGGTCGCCCAGGCGTCGCACATCGGACACGATCGCGACGTCCTCACCGGGTTGCGGTGCGACTGCGTCGATTTCCTGCAGCCCGAACTGTAGGCGGTCGGCCTCCTGCGCAAGCTCACGGCTGCGTTCGGTCCGATCGATGAGTTCGGCTCTCGCCGAGAGCCATTCGGCCCGCGCGGCGCGGTACTTCTTCAGCGGTGTCGACACCGAGTCGCCGGCGAACCGATCGAGCGCGTCGAGTTGGCGGTCGGCTCGAAGCAATCGCAGCTGGTCGTTCTGGCCGTGGACAGTCAGCAACGAATCGGTGAAGCCTGACAGGATCGCCGCGGGAACGCTTCGACCACCCAGATGTGCGCGCGACCGACCGTCCGCATTCACGGTGCGCAAGGCGATGATCGAATCGTCCTCGTCGCGCTGCGCACCGGCCGACTCGAGCACCCTTTCGACCTCGTCTACGACCTGGGCCGACGCCGTTTCGGTACTGAATCTGCCTTCGACGACTGCGCGGTCCGCCCCTAGTCGGACGCGACCTGCGTCGGCTCGCGCACCCGACAGCAAATGCAGGCTCGTGACGACCATCGTCTTGCCCGCGCCGGTCTCGCCGGTCAGAACCGTAAGCCCTTCATGGAACTGGGCACTTGCAGATGAAATGACACCGAGGCTGTCGATCCGAATTTCTTCGAGCATGATTACCTCGCTCTCCCCCGCCAACCGGAAGTCGGCAACGCGAATTTGGTCACCATTCGATCGGCGAACGGTGCCGAATCCAGACGGACCCATTTGATCGGCGCTGCGCCACGGATGACTTCGACGCGTCCCCCGGCCGGCAGCTTCATGGTTCTTCTGCCATCACAGAACACGAGGGCATCGTGACCACCCGCGTCGGTCTCCACGGCGATGAATGATTCCGGGCTGGTCACCAGCGGGCGCGCGAACAGAGCATGGGCGTTGCTGGGTATGACCAGGATTGCTTCGAGCTCGGGCCAGACGACAGGGCCGCCGGCGGAGAATGCATACGCGGTGGACCCGGTCGGCGTCGCGACGAGTACGCCGTCGCAGCCGAATGCGGACACCGGCCGGCCGTCCACCTCGAGGACGACTTCGAGAACCCCGAGACGCGAACCGTTCTCGATGCTCGCTTCGTTGAGCGCCCAGCCTCGCTCGACCACCTGATCGCCGACGCGGATCGCAATGTCGAGCGTCATCCGCGATTCGATTCGGTAGTCGCGACTGATGACGCGCGCCAACGCGTCCTCCAAGTTGTCGACCTCGGCCTCGGCGAGAAAGCCGATTCGGCCAAGGTTGATGCCCAGCACAGGAATTCCGGCGGCCTGGGCAAGCTCGGCCGCACGCAAGAACGTCCCGTCACCCCCGAGGACCAGCACGAGTTCACACCCGACGCCGGCTTCCGGACCGAATTCGATGACGTTCAAAGTCAGGTCCGAAGCAAGCTCCGTATCGGTCTTGTCGGCGCCGAGAGCTTCGATCCGAGTGGAGTCGACCTCGTCCAGCAGCACCCGGAGCCGGATTCCGGCTTCGCCGAATACCTTCGCCACTCGTCGTGCGGTCTCGGCGATGTCGCGCCGTCCGGGGTGAGAGACCAGCAGGACCTCACGTACCGGAGATGTCACCGGCACCCCTGTCGTCACCGGCATCTCCGTCACTGTGGACCTTCCTCGACTGCGTGCTTCACCAACGCCACCACATCGCGCTCGGCGGAGTCGTTCGGCACAGCGCTATCGGGGTCGGTCCGTAGGCCCGACTCCCGGTGAGATCGTAGCCACAAAAAGTAC
>NZ_LVCV01000084.1 GCF_001647195.1 Rhodococcus sp. EPR-157 | reverse complement strand
GACCACCGATTGCACGCGAAGCGCCGGATCCCGGACGACTCCGCCCGAACCCACGCGGTCCTTGCCGACTTCGAACTGAGGCTTCACCATCAGTGCCAGATCGGTTCCGGGAGCAGAGCACGCCACGAACGCCGGCAGTACCAACTTGAGCGAAATGAACGACAAGTCCGCGACGACGACCTCCACACTTCCGCCGATCGTCTCCGCATCGATCGAACGGACGTTGGTGCGATCGATGACGTGAACTCGCTCGTCGGACTGCAACCGCCAGACCAACTGTCCGTAGCCGACGTCGACGGCCACGACTTCCCGTGCTCCCTTGCTGAGCAGAACGTCCGTGAAGCCGCCGGTGGACGCACCTGCGTCGAGACACCGCTTGCCTTCCACCGTGAAACCGCCGCGCTCGAAGGCGTCGAGTGCGCCCAACAGCTTGTGCGCCCCGCGCGACGCCCACTGGACCTCGTTGTCCTCCTCGGACACCACCAGCGGAGTTCCGGCTTCGACCGCCGTGGCCGGCTTCGTTGCGACCGTGCCTGCGATCTTGACGCGGCCGGCATCGATCAACTCGACAGCATGTTCGCGTGAACGGGCCAATCCTCGACGTACGAGTTCGGCGTCGACGCGTGCTCGCCGGGCCATGTCAGCTGATATCCATGTCAGGTTTTGTCCACCGAGGACAGCGCATTGACCAGAACGTCATGTGCACGTTCGAGAATCTGCGCCTGAAGGTCGAGGTCCATCGGCGCATCACGGTCGCCGGGGAGACGATTCAACAGAGAATCGACCTCGGCCTCGACGGAGTTCGGCTCGACCGCGGGGGTCGCTGAATCAGGCGGACGATGCTGCCCGGGAAGTGGAATCGACGTGCTCATCGCCGCTAACGCTATCGGATCGGTCCGGCGCGCGCCCCAGTGCCCGACCCGGCCAGTGACGAAGCGCAGGGCTCAGCGAGTAAGCAGTTCTCTCAGGGCGTCGGTGCCGGCGCCCAGTACCTGAACGGTCGTCCATTCAGCGGAGTCCTGCCACGCCGTCGCCGCTGCCACGAGTAGTCCGTCGAGTGTGTCTGCGGTGTCGGCGCCGGCGTAGTGCAGCGTGAGTACACCGTCCTCCACGGACCCGGTCCAACCGTCCTTCTGACCGACGACAGATCTGGCTGCAGGGAGGTTCAGTACTTCGAGGTCGAACCCGATATGTGTGGGCCGCTCGGAACTGATCGCCCGCACGGCATCGAGTGCACTGCTGACTCCGGTGAGGACCAGCAACGACGGGACTTCGGTCGCCGTTGCGCCGGCAATGTCGGTGTCGAGGCGGTCCCCGACGACCAAGGGGCGTTCGGCTGCGCTGAGTCGGATCGCGTCCTGCATGATCGGCGCCGCCGGCTTGCCCGCCACCAGAGGTACGACACCGGTCGCGGTTCGAACCGATGCAACCATGGATCCGTTGCCTGGGGCCAAGCCGCGTTCGGTAGGCAGTGTGGCGTCGGTGTTGGTCGCGACCCAGACCGCGCCACTTCTGATCGCGAACGTAGCTTCGGCAAGGATGCCCCAGTCGGTGGCGGGGTTGTGTCCCTGAACGACCGCCGCCGGCTCGCCGTCCGCGCTTCGTACCGGCTGCAGTCCAACGAGGGAAATCTCGTTCGCCAGAGCGTCGGTGCCCACCACGACGACGGCAGACCCCGCTGGTACCCGTTCGGCAAGCATCCGGGCCGCGACCTGGGCACTCGTGACCACGAACTCCTCGGACGTCTCGAAGCCGAGTTCCTGAAGGTGTTCAGCTACATCGGATGGCGATCGGCTCGCATTGTTGGTGACGAAATACTGCTTTTCGACGCCCCGGCTCAGGGCGTCGACAGCTCCGATAATCGGATCTTTGCCCTGGTAGACAGTCCCGTCGAGGTCGAGAAGAAGTACGTCGTGATGTGCACGAAGTGTCGCCGACGCCTGTGTGCTCACTGCCCGGACAGCTCCTCGACGCGTTCCTCGGCGTCGGTTTCGTTGTCGACGTCAGCAGCTGCCGCGTTGAGGAACCACTTGACGCCCTCTTCGACGCGACCGGCAGCGACCAGCGCGTCCGCGTACACGTAGAACAGGCGAGCTGCGGCGGTGCCGGAGCGTGAGGAATCGAGGTCGGGTGTCTGCAAGGTTACGACGGCCTGATCGAATTCACTCAGGTCCATCCGGGCGCCCGCAACGACGATGCGGAGTTCCGACGCCTCCTCACCGGTCAGGGCTCTAGCTTCGTCGCTTCGACCGAGTTCGATGGCGCGTTCGGGGCGACCGAGTCCGCGTTCGCAGTCCGCCATCACCGCGAGGTGCCCGGGCCCACCCGCCATCCGGCGTGCGGCGCGGAGCTCAGACAGAGCTTCAGCCCATTCGCCGGCGTGGTACGCGGTGATGCCCGCAGTTTCACGTACGACGGCGATGCGTCCTGCACGCTGCCGAGCGGCCCGCGCGTGCTGCAAAGCAAGTTGCGGATCGTCATCGACGAGTCGGCCCGCCATCACCAGATGGCGAGCAACGGCGGTTGCGTTGTTCTTGTCCAAGCTGAGCAGGTCGCGACGAACGGCTGGATCGAGTTCGCTTGCCTCCAACTCGTCGGGGAGATCGGGCTCGTCCGGACGCGGCGGGCGGCGGTCCGCGGACCCGCTCGGACCGCGGTCGCCGGAGAAGCCGCCTTCGCCTCCGCGCCGTCGCGGAGGACCTCCTGCGCGAGCAGCGCCACCTTCGGGGCGACGCGCATTGCCGGAGCGGCCTGCGCCGTCGGGACGGCCACCGGTTCGGCCCCGCGGATCGTTGGAGCGAGGGGTCCCGTCACCACGGAAAGAGCGGCGGTCGTTGCTGTCTTCCGGCACAACGGTTCCTTTCGATCGTAAGTTGAAGCGTCTTCATCCAAGCAGACATGTCGTACGAGCTGACGTTGCATCCGGTGTGGAAGTGGTGAAACGAAA
>NZ_LVCV01000083.1 GCF_001647195.1 Rhodococcus sp. EPR-157 | reverse complement strand
TGTGTGGGTAGCGGATTCGTGTATTCGATTGTGTTACTGAACAACTCGTGTGTTGTTTCAGATATTGCACAGTGGACGCGTTGCATTGGTTTTATGGTAAGTCCTCGGCCTATTAGTACCAGTCACCTGCATCGGTTACCCGACTTCCAGTTCTGGCCTATCAACCCGGTGGTCTGCCGGGGGCCTTACCCCCTCGAGGGGGTGAGAAACCTCATCTTGGAACAGGCTTCCCGCTTAGATGCTTTCAGCGGTTATCCCTTCCGAACGTAGCTAACCAGCGGTGCTCCTGGTGGAACAACTGGCACACCAGAGGTTCGTCCGTCCCGGTCCTCTCGTACTAGGGACAGCCTTCCTCAAGTTTCTAACGCGCGCGGCGGATAGAGACCGAACTGTCTCACGACGTTCTAAACCCAGCTCGCGTGCCGCTTTAATGGGCGAACAGCCCAACCCTTGGGACCTACTCCAGCCCCAGGATGCGACGAGCCGACATCGAGGTGCCAAACCATCCCGTCGATATGGACTCTTGGGGAAGATCAGCCTGTTATCCCCGGGGTACCTTTTATCCGTTGAGCGACACCGCTTCCACATGCCGGTGCCGGATCACTAGTCCCGACTTTCGTCCCTGCTCGACTTGTCAGTCTCACAGTCAAGCTCCCTTGTGC
>NZ_LVCV01000082.1 GCF_001647195.1 Rhodococcus sp. EPR-157 | reverse complement strand
ACCAGGCACTGTCCCTGAACCAGATCATGGTCCGAGGTTGAGGTATCCAATACGATCAGAGTGGTATTTCAACAACGACTCCACAGTAACTAGCGTCACCGCTTCACAGTCTCCCACCTATCCTACACAAACCGAACCGAACACCAATACCAAGCTATAGTGAAGGTCCCGGGGTCTTTTCGTCCTGCCGCGCGTAACGAGCATCTTTACTCGTACTGCAATTTCGCCGAGTCTATGGTTGAGACAGCTGAGAAGTCGTTACGCCATTCGTGCAGGTCGGAACTTACCCGACAAGGAATTTCGCTACCTTAGGATGGTTATAGTTACCACCGCCGTTTACTGGGGCTTAAATTCTCAGCTTCACCACACAAGTGCAGTTAACCGGTCCTCTTAACCTTCCAGCACCGGGCAGGCGTCAGTCCGTATACATCGTCTTACGACTTCGCACGGACCTGTGTTTTTAGTAAACAGTCGCTTCTCACTGGTCTCTGCGACCTCACCCAGCTCACACCGAAAAG
>NZ_LVCV01000081.1 GCF_001647195.1 Rhodococcus sp. EPR-157 | reverse complement strand
ACTCCGCATTCTTCAACGCGCACTTGCCATCTGGATCGGAACCTGCCCGCACTGCCACCACAGATTCCCAACCTAACAAAGTACTACTAGGGGGAAACTTCACGATGGGCCCCACCCAACAACGAGGGCGGCGCAACGCACAGGAGGACGCCATGGGCGCACAGGTCTCGATCGGCGACTTCGCAGTGATGACTAGCCTCAGCAGAAAAGCGCTGCGCCACTACCACGAGATCGGGATTCTAGAACCAACTCTCGTCGACGCTCACACTGGTTACCGCTTCTACGA
>NZ_LVCV01000080.1 GCF_001647195.1 Rhodococcus sp. EPR-157 | reverse complement strand
AGAAGACGCCGCGGCCCGCGCCGAGATCCTTTCGAGTCATCTCGAACAGATGGAGGTACAGCTGCAGCACACTCGCGACACCGTCGGCGCGCTACGCGAACTACTCGCCCCCGTGCGCGCCCCCGCCGAGATCGAGCTGCGCCTCGAGCCGGCCCTCGCCGTGTGGTCCATCGGTACCACTCTCGAGGTCGCCGAGATCGACAGCTGGTTCACGTTGACGGTCAGGAAATTGCGAGATGCAGTTGCAGCGGCGACAAGCGTTGACTCCGAGGTCGTGCCGGGAGGCCTGTACGACCGGGCACTCTTCCTTGAATCCCATGGCGAAGCAACGCTATTCGTTGCAGCTCCACAATCGGCGGACCCCCCGGACGGTGTGCGGGCCCAGCTCCTACCTCAGGCCCAATTCGCGGTCCTCACGCACTCCGGCGGTCACGAGGGCATCGACCGCAGCTACGCAGCCCTGGGAACATACACAAACGAAAAATTGGTAAGCGGCCAAGGACCGATCCGCGAACACTACCTCGGCGGCACGCCCTCAGAGCCGACTGCGTTCACCGCAACCGAAATCTGCTGGCCAATCTTCAGTACCACTCCAACGCCATAGTGATCCTCGATGAGTCAGGCGGGAGCAGCGTGACGTTTGGACGGATTTCGCCCCGGATGAGTGGCGGTCGGCCGTCGTATCGAGCAGAGCGATGAAGTTGTCGGCGGTGACTCTCTTCTGAAACATTCGCGCCAGGCGAGGTACGCGATTCACCGTGGCGTACAGCTTTTCGCGGCGCGTGCAATGTTTCGTGCGCGGTCATGGCATCGGTACTCGGCACTCACGATATGCAGGCCGTGCACTCCCTCTTTCTGCCACGCCTCCATCAGCAGTGATCCGACGCCCTCTGCTCCGGCGGCAACACTCGAGTGGACGTGCGTTCCGTCCGGGCTGCCGCAGCCCTACCGGAGCAGACCACCCACCCCCGCAGATCACGAGGGTGGAAAGAAGATAACGGGGGCGACGGAAGCCCCCTCGACCAGAATCGTCGCGAGCGAGCGGCACTTGCCGACCGAACGGTATGGACTTCGGGTACGATTCGTGCGCCTCCAACAGAATGGGATTTTTATGACAAAAGCAACGAGTCGCCGGATCACACGGGTAACTGCACTTCTGTTCGCGGGAGCTGTCACAGTGGCGATCGCTGGTGCCCCGACCGTATCAGCGGCGCCGGTCACCAAGACTGCGTTCTCGCTCCTACTGGGCTCAACCGGCTCTGGATCGTCCAGCGAAAACGCCTTCGTGAACGAATCTATGTCGGTCACCACCGACGCGGAGCTACCGGGATTCTCTCGCTTCTCCTCTAGCTCGGAGTGCTACTGCACGGTCTCGTGGACGAACCACAGTACCGGTGATTCCGGTCAGTGGAAGTCAGGCGGAACTTTCGATGAGCCACCGACATTCACGGGGTCGGGCAACATCAGCGCGACGGTGGCCGTCACCCCTGGCATCACCTACCTACCCGGACAGGGATCCTGGGTCGCTCCGTAGCCGATCGGCGTAAGTCCGCTCCGCAAGCCGCGGGCCACACGATATGGTGAGGAGAGCCGGGGAAGTCAGCTCCCACCCGCCGCTTCGGACAGATCGGAACGACGTTGACCGACTTCGACACGCTGATCGTAGGGGCCGGGATCGCCGGGTTGACGGCCGCACGAATTCTCGCCGACGCGGGGCGGCATGTTGTCGTCCTGGAAGCTCGGGACCGCGTCGGCGGCCGGGTCTGGACATCACGCTCCGACGGTGAAGTCCTCGACTACGGCGCCTCCTGGATTCATGGAGTCGACGGCAACCCGCTTGCCGATGCAGTCGAGGCATACGGCATGCGTACCGTCGAGTTCACCGTCGGCAGCTATCAACCCGACGGTCGCCCGATTGCCTACTACTCCCCTACCGGCACACGGCTGAGCGACGAGGCCGCCGAGCGATTCGCCTCGGACGTTCACTTCGTCAGCGCTCGACTGGCGTCGACCATCGCGAAATCGGCGCCGATGACGTCCTTCGGCGATGCGGTGGAAGCTACTCTCGGCGAATTGGGCTGGGACGAACAACGTTCCGCGAGGGTCCGCGAGTTCCTGCAGCACCGATCCGAGGAGCAATTGGGCGTCTGGCTCGACGATCTCGACGCGCACGGGCTCGACGACGATGCCATCGAGGGCGACGAGGTCGTATTTCCCGATGGCTACGACGAGCTTGCCACGCACCTCGCACGCGGCCTCGACGTGCGTCGGCAGCACGTGGTCACCCGCGTCCGGTGGGCTCCGGCCGGCGTCGTCGCGGAAACGGATCAAGGCGAATTCTCCGCCGACAGAATGATCGTGACGGTGCCGATCGGGGTGCTGAAGTCACCGGAGTTCGTCATCGATCCACCGCTACCCCCACCATTGTCACGGGCGTTGGATCGACTCGAGATGAACGAATTCGAGAAAGTCTTCTTGCGATTCCCCGAGAAATTCTGGGACCAGGACGTCTATGCCATTCGCCAGCAGGGTGAGGCCGGTCGTTGGTGGCACTCGTGGTACGACGTCAGCGCGGCGCATGGTTCTCCAACACTGTTGACCTTCGCGGCGGGTCCCTGCGCCCGCGATACCCGTCATTGGTCGGACGCGCGCATTGCTGATTCCGTCCTCGACGCGCTGCGGGGACTGTACGGAGACCGAGTACTGCGGCCCGATGGTATACACGTCACGCGGTGGCAGGACGATCCGTTCTCGCACGGCTCCTATTCCTACATGACCGTCGGATCGGTACCCGCGGATCACGACGACTTGTCCACTCCGGTCGGGGATGTCCTGCACCTCGCCGGCGAAGCAACATGGACCGACGACCCCGCCACCGTGACCGCTGCCTTCAAATCAGGCCACCGGGCCGCAGAACGGATCCTCGGACGTACAGTACCGTTCGAGGAAGTCTGGATCAGACGAACAGCGGGGGCTGGGGAAAAATGAAGATTCGCAGGGTTCACACGTCCAACGGCGTCGTCGCCGAATATCAATCGAAGCACGACTCGGACTGGCAACCGTTGGGCGGCGACATCAGCGCTCTCGGCGGCACTCCGTTCAGCGACTCTTGGCTGACCTCGGTCGACGACAGGCACCGGCAACGTTCCCCTGATGTCCTTCCGTTCCATCCCATCTCGTTTCGGGACTTCCTGCTCTACGAGCAACACAACATCGACGCGAGCCGAGGGTTGGTACGCCGCTTTCATCCGGCTCAGTTTCGGGCAACTGCCGTAATCGAACGACTGACACGACGGCCATTCCCGATGTTCAAGCCTTCACCGCTCTTCTACCAGCAACCTGTCTACTACATGTCCAACCATCTCACTCTCGTTCCGAGCGGAACTCCGATCCAAACCCCCTCCTACTCAGCGGCATTGGACTACGAGCTGGAGATCGGCTTCGTGCTGTCCGCTCCGCTTCGCAACGCCACTCCCGAAGAGGCGACGTCGGCGATCGGGTCCTTCGTTCTGTTGAACGACTTCAGTGCACGAGATGTCCAGCGCCGAGAGATGGCATCAGGATTCGGACCGCAGAAGTCCAAGCACTTCATGTCGTCGATGTCGACGACGGCAGTCACCGCCGACGACGTCCTTCCCCGCATCGACTCGTTGACCGGAACGGTATCGATCAACGGTAAGACTGTCAGCCGAGTCGACAGCGCTGGAATGAAGTGGAGCCTCGGCGAAGTGCTTGCTCACGCATCCCGTGACGAACAGCTTCTCCCCGGCGAACTGTTCGGCACCGGAACGCTCCCCGGCGGCAGTGGCATGGAAACCGGAAACTGGCTCGCGCCCGGGGACACACTGACTCTGGCTCTCGACGACATCGGAGTGGTCGAACACACCATCGTGAACTCCTAGCCTTCAGGATCGGCCTGCTCGAAACCGCGTTTCGAGATCCGATCGGGAGGTAGAATCGCCTGGTCGACGCTGCCGTGGCCGGAAGCAGCCGCGCTACTTTCCGTGCTTGAAAGGGACCGGGCCGATGAACATTTCGCGTGGAAGCCTGTTGCGTCGAAGTGCCACCGCAGCGCTCACGGCCGTCCTCGCATCTGTTTTCGTTGCCTGCGGATCGGACGAGAACGAAAACGGCAGTACCGAGACGAGCAGCGTC
>NZ_LVCV01000079.1 GCF_001647195.1 Rhodococcus sp. EPR-157 | reverse complement strand
TCTCGGTGCCGCCGTGTTCGGGGTATGGCAAGGCGACGAAGAAGTCGTTCTCGGCGCGGTCGGCGAGTCGCCGATCGGCGTACCTGCCACGCCGAACATGCAACTTCGCGTCGGACAGCCGATGGAGCCGATGCTGTCGACGGCGCTCCTACAACTCGACGACGACGGAACATTGAGCCTCGACGAACCGATCGCCAGGTGGGTTCCCGATTTTCCGCGCGCGGAGCAGATCACACCACGGATGCTTGCCAACAGCACCAGCGGCATCTCCGACTATGTGACGAATCCCGATTTCTTGAAAACCTTCTACGCAAATCCGATCAAGGAATTCACGGCACAGGAGATTTTCGACCTGGCCAACGCCCGCCCGCCGCTATTCGAACCTGGCACCAACTTCGCCTACGCGCACAGCGATCTATGTCTGCTCGGCGTGGTGCTCGAAAAGGCATCGGGTGAACCGCTGGGCGAGCTGTTGAAGAATCGAGTCTTCACGCCGCTCGGAATGAGCGAGAGCAACGTGATGCTGACGCCCCAGATGGCCGATCCTGCCCTACACGGCTACACCAACGAGCGCGGCGTCTTCGAAGATTCGACCTTCTGGAATCCCACCGCATTTCTCAACAGTGGAAACCGGAACTCCACAGTTACCGACGTCGGGCGCTGGGTTCGCGCACTGGGAACCGGTGAACTACTGTCAGACAGCGCATTTCAAGAGATGATGGCACCCGAGACAGCCGGGCTCGGTCCACTCACCGACGAACGATTCTTCGCTTTCGGGACTGCCCACCTCGGCAGCTGGTTGTTCATGAACCCGTCCTTCGGCGGCTACAACGGTGTCGCTTTGTACGACACGGAATCGAAAACCACGATCGTCATCTACGCCACGCTCGGACCGACTGCGAATGCAAACACCAACAACACGGTTCCGATCGCCAGCGCTATCGGCGCACTCCTGTTGCCGGACAATCCGCCGAAGCTGTCCTGACCGGCACTTCGCGGCGGGGCAGGTCCTTGGGCGACGAATCCCGAACCCGCCAAGGACCTTGATTGCGACTTTTCGGACATCCGAGGCGATACGCTGACGACACGCCGAGCACGAGGAGGCCCCTATGTCGCAGCTCAGCGACGCGGAGGAGTCAGGTCGCCGAGCCGACCCGAACGGATTCGCCGAAGTCGACCAGAGATCGGCCGGGGAACGGGACGACGAGGTCAAGCCAGGGCGTCGGAAACGGCAATGGGCCGGGCTCGCTGCAGGACTACTGCTGGCGGTGCTCGTGTATGCGGTCATGCCCGCCGACGTCGACCACGCTGCGCGGTTGACTGCCGCAACCGCAGTACTCATGGGTATCTGGTGGATGACCGAGGCGGTACCGATTCCTGCAACAGCCCTGTTGCCACTCATCATCTTTCCTATCCTGGTTGACGACGTCGACATCAACGATGTGGGCGCTTCTTACGGCAACAACATCATCTTCTTGTTCATGGGCGGCTTCCTGCTGGCTCTGGCAATGCAACGGTGGAACCTTCACCGTCGGATAGCACTGCTGACCGTCAACGCGATGGGTACGAAGCCGACGATGGTGATCGCAGGGTTCATGATCGCGACCGGCTTCTTGTCGATGTGGGTGTCGAACACAGCCACCGCAGTCATGATGATCCCGATCGGTGTCTCGGTTCTGGTGTTGGTACTCGACATCGGGAAGAAGGCGGGGGCGGTTCCCGATGCTGGTGCTGATGCTGATGCTGATGCTGATGCTGATGCCACGATTACGGAGGCGGTGATCAAGAGCAACTTCGGTACCGCGATGATGCTCGGTATTGCCTATGCGGCGTCGATCGGATCGTTGGGGACGATCATCGGCACGCCTCCGAATACTTTGCTGGTGGGTTACCTCGAGGGTCAGGGCATCACGATCGGATTTCTCGAATGGATGATCGCGGGTGTACCACTCGCGGTGGTTCTGCTGTTCATAGCCTGGTTCTTGCTCACACATGTGCTGTTCAAACCCGAGATCGATGACATTCCGGGCGGAAAGCAGCTCATCAAAGGCGAATTGGATGCGCTGGGGAAGATGTCGCAGGGTGAGATCCGAGTGGCAATCATCTTCTGTCTCGCTGCTGCATCGTGGGTCGCGGTTCCGCTGATCTTCGACGCGCCACCGATCTCCGACACCGGAATCGCAATGACGGCAGCGCTTCTTCTGTTCCTGCTGCCCAGCGGAGGAAAGAAGGGTGTTCGCCTGATCGACTGGGAGACGGCCGTCAAACTGCCCTGGGGTGTCCTGCTCCTGTTCGGTGGAGGACTTGCACTGTCGGCGCAGTTCCAATCCAGCGGCCTGACCGACTGGATCGGGAGTGTCGCAGCGGGACTCGATACTATTCCCGTGGTCCTGCTGATCGTCGTGGCAACGACGGCAATCATCTTTCTGACCGAGATCACGAGCAATACAGCGACGGCAGCAACGTTCCTGCCCGTGGCCGGCGGGGTCGCGATGGGCATGGACATCGATCTGCTGGTGCTGACAATTCCCGTTGCGCTGGCAGCGACGTGTGCGTTCATGCTGCCGGTGGCAACGCCTCCCAACGCGGTCTCGTACGCCAGCGGTTACATCACCATTGGCCAGATGATGCGGGGTGGATTGTGGCTCAACCTGATTTCCATAGCTTTGATCACGCTGGCGGCCTACACCGTGTTCGCATGGTCGTTGGGCATCGAGTACTGACCCCGGATTCCTGAGCCGCCCAGTTTGCCTAGCGCATGGTCCACTCCTGCTCCTCGACGCCAGCTACAGGCGCTAGGAGGGACTCGACGACGTCTGCATACATGGTGAGTTTGATGTCGCCGAGAACACTGCCTCGTGTTCCGGTCAATTCCGTCGCACGTGCGATGGCATCGTCGAGTAGACGATCTTCCGCGGAGGCGGAATCGACCAGACCGAGGGTGGCGGCGTCGTCACCGCCGTATCGGCGTCCCGTGGTCAGTGCCTCGTGAAACGCCAGAGGTGTCAGCTTGGCAGCAACCAACCGCACTGTTCCTGGGCTGTAGCTGGCACCGATACTCACGCCGGGGAAGCACAGAAAGCCGCGGTCGGCTCGCATGACCCGGTAGTCGTGTGCCATGGCGAAAAACGCCGCGCCGCCGAATGTATGCCCTTGTAGTGCAGCGACTGTCTGCATCGGGAACGTCAGAACACGTGCCAGCAGCGACTGCACCGCGCCGATGAACAGGTTCACCTGGTCGAGGTTCTCAGCGCCCCAGGAGAGGTCGACACCGGTGGAGAAATACTTGCCTGTCGCCGTGGTAACCAGCGCCGCCGGCCCCGTCGCTGCCTCGACCTCGTCGAGAAGCGCTTCGACGTCGGCAACCCAGGCTGGTCCCATTCGATTCTCGCCATTGACTACATCTCGGTCCCCGAGGTTCAGCACGAATACGTCGGCAACACGGTCCACATAGGGCATGTCTCCAACGTACGCACACGTTCGTTGGCAGATGTACCAGTGTTCGAGGATTCCGCACTGCCTCGTCGACGAGGCAGTCGCAGGACCGACAGCGTTGCCGAGTGCGTGCTAGCGTCGGATCGCATGGACCCGAGGAGCTATACCTCCGGTGAGCGCGTGTTCGGCCCACCGAACGGAACGTTCGATGCAGATTGGGCCGCAACGGCTTTGCGATCGACGAGGCCGGAACTGGATCACCCGACATCGGTCCGACTGATGGAACGTGCGTGGGAGCTTCTGCGGTCCCGTGGACTACGAGATGAGACGCTGGCAAATGCACTCGATCTCGAGCCAGGACTTGCTTCTGCGGTGTCGGCGGTTGCCACCGAAACGGCCCAGCTCTACTTGGACCGCAACTAGCTCAACCGCACAGTGGCACCTGCATCCACTTCCCGCACGCCCCCAATCACGAACCGACTGCTTGACCGGCGACTGAATTATGCCGATTTCGTGCGCGTAACTATCCGTCACGGTTAATATATCGACTTCATCCAGGCGGATGACCCGTTCGAGTGCGCGCGGCAATCCCCTGGTCGGTGCTGTGCGGCGGCGTAGCTGACCGATTCGGCGGGGCAACGGGGGGAACGGCATGGTTTCGGACGTCATCGACTGCAGCATGGTCTTCGCACACGACGCCGATCAGGTATGCAGCGTCTTGAGCGCGGTCGAGTTGTACCCGCGATACTTCCCAGGGATCGAGGCGTGCGTCCTCCGCGACGGTGCCGTCGACGGCTACTGGTGCCGGGTCGGTGGTATCGACCACGCCGTACAACTCGTCGTGAACCGACGTCACCGCGCGATAGTCACAGTCGAACATGTCGACGCGGGCGGATTCGTCAGGTTCACCCTCACCGGGATCTCGGCCAACGAGACCAAGGTCGACGTCACCGTGTTCAAAGCGGGGCTCAGCGGCTCGTATGTACCCCAACCCGAACACAACAAAGCTGTGGTCGACTGGGTTCTCGGCGGTCTACGACGGCTCGGCGACGCCCTGGCCGGTACGCCGACCTCGATCGTGTCCAGCACCGGCGACTCCCGCTCCCTGCAACTGGCGATCGCGAAGACGATGATCAGCACCGGCGTCGTCCGTGCCGCCCGGCCCGACCGCGCCTACAAACAGCTCAGTTCACTGGCCAGGTGGGGATTCACGCTCGGAGGCGGATTCGCAGCAGCAGCGGCGAAGTCGCCGGACCAGATCGCTGTGATCGACGACCGCGGTACTCGGACTTTCGCCGAGATCCACCAACGATCACACCGAATCGCCGCAGGCTTGAGCGCATCCGGCATTCGTCCGGGCAGCACGATCGGGATCCTGGCACGCAACCACACGACGATGACCGAGTGCACCGTCGCATGCGGCATGCTCGGAGTCGAAGTCGTCCTCCTCAACACGGGCCTGGCGGCCCGTCAGATCGAGTCGATCGCGGCCCGCCAACACTTCGATGTGTTGTTCGTCGACGACGAATTCGACCCGATTGTCCGCTACCTCCCTGACGACGTCACACGCGTCAGTTTGTCTCCTCGCACTGTCATTCCCCATCGACGCACCCTCGAACACTTCGTGGCTCCGCCGTCCACTACCTTCGAACGGCCCGAGCGTCCCGGAACCGTCGTCGTGCTCACCTCCGGGACCAGCGGCTCTCCGAAAGGTGCGCTCCGCCCCACCCCTAGGGGCTTCGGCACCGTTGCAGCGATGCTGTCCCGAATGCCGCTCCAGATGAACGAGCGAATGTTGATCGCGGCACCGATGTTTCACAGCTGGGGCCTGGCAGCTTTGCAGATCAGCACTCCGCTGCGAGCAACGGTGGTGTTGCAGGATCGATTCGACCCGGAGGACTGCCTCCGGGCCATCGAAGCTCACCGGTGCACCTCGCTGATTGCCGTACCGATCATGCTGCAACGAATTCTCGACCTACCCGACTCGGTCCGATCCCGCTACGACACGTCGAGCTTGCGTGTCGTAGCGTGCAGCGGATCGGCACTCACCGGATCCACGGTCAACCGGTTCATGGATGTATTCGGCGACATTCTCTACAACTTCTACGGGTCCACCGAAGTCTCGTGGGCGACCATCGCTACCCCCGACGATCTACGTGCGTCACCCGCCACCGCGGGCCGACCGCCGCTGGGGACCACGGTCGCGATCCTCGCGGCCGACGGCAACGTCGTTCCGGTCGGAACGCTCGGTCGCATCTTCGTCGGCAACGACATGCTGTTCGACGGGTACACCAACGCCGATCCGCCGTCGACCGTTTCTGCCAAGGGTTCGGCCTTGATGGATACCGGGGATCTCGGTTACCTCGACTGCAACGGACGGCTCTTCGTGTGCGGCCGCGACGACGAGATGATCATCTCCGGAGGAGAAAACGTCTTTCCGGGACCTGTGGAGGATGCCATCGCCAACCTCCCGCAGGTAGGCGAGGTAGCAGTCGTCGGTGTGCCCGACAACGAGTACGGTCAACGCCTGGCGGCATTCGTCGTCGGCCGAGGATCCGCCGGCCTCGATGCAGAGATGGTCCGAGCGTACATTCGAAATCGTCTGAGCCGCTTCTCGGTTCCGCGTGACGTGACGTTCCTGGACGAACTCCCCCGAACTGCCACTGGCAAAGTCGTCAAGCGGCTGCTCGTCGAACCCACCCCGGCGGCGGGAACCTGAGCGGTCAGACTGCGGCGATGTCCGAGGGATGGGTGGTCAACGCGGTCACCTCGATGGTCATGTAAGGGAACAGCGGCAGATTCCACAGAATCTCATGCAGACGCTCGTTGTCCCGCACATCGAAGATGCTCAGGTTCGAATACTGGCCCACGAGCCGCCAGATACTCACCCATTCGCCGTCGCGCTGCAACTGCTGCGAGTACGCCTTCTCTCGCGCGAGAGTATCGGTTCGTACGTCCGAATCGAGATCCTGCGGCAGCGCAACATCCATTTTCACTGCAAACAGCATGTCTCTCAGGCCTTGTCGAGGACGAAGTCGTAGGTCACTTCCTGGCCACCGTCGACGTCGTGCGGGTCGAGGATGAGCTCGGGCTTGACGGCACTGGCGACGTCGTCGTCGTTGTGGGCGTCACCCGGGAAGTAGAGCTGGGTGGTGATCTGCTGATGGCCCACCGCTGCGACCTTGAGGTGCAGGTGCGCCGGACGCCACGGGTGCCAGCCGGCCGCCGAGATGAGGTTGCCGCACGCTCCGTCGGTCGGGATCTGGTACGGCGCAGGCTTCATCGTATGAATCCAGAACTGGCCCTGGTCATCTGTGGTCACCGTGCCGCGCAAATTCCAATCGGGAATTCCGGGTGCGAACTGCGAGTAGAAGCCGTCGGCGTCGGCATGCCAGATCTCGATAACGGCGTGCGGGAGCGGGGTACCGTCGACGCCGCGCACCTGCCCCTGGAACAGCAGCGGTGTGCCCTTCTCGCCGTCGCGGGTAGGCAGGATTGCCGCCGACCCGAGCTCGGGTGCGTCGGGGACGTAGTACGGACCCTCGATGGTGCCTTTACTGCCCTCGCGATTCTCACCCGCGACTTCCTCGACCACATGCTCGACCCAGACGTCGAGAAACAGCGGCCATTCGCCGGTCTGTCCGACGTTGATCAGCCACGCCTTGAGCGCATTGTACTCGTCGTAGGTGACCTTGTGTTCCCGCACGGTATCGTGGATCGCCGAAATCACCTGTCGAGCCAGGAGACTGACGCGCTCGGGCGGGGTATCAGCTGCGGCGTGCTTGTCGGAGGTGAACCGCTGGGTGGCGTTCGCGCCCGACGCGGCGGCGGTGGCCACCTCGGCGGACACATCTGTCGTTGCTGCGTGGTCGATACTCATGGTTTGACTCCTTGTGTTCGGGGTGAAAGTGGAGGACGCGAGCTAGGTGTCGATGCGGTATCTGGCGAGCTTGTCGGGGTCGATGTCGATACCATGACCCGAACCGCTACGGACGGTGAGTTCACCGCCGCGAATCTCGAGCGGTTCCGTCACGAGGTCGTCGCTCATGTCGAGAAAGTTGGAGAGCTCCCCGGCTCGACGCGACGTCAGATCGAACGCGGCACCGAAGGCTACTGTGCAGGCGGAGCCGAGTTGACTGTCGATCTGGTTGCCCATCACCACGTCCAAGCCCAAGCCTTCGCACAGATGATGGATGCGCATCGAGTCGGTGAAGCCGGTGCGCGCGGTCTTGATGCTCACAGCGGTGGCTGATCCGCCGAGGATTTCGCGCGTCACTTCGGCCGGGGTGGTGACCGATTCGTCGGCGACAAAGGGAACATCGAGTTGCTGGACGAGCCAGCGACGACCGAGAACGTCGTCGGCCGGGCACAGTTCCTCGGCGAGGGTCAGTCCGAGATCGGCCATCTCTTTCATGGCGCGTGCCGATTCGGCTGCAGTCCAGCCGCGATTGCCGTCGACGTAGAGTTCGATACCGTCACCGAGTCCTTCGCGGAGTGCGCGCACAACGGCAGTGTCCAGTGCTACGGGTCGGCGGCCGACCTTGATCTTGAAGACCTCGATTCCGTAGGTGTCGCGCATTCGGGCGGCTTCGTCGACCATCGCTGCGGGAGTGTCGAATCCGAGCATGTGACTGACCCGCATTCGGTCGGTGTATCCACCGAGCAATTCGGTGACAGGCACATCGAGGGTACGGCCGAGCGCGTCCCAGATGGCCATGTCGATCGCAGCCTTGGCCACCGGGTTTCCCACGGTGCGTGCCAGCCTGGAGCGAACCACTTCTCGATCGACCAGTGTCAGACCGAGAACGGCGGGTGCGAACAGGCTATCGATGACGGCGGCCATTCCGCGCTGGGTTTCGCCGTAGGTGAAGGGACGCGGCGGTGCGTCGGCAACGCCGACGATACCGTCGTCGGTATGCACGCGAACCAGCACGTGATCGGCCGCGTGCACCTCGCCACTGGCGAACTTCAACGGCTTGAGGTACGGGATGCGGTACGGGATCGCTTCGACTGCAACGATCTTCATAGAACTGCCTTTGGATCGGGTGACGGAGAATGTGTATCGGGACGAGGCAGAACCCCGGCTTCCTCGAGTGCGCCGACCAGGGCGTCGACGAGTGCCGACGGACGGTCGCGATGCCAGGCCAGCGCCAGATCGATGGTGCTCGCGCCGGCGATGTCGCGGAAGACGACCCCGGTGAGTTGGAGCGCACGAACGGATTCGGGAACGAGGGCAACCCCGAGTCCGGCAGCGACCAGTGCCAGCAACACAGACGTGTCCGGAGCCTCGTGCTCACGCCGCGGGCTGAAACCCGCTGCGCGGCAACTACGGATCACCGCCTCGTTGACCACTGAGTGCGAGTCCGCGTACATGACGAAGTCCTCGTAGGCGAGGTCTGCCATCTCGAGTGCGGCCTCGGCGGCGTACCGATGATCGACCGGCACCGCCAGCAAGAGAGATTCGGTGGTGATCGTGCGGATCACCAAGTCGTCACCAGCGACGGGCGGGCGTAGAACTGCCACGTCGAGCTGTTCCGAACGCAGCCCCTCGACCTGCGCGGGAGTGAGCAGATCCCCATGGATTTCGAGGGCGAGACCGGGTAGGCGTTGCTTGATCGCTCGGGCGATCGGCGGAAGCTGATCGAAGGCGGCGGTACCGGTGAACCCGATACGAACCAACCCGTAGCGCCCTTCTGCGATGCGTCGGACACCGTGGGTGCTGCGCTCGATGCTCTCCAGATTCCGCACGGTCTCTCGATAGAAGAACTCCCCTGCCGGCGTGAGGCTGACCTGCCGAGTGGTCCGGGTCAGCAGAGTGACGCCGAGCTCTGCCTCCAGTTGACGTACCGACTGGGAGAGAGCCGGCTGCGCCAGATGCAGACGCTTGGCTGCTTGGCCGAAGTGCCGGGTCTCCGCCACGGCCACGAATTGATACAGGTGCCGCAGCTCCATGGTGACCTTTCCGTTCGGTCGACATTCCTCTACCGAAGCACTTCGGCGTGACCCTGCCCACAGTAAGCCGTGAATCCATTGATGACAAAGACCTATTTCGTCCTTATCGATAAGCCACAGCGATCAATAGCCACCCAGGTCGGACCTAGGCAAAGCGCTGGTGTGACCGAAGCCACTCGCTGTCAGAGTCGGGGTCAGCCGCCACACGACTGCACTGCAGCGGAATCGAACGACAGCGAGGACACGACCATGACGGAAATCCTGGATCACGCACACGCCGCCATCGACGGCGCGGTGGTCGACGATGCCGACGCCGGCGTCTTTCGAGCCAATCGAAGCATCTTCACCGACGAGGAGATCTTCGAGTTGGAGATGAAGCACATCTTCGAGGGCAACTGGATCTACATCGCGCACGAGAGCCAGATTCCGAACAACGGCGACTACTTCACCGTGCACATGGGTCGTCAGCCCGTGGTCATCACCCGCGACAAGGACGGCGAGCTGCACTGCCTGATCAACGCCTGTGCACACCGCGGGGCGATGTTGTGCCGTCGAAAGACCGACAATCGCCCCACCCTCACGTGCCCGTTCCACGGCTGGACGTTTCGCAACGACGGAACGTTGCTGAAGGTCAAAGACCCCGAGGGGGCCGGCTACCCGGCTACGTTCGACGTCGACGGCTCGCACAACCTGACCAAGGTGCCCAGATTCGAGAGCTACCGAGGATTCCTGTTCGCGAGCCTGAGCGACGACGTTTCGACACTCGGCGAGCACCTCGGCGACACCACCAAGGTCATCGACATGCTCGTCGATCAGTCACCGGACGGCCTCGAGGTACTGCGGGGATCGTCGACCTACACGTTCGACGGCAACTGGAAGGTGCAGGCCGAGAACGGTGCCGACGGCTACCACGTCAGTGCGGTGCATTGGAACTACGCCGCGACCACCTCACGACGGAACAACGGCGAATCGAAGAACACCACCAAGGCTCTCGACGCGGGGGGTTGGGGCAAATCCGGTGGCGGCTACTGGTCCTACCCCAACGGGCATCTGTGCTTGTGGACGTGGGCCGCGAACCCCCAGGATCGTCCGCTGTGGGACCAGATGGACGCGCTGAAGAAGCAGTTCGGCGATGCCAAGGGCGAGTTCATGGTCAAGGGCTCGCGCAACCTGTGCCTCTACCCGAACGTCTACCTGATGGATCAGTTCAGCACCCAGATCCGGCACTTTCGTCCGATAGCCCCGGACAAGACCGAGGTCACCATCTACTGCATCGCGCCCAAGGGTGAATCGAAAGCTGCTCGCTCGCATCGAATTCGGCAATACGAGGACTTCTTCAACGCATCCGGCATGGCCACCCCGGACGATCTCGAGGAGTTCCGCTCTTGCCAGCTGACGTTCCAGGCCACCAATGCGCCCTGGAACGACATGAGCCGCGGTGCCGAGCACTGGCTGACCGGGCCGGATCCTGTGGCCGAGGCGCTGGACATGCACGGCGTGATCTCCGCGGGAGTCAAAAACGAGGACGAAGGCCTCTTCCCCGTACAGCACGGTTACTGGCGCACAACGCTGCTGGCTGCCATCGAGAAGACCGCCGCCGAGAAGACTGCCACCGAGAACCAGGTGAAATGACATGACCTCCACCGAAACCCGAATCACACAGAGCTCGATCGAGCAGTTCCTCTACCGCGAGGCCCGCTATCTGGACGATCGCGAGTTCGAACTCTGGCTCACCTGCTATGCCGACGACGTCGAATACTGGATGCCTTGCTGGGGCGACGACGATCAGCTCACCGAGGATCCACAGACCGACATCTCTCTGATCTACTACGAGAACAAGGGCGGCCTCGAGGACCGCGTGTTCCGCATCCGTACCGAGCGGTCCAGTGCCACTTCGATTCCCGAACCACGCACAAGCCACAACATCAGCAACGTCGAGGTCATCGAGCGCCGCGGCGATCTCGTCGATGTCCGGTTCAACTGGCACACGATGTACTTCCGGTACAAGACGATCGATCCGTACTACGGTACGTCCTTCTACACGATCGATTTCTCGGGCGAATCACCGTTGATCCGCCGCAAGACCGTCGTGCTCAAGAACGACTACATCCATCACGTTGTCGACATCTATCACTTCTGATCGCGAAAGGAGAACCCTCGTGAGCCATTCCGTCGCACTGTCCTTCGAGGACGGCGTCACACGATTCGTCAGCTGTTCCGACGGCCAGACAGTCGCCGACGCCGCCTACCGGTCGCGAATCAACATTCCCCTCGACTGCCGGGACGGGGCGTGCGGAACATGCAAGGCACTGTGCGAATCCGGCGACTTCGACGCTGGGACCTACCTCGAGGACGCGCTGAGCGTCGGCGAGTCCGAGCAGGGCTACTGCCTGCCGTGCAGCATGACTCCGAAGTCCGACCTCGTACTCCAGATCGCCAGCACCTCCGCGGTTGCGAAAACCCGAGCGGCGACGCACGAAAGCGTGGTCACGGCAGTCGATCGACTTTCTCCGACGACGGTCCGCCTGGCCGTCGAGGCACCACAGGTCGGCGAACCAACCTTCCTGCCCGGCCAGTACGTCAACATCACCGTGCCCGGATCGGAGCAGACGCGGTCGTATTCGTTCAGCTGCGTGTCCGGATCGGACGAGCTCGAATTTCTGGTCAAACTCACCCCGGGCGGGTCGATGTCGACCTACCTCGCCGACGTCGCAGCCGTCGGGGACAAGATCTCGTTCACCGGACCGCACGGCAGTTTCTTCCTTCGGGAAGCACAACGGCCCGCGCTGCTGTTGGCAGGCGGTACCGGGCTGGCTCCCATCCTGTCGATCCTGCGCACCCTTGCAGCCGAGTCATCCTCACGCCCAGTTCATCTGGTATACGGGGCGAGCACCGACGAGGACGTCGTGTTACTCGACGAACTGACCGAACTCGCCTCGCAGCTCGACATGTTCACTTGGGATCACTGCGTGTCGGATCCGACGAGTACAGCCGCGAACAAGGGCTACGTAACCTCGCTGCTGAGCGAGGAGCATCTGCACGGCGGCGATGTTGCTGTCTACCTGTGCGGTCCACCCCCGATGGTCGAAGCCGTGCGGTCGCACTTCGCCGAGTCGGGGATCGAACCTACCGGCTTCTACTACGAGAAGTTCGCGCCGTCGGCTCCGGCCATCAACCGCCCTGCTCCGCGCAGTGAGCCTGAAACCATGGTTGCCGAAACCGTCATTGCCGAGCCGGTGACAGCCCAGGTCGCCGTTCCCGCGGAACCAGAACTCCTCTCCGGCGACGAGTCGACCTCGGACGCTCGCTCCCTGTGCGGCCGAACAGTATACGACACTCGTGCCGAGAAGTCCCTGCACGCGGTCAACGCGGCTTCGGCGAGGGACGAGGCGAATGCGATGAGCGCGATCGCGGGGCAACGCATCTGGCCTGCCCACGGTGTCGAGCCGTTGATCGATCACGTCGAACCGATCTCGAACGCCGTCGACTACGAGATCGGCGAAGAACATCCCTCGGTGTACGAGTCCGACGCGGTCTTCGAAGCCCGGCGCGCATTGGAACTCGGCGCCCTGGAGTTGGTTATCGGCCGGCTCACGTCACAGCAGATCGCGGGCTACCGTCTGCTGGCCGACGCCACAACCCGCTACGTGGACGGCGACCGCTTCGTCGACGCCGGCGCGTACACCGAAACCAATGCTGCGTTCCACGACTACCTGTTCATCCAGACACGCAACGAGCATCTGCTGCAGGCGTATCGGGCCCTCGGAGTGGAGGCCGCAATGGAGGATGTGCTCCGCAATGCGACGTGGTGCGATCCGTTGTGCGCACAGGATCACCTGGACATCGTCGACGCCTTCGAGGCCGGCGACCGGGATCGTGCCCGTACGTTGATCGCCGATCACGCGGACCGGTCCAAGACCACGATGAAGCGCGCCATGCACGATTCCGCTGTGAACAAGCGTCCGAAGTTCGTCAGTCCGGGCCGCTTCACCGGCAAGGTCGTGCTGATCACCGGCGCGGCCCAGGGCATCGGAGAATCTGTCGCTCGCAGAATCGCTGCGGAGGGCGGCGCGCTGATGCTCGCGGATCGATCCGAACTCGTCGAGGAGCTGAGCGAGGAACTGACGCGCGACGGCTCCGAATCAGGCAGCGTGCTGGCCGATCTGGAGACCTGGGCGGGGGCGTCGGCCGCAGTGGACGCGGCGCTCGCCACGCACGGACGGGTCGACATCTCCATCCATGTGGTGGGCGGGACCATTTGGGCGAAGCCGTTCGCGGAGTACGCGCCGGAACAGGTCGAGAAGGAGATCTCGCGCTCGCTGTTTCCCACGTTGTGGTCGTGTCGCGCGGTGATCCCGCACATGATCTCGCAGGGAGCCGGAACCATCGTCAACGTGTCCTCGGTGGCGACCCGCGGAGTACACCGCGTGCCCTACGCAGCAGCCAAGGGTGGAGTCAATGCCATCACCTCGGCGCTCGCCCTCGAAGCTGCTCCCCACGGCGTTCGGGTGGTCCCCACCGCGCCGGGAGGAACGGAGGCACCACCGCGCCGAGTCGCTCGCGGACCGGCGCCGTCCACCGATCAGGAGCAGCAGTGGTACCAGGCCATCGTCGACCAGACCGTCGACTCGTCCCTGCTCAAACGCTACGGGACACTGGACGAGCAGGCCGCAGCTATCTGCTTCCTGGCCTCCGACGAGGCGTCGTACATCACCGGCACCGTGCTGCCCGTCGCCGGCGGCGACCCGGGCTGAGTGCGCGCGATGTCGGTTCGATCGCCGGACGTACCCGCACGTCACCGATACGGTGAGCTGATGTCCTCCTCGCCTCTGATTGCTCGCGGCGAGCTGCTCGATGCGCTGGTGAGTGCGGTGCACGACGCCGCCGAGCGGTCGACGTTCATCGTCGTCGACGGGGCGGCGGGGGTCGGGAAGACGGCCGTACTGCGAGAACTGGCCGCACACCTGGACTCGTCCGAGCCTCGGACATCCCTCCGGCGAGTCTCCGCTGTCCCATGGGAGACGAACCGGCCATGGGAGATCGCTCGTCAGTGCTTTCCAGCAATCGACACCTCCGATGCGGAGAGCCTGCCGGAGCGGATCGCCGAAAGCTTTGCTCCAGCCACGCTCACCGCCGTGTTCATCGACGACGCACAGGACTCCGACGCGGATTCGCTTCGAGCTCTCGCCTCGACGGTTCGTCGCTACCGCGAATCCAAGATTGCCGTCGTCTGCACGCGCCGGATCCTACCCGCGGGAAACATCGACTCGCACGACGTTCTCGATCGCGCGGCCGATACCCGGTTCGTCGTCGAGCCGCTGCAGAACGACCACGTTGCGGGACTCGCTGCTATACAGGGCGTCATCCTCTCCCCCTCGTCGGCGGCACACCTGACAGCGCACACCGGCGGGCGACCGAAACAGGTGTTGGCGCTGCTGCGCGAACTGCCCTCCCACATGTGGACGGGCGTGCGTCCCGAACTACCGGCGCCTGAGTATGTGCAAGCCGCCGTTCGAGCGGCGCTGAGCGAGAGTTCCGCCGACACCGTCCGACTGGTGCGCGCCGTGGCGGTGCTCGACGGTGCTCGACCGCTCGCGACGGCATGCGCGGTGGCAGAGATCGACGTTCCCTATCCTGCAGTCGATCCGGCGGAAGCACTGGGTTTGGTCGTCGTGCGTCGCCGATCGGGTATCACCCTGCTCGAATGTCCGGACGGAATGATTCGCGCGGCCGTGCTGGCCACCATGAGCAGAACCTGCGTCGCCGACGTCCACAGGGCTGCAGCCGAAGCCGAAGCAGACCCCGCCGATCGACTGGCGCACCGAGCAGAGGCGACACCTCTACCCGAACAACACATGGCCGACGAACTCGAAACCCTTGCGGCCGAGTGCGCACGGACCGGCGAATGGGCCAATGCTGCGAGACTCTTCATGCTCTCCAGCAGGGCGTCCAGCAAACCCGGCCTGCGCGAGGATCGACTCGTGCGCGGCGTCGACGCTCTGATCGGAGCCGGTGATGTCCGCGGAGCCTCGGACTACATCGCCGAGATCGAGAGTCTGCACGAAACACCCAGTCGCAACGCTGTTCTTGGATATCTGGCCATTCTGCGAGGTCGCCCCCAGGAGGCCGACGCCCGATTGACCCGGGCATGGCAGCTTGTCCGCACCCGCCACGAACACGACGTCGCGGCCGTCATCTGCCATCGCCAAGTACTACACAACCTCGCCCGCTGCGACGGGCATTCCCTCGTTCTCTGGGCCGATCGGGCCGTCGAACTCGTCGGCGCCGATCATCCGACGGCGGTCGAGGCGCAAGCAATTCGAGGGCTCGGTCTAGCAGGCACCGGTCGGGTTTCCGAGGCACTGGCCAGTTACGACGACCTGTGGGGACATGCCGGTACCGGTGCCGTGGGGCAACGGGTCCAGATGGGCGCGGGATGGCTGCACCTGGCCACCGACTCCGTAGAGCTGGCGCGGGCCGAACTCGAAGCCGCGGCACCGACGGACTTCCTCGGCGGCTCCACCCGGATTGCGCTGTGGGCGAACGCGTGGCTGGCACGCACCTACTTCGTCACCGGTGAGTGGGACGCCGCGTTGCGGATCGTCGGACTCTCCTCCGACCTGGCGGACAGTTCTGGCGCGGCCCTGATCGTCCCGCTTCTGCAATGGACGGCGATGCAGATCCATGCTCTGCGGGGTGACTGGGACGCAGCCGCGTCGAGCTCGCGTCGGGGCGATTCCGGCGCCCGAGACTACGAAATCATGCGTATTCCGACGGCTTTGGGTCGTGCTGCGATCGCCGAAGCACGAGCCGACTATGCCGGTGTTCTGCGTGCGTTGAGTCCACTCACGGCGCAATGGGCACAGGCGGACGTCTCCGAGCCGGGCTTCTGGGCGTGGCCGGATGTGTACGCCAACGCCCTCGTCGTGGAGGGCAGGCTCGACGAGGCCGATGCTTTCCTGGCACCTCATGAAGCCCGAGTGGCCGAGCGCGGCCACCGATCCGCGCACGCACGTTTGGCCTGTGCACGGGGCAGATGGCACGGCGCAACCGGCGATTTGGTCTCTGCTCGAGCTTCTTTCGAAGATGCGCTCGATTCGCTCGTACCCCTGCCCCTGGTGTACGACCGTGCCCGCGTGAACTATGCGTACGGCCAAACACTGCGGCGTGCAGGCAAGCGACGCGAGGCCGATGTGGTGATCTCCGCGGCACGCGAAGACTACCTGTCCCTCGGCGCAACGACGTACGTCAGGCGGTGCGATCGAGAGCTGAAAGCAGGCGGAGTCCACGCGACCCTCAAGGACAGACCGCACAACGCATTGACCCCACAGGAGGACGCGGTGTCCAGCCTCGTCGCCACGGGCCTGAGCAATCGAGAAGTGGCCGCGGAGCTGTTTCTGTCGGTGAAGACCGTGCAGTTTCACCTCACCCGTGTCTACGCCAAGCTCGGCGTTCGTTCCCGTTCCGAGCTGGCCGCGGCCCGTGCGACCGAAACTACGCCATCCTGACTGTGCTCCAACAATTTTCGCCGACCACCCTGGGTCGTTCCTAGGTAAAGCGCCAGTGTGACTCAGCACACATCCAGACACACTTCTCGTAACGCACCGATCGTGCGCAGCACTCGCCCGCCTTCACGGGCTCCCTCTACCGAAGGACAGTCGATGCCCTCACCGACAATTCCGACGCCCCGCAGCACGGCCCCCGGGGCCTGGGCCAGCGGGCGTCACCGACGCAGCGTCATCTGGATCGTCGCACTTTCCACTGCAGCAATCATTTTCGACGGATACGATCTGGTTGTCTACGGAACCGTTCTCCCGACGCTGCTGGCCGATTCGACCCAACTGGGTGCTCTCGGTCCCGAGCAGGCGGGTGCCCTCGGCTCCTACGCCCTGATCGGAGTCATGGTAGGCGCGTTGACGGCCGGTGCCTTCGGTGATCGGATCGGCCGTCGGCGCACGATGCTGACGTGCATCGTCTGGTTCTCGGTCGGCATGGCTGCCACCGCGTTGGCCCAGAACATCACCACGTTCGGAATTCTCCGGTTCGTCACTGGAATCGGCGTCGGCGGGCTCGTCGCCACGGTCGGTGCGATGATCGCCGAGTTCGCACCGCCCGGTCGCCGAAATCTGTTCAACGCCATCGTCTACAGCGGCATTCCGGCCGGTGGTGTCCTGGCGTCCCTGGCCGCTATTGCCCTGCAGGACACCATCGGCTGGCGTGGCCTGTTCTGGATCGGCGCGCTGCCCCTGGTGATCCTGTTACCCCTCGCACTGCTACGCATGCCCGAATCCCCGCGTTGGCTACTCGCGCGCGGCCGCGACGCCGATGCTCGGGATGTCTGCGCCAAGACGGGCATCCCAATGCCCGAGGCAGAACCCGTCGTTGCGGGTGACCGTGTCGGATTCGCTGCACTAGCCCGCACACCGCTGCGTCGACCGACCGCTCTGCTGGGCTTGATGAGCTTCTCCGGCCTGCTGCTCACCTACGGGCTCAACACCTGGCTCCCGCAGATCATGTCCGAGGCCGGATACAACGCCAAAGGATCACTGTCGTTTCTGTTGGTTCTCAACGGCGGAGCCATCATCGGCGGATTGATCGCGTCACGGGTCGCCGATCGAACGGGACCGCAACGCGTGATAGCGGTCACCTTCTGTCTTGCAGCACTGTCGTTGGTGTTGTTGACGTTGAGCTTCCCGCTCGGCGTGCTGCTCGTCGCGGTGGCCGGTGCCGGCATCGGCGCGATCGGCACCCAGGTGCTGATCTACGGCTTCGTCTCGAACTACTACCCCACCACCGCTCGCGCAGCAGGCGTCGCGTGGTGCGCCGGCTTCGGGCGCCTCGGCGGCATTCTCGGGCCGCTGCTCGGCGGGTTCCTGCTCGGTGCCGGAATCGCGTCCTCGCAGGCGTTCTACATCTTCGCTGTCGTTGCCCTGCTCGGGGCCCTGGTGACCACTGCGGTGCCTGCCCTGCGAGCGATCCGCAGCACCGACGAGGCCCGTATCGAAGCCGACGAAGCTCCGGTGAAAGTGACCGAATGACAGGGGTCGACGAGCGCTCGGCGGGAGTGGTCAAGCACGTTCCCCGGCCGCCGAGTCTGCGCGAACTGCGCGCAGATTTCGGCGGTCGGTACCTCGGTGCCGGAGCAACCGGAGTGCTGTTCTCGGCAACCGGACCGGTGGCGGTGATCATGGGTGCGGCGGCGGCCGGCTCACTCGGTGCGCAGCAGACGGCATCGTGGATCTTCGGGGTCTTCGTACTGAACGGGATCCTGACGCTCGCCGCGAGTTGGGCCTACCGAATGCCGCTAGCATTCTTCTGGACCATTCCAGGGACGGTTCTGGTCGGAGAATCCTTGACCACCCTGTCCTGGGCCGAGGTGGTCGGGTCCTATCTTGTGACCGGTGTGCTGATCATCGTGCTCGGCGCCACCGGTCTCGTCGCGAAGCTGATGGCGTGCCTCCCCCACAGCGTCGTGATGGCCATGGTTGCCGGAGCGTTCCTGTCGTTCGGAACCTCACTCGTGCAGGCGGTATCGAGTGATATCGCGGTTGCAGGCGTCATGGTTGCTGCCTGGGTCGCCCTGACCCGGTCGGGTACCTGGTCGATCAGGGTGCCACCGGTGTTGGCCGCGCTTGTGGCAGGTCTCGCGGCGCTGGCAATGACGGGTGGCTTCGGCGTGGTGACGGGACCGGCCGCGCAGCTACCCGTGATCGGATGGCCCGATCTCGTCGCGCCGGTGTTCAGTTGGGCCGCCGTATCGCAGTTGGTGGTACCGCTCGCCATCACCGTGGTGGCCGTCCAGAACGGTCAGGGCGCGGCTGTACTCGGCGCGGCTGGACATCGAGCGCCGACGACCCTCGTCACCGTCGCCTGCGGGGTGTGGTCGCTGCTCGCTGCGCCGTTCGGCGCAGTGTCCACATGTCTGGCCGGTCCAACCAATGCACTACTAGTTGCAGTCGGCGAGCGCAAGCGGCAGTACATCGCGGGCATGACGTGCGGTGCGATCGCCATCGTGGTGGGTGCGCTCGCACCGCTGCTGGTGCGGGGCCTCGCTGTGGTCCCAACGACATTCATTGCTGCGCTGGCGGGACTGGCGATGCTCGACGCCTTACGCGGGGCATTTTCAGCAGCGTTCGTCGCCGTCGAGCGGCCGGTACTTGCACCCCTGATCACCTTGCTGGTGACCGTTGCCGGTTTCGACGCCGCAGGTCTCGGTTCGCCGTTCTGGGGATTGATCGCCGGGGTAGCGGCGACGTACCTTCTAGACCGACGGCGCTGATGACGTTTCGGCAGTACAGACGTCGGCAACGACATCGCCGACGCGATCCGGCAGGGTATCGATCCCGGGCAGATCAAGCTCGTGGTGCCAGGTGACGCCGAGAGACCGATCATCACCGTCAACACCAACCCCCGCGCGGGAACATTTACCGTGGCATTGATGCAGCGTGTTGCCACCGAGGCACTCGCGCAGGCCAATTCGCGGGCTGGGTCCACGCTCGGGGCATTGGTCGGGTCATGCGCCTTCGAACTCCACGACAGTCTTGCTCATCGGCAGTTCGTCCTTTCGAACACCTTCGTCGGACGGGTCGACCGGTACTGCGTCCACTGCGGGGTCGAGTGCCATCAACTGATCGAGGGCTGGGCCGTCACCGGTGAGGACGAACTCGTCGAATACGTAGGGAAGACCGTCTGCGACGAGAGCCGATGGCTGGTTCATCAACTGGAAATGGAGGTGCGGGCCAGTCGAGCTACCCGAGTTTCCGGTCCGCCCGATATCCTGGCCTGTCGTTACCTTGTCTCCCACAGCGACTGCGACACTCCCTGGTCGCAGATGTGCGTAGAACGCGTAGACATCGTCCGACAGTTTCAAGATGACGTGGTTGCCGTCGGCCTCCTCGATCGTCACCGGCCGCGGTGCCGTAAGGCTTTGATCCTGGAAGTCGTTGGCAACTTCCACGACTTCGGCGTCCGCCACCGCCAATACGGGCTGATCGTAGGTGAACCAATCCGCGTTCTCGGTCGGGTCACCCCCGACGAGAAGATTTCCGTCACCTAGGCGGTTGAAGTCGATTGCGAATCGCTGCGCGACCCACAGTGAGTTGTCGATCGGTTGGGCTGTTCGCCGATGAGGACCGTCGCAGCAGCTCCCCACCGCCATCCATCCTGCCCCTGCCAGCGGTGGGCCGATCGAAATCGGGCCGGTTCGATCGACATCCGCCTCGGCGCCGTCGTAAGTGATCGATTCCGGCACCGGCAATCCCGGCGGCACCGACACTGTGACACGGTGTTCGACCCGTTCCGGAATGTCCCGTACATCGTCGAATTCGACATCCATCCACAGCACACCCACAGTCGACGGTTCCAAGGTGTCGGTCGGACCGGCTCCTCCGACCAACAAAGACATCGCGGAGGTCACCCCATTCTCATCCATTGACGCGAGGACGCCTCCACCGTCGGCGTCGAGCACCTCGACTCCGGTGACTGTGGCCGCGATGGGAAAGCCATTTATCAGTTGCACCTCGTACACCAGGTGAACACGACCGTCGGATCCG
>NZ_LVCV01000078.1 GCF_001647195.1 Rhodococcus sp. EPR-157 | reverse complement strand
GTGATCACCGAACAAGGTCCCCCTTCTCCCGAAGTTACGGGGGCATTTTGCCGAGTTCCTTAACCATAGTTATCTCGATCGCCTTAGTATTCTCTACCTGACCACCTGTGTCGGTTTGGGGTACGGGCCGTGTGAAAGCTCGCTAGAGGCTTTTCTCGGCAGCATAGGATCACTGAATTCGCCTCAATCGGCTACGCATCACCTCTCAGGCATCATGAACGGCGGATTTGCCTACCGTTCGCCCTACAGGCTTACACCAGTACTACCACTGACTGGCCCAGCTACCTTCCTGCGTCACCCCATCGCTTGGCTACTACCAGATCAGGTCCCACGCATCCACCCACCCTTCAGGTACCCGAAGGCACAAGAATAAGCGGGATTCAGGGTGGTTAGTATCACTGATTCACCATGGGCGCGTTCACACGGGTACGGGAATATCAACCCGTTGTCCATCGGCTACGCCTGTCGGCCTCGTCTTAGGTCCCGACTCACCCTGGGCGGATTAACCTGGCCCAGGAACCCTTGGTCATTCGGCGGACGAGT
>NZ_LVCV01000077.1 GCF_001647195.1 Rhodococcus sp. EPR-157 | reverse complement strand
TGGTCGCGGTGCCGGTGACCTGAGAATCCTCGGCACCGCAGGAAACTGCTGTTCCACACAGTGCCAAGGCGATCACCATCGCAGCCGATCGTCGGAATACGGGTGATCGCATTGGTGTAGAGCGAACCCACGGAGACGTTGGCGATTCAGTCACCGAGCGAAGCCGCTGAGGACACATCAGACGAGCTAGTGCATCGATCGGAGATATGCTGGGCACGCTCAGGCACCCCAGCGCACGAAGAAGGACCCGAAGATGCCGGATGCGCGTTCTCCTCGGTC
>NZ_LVCV01000076.1 GCF_001647195.1 Rhodococcus sp. EPR-157 | reverse complement strand
CTCGGTGGGATCCTCAACCCGCAGGACAATCTGCGTGACTTCCCGGTGGTTCTGGTCAACCAGGACGAGGGCGACACCGTCGAGTCCAATGGTGCGACGACGGAGCAGAACATCGGCAACGACATCGCCGACGCGATCCGGCAGGGTATCGACCCCGGGCAGATCAAGCTCATGGAGACCGGACCTGCCGAGGCCAGAGAACTCCTCTCATCGGGGGACGCCTACGGTTCCATAGTCATTCCATTCGATTTCACCAAACGTGCCTTGATATTCGCTCGCGCGAGCGTGGTGCCAGGCGACGTCGAGAGACCGATCATCACCGTCAACACCAACCCCCGCGCGGGAACATTTACCGTGGCATTGATGCAGCGTGTTGCCACCGAGGCACTCGCGCAGGCTAATTCGCGGGTTGGATCCGCGCTCACGGCCGAAGTCGATGCGCAACTTCAACCCTCGGGCGGAGAACTCACCGGAGCGGCCAGACTTGCCCTCGCCGAACCGATCAACGTCATCGTCACACCGTACGACCCGCTGCCCGACGGCACAGGCGGCGGCCTTTCCGCGTTCTACTACGCGTTGCTACTCGTCCTCGCCGGGTTCACAGGTGCCACGATCGTCAGTGCGCTCGTCGACGGACTCCTCGGTTTCACCCCGA
>NZ_LVCV01000075.1 GCF_001647195.1 Rhodococcus sp. EPR-157 | reverse complement strand
GCCGTCGCCTCACTCGTTCGCGTTGTACCTGTTCGGAGTGTTCGTGATCATCGCAGTCGGTATCACTGCATTGTCGGTGATGTCGGCGTTCGGTACAGCCGGGCTGCTCATCAACCTCGTGGTGTTCATCGTTCTGGCTCTGCCGTCCTCCGGAGGCACCTTGCCGCTCGAAGCCAGCCCGGCGCTGTACGGCTGGCTGGCGCAGTTCGAACCGATGCACCAAATCTTCCTCGGCACCAGATCTATCCTGTACTTCAACGCACGACTCGATTCCGGACTTCTGCATGCTGTTGTGATGACGGGAGTCGGTTTGCTGGTCGGTCTGGTCGGTGGACTGCTGTTCACGCGACTGTACGACCGCAAAGGCTTCGATCGTGCGCCATCTACCGGCCGAATCGAGGCGTGACAACGTGGACGACTACTACGACTTGGGAAGCCACTCCCGACGGATCACAACTTCGGTTCCCGATGCGCAAACCTGGTTCGACCGAGGGCTGGTGTGGTCGTATGCGTTCAATCACGAGGAGGCAGCGAAGTGCTTCCAGAACGCGATCGATGCCGACCCGTCCTGCGCGATGGGCTATTGGGGATTGGCGTACGCACTGGGACCCAACTACAACAAGCCTTGGGAGTTCTTCGACGACGCCGATCTGACGACGACCATGGCTCGTACTCACAGTGCCGTCGACAAGGCCGCCGAGTTGCTCGGAGATGCTCACACGATCACGGAGATAGGACTCGTCAAGGCGCTGCAGCACAGATTCCCCAACGATCGAAGCGAACACTCTGAGCAAACGCCCTGGGCTGTGTGGAATGTCGAGTACGCCGACGCCATGCGCGAGGTCTACCGCATCGAACCCGATGATCTGGACGTCGCGACGTTGTTCGCAGATGCACTGATGAACCTGACTCCCTGGGAGCTCTGGGATCTCCGCACCGGCGAACCGACGCCGGGCTCGTGCGCAGTGGAGGCCAAGTCCGTCTTGGACCGCGCGCTCGAATCCGACCACGGTCGTGTACACCCGGGAATACTGCACATGTACATCCACCTCATGGAGATGTCCGGCGTACCCGAACAGGCATTGGTCGTTGCAGACAGACTGCGCGGACTGGTTCCCGATGCCGGCCACCTTCACCACATGCCGTCGCATCTGGATGTTCTGTGCGGCGACTATCGCCGCGTCGTCAGCGCGAACACGGACGCGATCGTCGCAGACGAGAAGTTCCTGCACCGTGCGGGACCGATGAACTTCTATACGCTCTACCGCGCCCACAACTACCACTTCAAGATCTACGGGGCCATGTTCCTCGGGCAATCGGCGGTTGCCGTAGACACCGCAAGCCAGCTCGAAGCCGCTATTCCGGACGAACTGCTCCAAGTCGAAAGTCCGCCGATGGCAGACTGGCTCGAAGGTTTTCTGGCAATGCGCGTTCATGTCTACATCAGATTCGGTCGCTGGCAGGACATCATCGACTTGCCGATGCCCTCGGACGACAGCCTGTACTGCGTCTCGACTGCAATGCTGCACTACGCGAAAGGCGTTGCATACTCGGCAACGTCACGGATCGAATCAGCGGAACGCGAGAGTGAATTGTTCGCAGCCGCACTGACACGAGTCGCTCCGACGCGAATGCTCTTCAACAATACCTGTCTCGATATCCTGGCTGTCGCCGCTGCGATGTTGGAGGGCGAACTCGAATATCGCAAAGGTAACTACGACAAGGCCTTCGACGCCCTGCGCCGATCGATCGAGTTGGACGACGGTCTACCCTACGACGAGCCATGGGGATGGATGCAGCCCACTCGACATGCGTATGGCGCCTTGCTCCTCGAACAGGGGAATATAAAGGAGGCGGCGGCGGTTTACCGTGCCGATCTCGGACTCGACGCTACTTTACCTCGGGCACAACAGCATCCGTCGAACGTGTGGGCTCTTCACGGCTACCACGAATGCCTCCGAATACTCGGGCGCGACGACGAGGCCACAATTGTCGGACAACAGTTGAAGCTTGCCGTTGCGATGGCCGACGTACCGATCGAGTCATCGTGCTTCTGCCGGCTGACCGCACCACCGAACGAAGAATCGGAAGGTCACTGCTGTTCGGTGTGACCCGCTAGCGTCGCTCCCCCGCCCGCACCGAACGACTCATTCGGTCACCCGAACGACCGGCCGCGCAGGTTCCAGCCCCGGCACGCGTTGCAACTTGCGCGCGGGCTGAAAGGTGCGCGTCGCTCCCCCGCCCGCACCGAACGACTCATTCGGTCACCCGAACGACCGGCCGCGCAGCTTTCCGAACACATTCGACGGACGGAACCAGGCGTCGGGTCCACCTGAATTGGAACCGTCACCGACGCGGTATCGGTCCCGCGGACGCATGTGGAGCGCAGTTCGATTGCAATCGGAATCGGCGGGTATCACTCAACCCGACGATAGGACATCCATATGGCAGACCAACATCACATAAGCGATCCCCAGAACGCGTTCCCGATGCCTGACCGCGCTGGTCAAGCGGAAATCCCGCACCCAGGCTTGACCGCAGATCTTGTGTCGGCACCTGATCACGGGGAGGACAGCTACCGGGGCTCCAATCGCTTGAGTGGCCGCAAGGCGCTCATTACAGGCGGCGACTCGGGAATCGGCCGAGCTGTAGCCCTCGCATTCGCGCGAGAGGGCGCCGACGTAGTCATCACGTATCTAGAGGCGGAGGAAAGCGACGCCCGAACAACGGTCCAACTGATCGAGGCAGCAGGCCGGTCGGGAACGGCAGTACCATGCGACGTCCGAGACGAATCGCAGTGCTCACGTCTTGTGACCAGCGCGTTCGAAACCATGGGCGGGTTGGACATCGTAGTCAACAACGCTGCTTTTCAGATGGCTCAGATGGGCGGCATCGCAGATATCACCACCGAACAATTCGACCGCGTACTCAAGACCAATCTCTACGCACTGTTCTGGATCTCGAAGCAGGCCTCCGCGATCATGATGCCCGGTGCGACCATCATCAATACCGCATCCATACAGGCGTCCAACCCGTCACCGGAGTTACTCGACTATGCAACGACGAAGGCAGGAATAGTTGCTTTCACCAAGGGATTGGCGGGAGATCTTGCCTCACGCGGCATTCGGGTCAATGCAGTAGCGCCAGGACCGATCTGGACACCGCTCATTCCCGCGACGATGCCCTCCTCGAAGTACGAGAACTTCGGTGAAGCCGTGCCATTGGGCAGGCCGGGACAACCCGCGGAACTCGCACCCGCGTACGTGTTTCTCGCGTCTGGAGAATCCAGTTACATAACGGGCGAGACGATCGCAGTTACCGGTGGCACGCCGTTCAATTGAGCTGCCGCAGAAACGTAGTCGGCCAAGCCTTGGCGTCAGCCACGTCCCATGTAGGGCATTCGGTTGGCCATGATGGTCATAGTGGGGACCGAGACGTCGAGTGGCAATTCGACGAGATGCGCGACGGCGTCGGCGACGTGGATCGGATCGAAAGTGGGTTCCGGTCGGGTCGAACCGTCGGCTTGCCTGGCCGAGTGTGCGAACCCTGCCGTCATGTCGGTGGCAGCGT
>NZ_LVCV01000074.1 GCF_001647195.1 Rhodococcus sp. EPR-157 | reverse complement strand
GTCGCCGTGTACGCGGCGCTGGCAGGTCGTGGGGTGTGCGCGGAGATCGAACCGTTGTTGATGATCCGGCCCCCTCGTGGAGTCTGGGCCTTCATGATCCGCACTGCTTCGCGTGCGCACAGAAACACGCCGGTGAGGTTGGTGGCGACGGTCTCCGACCACGCCTGCGGGTCGATCTCGTCGACACTTCCGGACGGCCCGAACGTACCGGCGTTGTTGACGAGCACATCGAGTCTGCCGAACTGCGCCGACACCCACCCGAACAGTTCGTGCACCGATTCGGCTGAGGAGACGTCACACACGAACACCGCTGCCCTCTCGTGCCCCGCAGCCGTGTCGTCGAGACTCCGTGCGTTCCTGCCGACCAGCACGACGTGATGGCCAACCTCGAGTAGCCGGACAGCCATCGCCCGTCCCAGCCCGGAACCTGCGCCCGTCACGACAACGACGCGCGAAGCGCGTCCCGTAGGTGTCACCATCATCTCCAATCCCATGAGGTACGAGATCAGTTCACGCTTCGCTGTGCGACAGTGTCGATGACACCGCGCAGTTCGTGCCGCTTGCTGACCCCGAGTTTCGGATACACATGGTAGAGGTGTGAACCTATTGTGCGAGGAGAGAGATGCAGCTGCTCACCGATCTGACGGTTGGTCAAGCCGTCCGCCGCGAGAGATGCAATGTGCTGCTCCTGTGCGGTGAGCGAGCTCCAACCGCCCGCGGATTCCCTCACCAGCGAACCGCGCGATCCCCCGGCCGCACGTAGCTCAGCGCGCGCGATATCTGCGAACATGACAGCGCCGACATGTTCGAAGGTCTCGAGCGCTGCGGACAGAAGCGGACGCGCGTCGGTGGGACGGCGCGTGCGGCGCAACCACTCGCCATAGTGCATCTGCGCTCGCGCTCGTTCGACGGGCCACTCGGCTGCGTCGGGATCCAATACCGCAAGCCGGTAGTGCCGTTCCGCAGTCTTCGTCGTCTCGCTGACCAATGCCGCGGCCAAGTGGCGCAGCAGCCGAATCCGCATCGGCGGGCGCGATCCCAGTGCGCGACCGATAGCCGTAACCGACCTTCTGGCAGTCGCATGCTGACCACTCCGGGCTCCAGCCCATGCGAAATCTGCCAGGGCACGCGCAGATTGAACACTGTGCAGGGGTGTGCCGTCGGCACCGAACAGACCCTGCAGCCGCTCGAAGGCACCCTCGAAATCTCCCCGGGCACAGGATATCGTCGCCAACACGCGTTGCAGGTCCACCGCGAGCGCAACGTTCGCGCGCGGTTCGAACAGCGCCGCGGCCCGTGCGACATGGTCGTCGGCACGAGCAAGATTGCCCCGATAGGTCTCGATCGTCGCCCGATGAGTCTCGACCGTAGCGTCGACAAGTGCCATCCTGCCGACTGCCGCGACATCCGAAGCCTCGTTCGCAGCCGCATCGACCTCGTTCCAGCGGCCGGTGTCGATCAGCGCACCCACACACGCGGTCATTCCCATCGCACCTACTCCGAGGCTCCCGGACTCGCGGAGAGCACTGATCCCCTGTGTGAAGTAGGTCAGCGCGTCGACGCTGTTCTCGCTCAGGTACGCACGGGTCCCTTCCGACAGAAGAACTGAAATTTGCGCCGAGATCGACACTGCCTCGGCGCGGTGTTCCACGGTCTCCGTTCCCAATGTCGACGTGGAGTATTCGGTGATCAAGCGACGCACGGACTCTTTCGCGGCCTCCGGCATCGGCGACATGAAGTCGCCACCGTCGGATATCGTTTCGGGCAGTTTCTCGGCCAGCCGTCGAAGCTCCTCACGCCGCGCCTCTCCGCCACTGAAGTGCGCGGCACCGACGGCTGTGAACAGAAGAGCCAGCACAAGGCTCTCGTCGGTCGGCGCGTCCTCGGTGAGGGTCCGGCGGATGACGTCGAAAGACTCATCCGGATGCGCGGTCTGCAGAAGGATCGAGGCAGTGGGTAGTGCTGCAGCACTACGGATATCGGGCACATCGGTTGTTCGTCGGGCCAAGCCGGCCAGCGCGAGACCCCATCGAGGATCACCCGCCATGTATGCCGCGTTCGCTGCCATGGCGTATCGCCGTGCTGCCTCGTTCACGTCCGGTGAGCACCGCGCCGCCCGCTCCAAGGCGCGAGCCACCTCGAAGAATCCACCCCGCCGCTGTGACAGTTCGGCGGCATCCTCCAGGTCTCGTGCAACGGACTCGTCCGTGCCCTCCGAAGCAGCTGCCCGGTGCCACGCTCGACACGGTGGATCATCGTGAAGTTGCTCGGCGAAGTCCTCGTGCGCGCGGCGACGGGCGTCGACGGTGCAGTCCGAGTAGGCCGCTGCACGGACCAGTGGATGGGTGAACTGGACCCGCCGATCGTCGACAGTGACCAGACCTGATCGTTCGGCCTCTGCCCATACCGACAGGTCGGAGCCGAACCCTGCGGCTTCGGTGACGATGTCTACGCTTTCGTACCCCGAACCGGACGCGGCGTACAGCAGGAGTGTGCGAGTGTCTGGAGCCAGAGCGGCGAGCCGATCCGAGAAAATGGACTGCACCCGGCGAAGACGGTCGAGTCCCGCACCCGCCAGCATGCCACTGCCCGACCGCGCCACTGCGCGGCCGAACTCGATGAGCGCGAGCGGATTGCCCTCGGCCTGAAAAATGATGTCCAGCCGAGCAGCATCGGACGGGATCCCTGGCTGACGGTCGAGCAGTACCGCCGACTCCGCATCGGTCAGGCTTGGAACTTCGACAGCGGGCACTCCGGGGTCGACGCCGTCCGGAACTCGATGTCCGCGTGCGCTGCAGAGCGTCGGCATCGGCCCGACGACGCGGCGTGCGGCATAGACGACCAAGTCGAGTGAGTCCCTGTCGAGTTGATGTGCGTCGTCGACGATCAGAACCAGGCCCCGTTCGTCCGTCAGCAGTTCGAGAAGACGAAGCACGGCATGTCGGCAGGCGAACATGTCGATCGCGGCGGGCATGGGCGCGCGTCCGAGCACCTCGTCCAGTGGCCTCCTGATCGCTGCGGGGAGCCGGTCGACGTACGAGAGGACAGGCCACAGAAGCTGGTGGAGTCCGGAGAACACCTGCTGAGTCTCCGCGTCGACGCCGGATGCCTCCAGGACACGGACTCCGGCGCTGGACGCGATGTCATGCGTGTACCGCAACAGGGTGCTCTTGCCGATTCCAGCCTCACCCAGAAGCCACAACACCCGGTGTCCGCTCCCCGGCTCCCGGGCGAGTCGCGCCAGGGACTCGGTCAGGTCGTCCCGCCCGATCAACGGCGCGCCGAGCGTAGGTCCGTCGATACGACTGCCCGCCATGCCCACCGCCCAATAGTTCTCGCCTCGATCGCCGAAGTCGACCCATTGTGGCACCGGACGCTTGTGCACGGACAGTCGATCGACTGATGACCGACGCAGTGGTCGCCACCGATACTTCGAACTTCGGGTCTGGTCGAGGGAGTGTGATGTCCGAAGTTCGAGTGGTGATCGCCGACGACGATGTTCTGTTGCGAGAAGGCTTGTCGAGTCTGCTTACCCAGGCAGGACTCGAGGTCGTCGGCCAAGCCGGTGACGCAGATGAACTTCTGACGTTGCTCGGCCGGGAGCAACCCGAGCTGGCGATCATCGATATCAGGATGCCTCCGACGTATACGGCCGAAGGACTCGATGCCGCTGTGCGAATCCGAACCGAGTACCCGGGCGTCGCAATGCTGCTGTTGTCGGCGCACGTGGAGGTGGATCACGCGCTCGAACTGCTCGAAGGCGGTGACGGTCGAAAGGGAGTCGGCTACCTCCTCAAGAGCCGAGTGACCGATATCGCCGACTTCGTCTCCACTGTCGACCGAGTCGCGGGCGGAGCATCGGTGATCGATCCAGCACTCGTCTACGAGCTGGTAGCTGCCAGACGACGGAACGACCCGCTGGGGGCTTTGAGTGCCCGTGAGCGAGACGTGCTGACCCTCATGGCCGAAGGCCTGTCCAACGCGGGCATCGGTCGAAGACTGTGGATCACCGAGGGAACCGTCGAGAAGCACGTGCGCAGCATCCTCACGAAGCTGGACCTGTCGGAGACGGCGGACGATCACCGCCGGGTCCGCGCGGTGATCATGTACCTGGACACAGTCGCTTGAACTGCAGTCATCGGAGCATGTTCTCGATCGCAGTCGCCGACAGCTCGAACTTCTGCAAGTACCCGATGGCTGAACTGTTTTCGACCAGATCGGCAAAGTCCTCCTCGTCGTGCGTAGACACCAGAATGATCGACGGCTTCGGGTGCAACGCGGCAGCATCCAGGGCCTCCACGACGTCGAACCCGCTTTCGGCTCCGAGGTCGATGTCGACTAGTACGAGATCCGGATGGGCCGTGACCGCCGTATCGACCGCGTCCGCCAACGTCGAGACAGTTCCGACGACGGCAATGCCAGCCTCTTCCAGCACCCGGCGAGCAGCAACGCAGAACGCGTTGCTGTCGTCGACGATCAGGCAGCTGAACGATGAGGACATCACCTGGTCGAGAATGTCAGAGATCGCGAGGCCCGACATTCCGGCTAGCGGTAATTCCACCCGCCGGTATTTCCGATGACTACCGAGGTCGCGCGCCGCGACCGTCTCATCGCTATGGTGCTTCGACCGAGCTCACCACCGGTGGCATGGGGAATCGTTCTGGCTGCGGCCATGATCGCCACGGAGATCTTGGTCGTGCTCACGCTCAAACGAATCGCACCCGAAAACGCGTTCGGGGCTGTCTTTCTGTTCGGAGTGCTCGTCGTGTCCGCGGGTTGGGGCTTCCGGATGTCGATCGCCACCTCAGTGGCCAGCGCAGCCGCGTACGCCTACATCCACGTCATCGAGAGCAGCGAGAGCCTCGTCCCTGCCGTTGTCGTCTTTCTGGCACTGGCTCTGCTCACCAACACTCTCGTCGGTCAATCGCGGCTGCGCGCCATGGAATCCGACCAACGTCGCCGGGAGGCCGACCTGTTGGCGTCGCTGGCGCGCACAATGCTGCGATCGAACTACAGCCCGGAGATGCTCGACGCAGCCGGGACTCGGCTGTCGGACGTTCTCGACCTGCCCTACGCAGTGTTGGGGCCTGAAACCGCATCCGCTTCTTCAGATCAGAACAAGATTCTTCTCCGAGACGGTGACGTCGTCGTTGGGACCCTTCTCGTGCCGTCGACACTCGACCAGACCGACGGTCGCCGGATCCGACGCGTGGTGCCCTCGCTCGAGGCCTTGCTCGCCGCCGCAAGGGATCGCCAAGTGATGCACGAGCAGACCATTGCATTAGGGCGTCAACAAGCGTCACTTCGCCGCGTCGCTACGCTCGTAGCACTACGGGCCGAACCGGACGATGTGTTCCCCGCTGTCGCTCACGAGCTCGCCGACGGTCTCGACATCGAGCATGTCTCCGTGGTTCGTTACGACGCCGACAGGTGCTACACAATCCTGGC
>NZ_LVCV01000073.1 GCF_001647195.1 Rhodococcus sp. EPR-157 | reverse complement strand
CACCGGCGAGGCTGCGGAAATCGACTTCAGCACTGCGACAAGCGACATAGCGACGCTGTTGGCCGGTCGCGGAATTCGCCGATCCGTCGGCGTCCCCGTCGGTGTCGACGGCATCACCTGGGGTGCGGTGATCATAGGCGCCACGTCGACCCGTCATACCGAGGACACAGGCACACGCGATCGGTTGAGCGACTTCGCCGACCTTCTCGCCACCGCCATCTACAACCATGAGACACGACTCGAGCTCACTCGGTCCCGAACCCGCGTGGTCACTGCGGCGGATCAGGCGCGGCGCACAATCGAACGGGATCTGCACGATGGTGCCCAACAGCGAATAGTGTCTCTGGGAATGGAACTACGGGCCGCGCAAGCCGCAGTTCCCGAAAACCTCGCCGGGCTCCGAAACAGTCTGGACCGCAGTGTCGAAACCTTGTCACATGTGCATTCGGACCTTCGCGAGCTCTCGCGCGGAATCCATCCCGCGATCCTCTCCCGCGGCGGTCTCGGTCCGGCGCTGAAGACGCTCGCGAGGCGCAGCCCCGTCCCGGTATCTTTGACCGCCGAGATACCCACTCGTCTCGATGATTCCATCGAGGTGGCCGCGTATTACGTTGTGGCCGAAGCCCTGACGAACACTGCCAAGTACGCCGACGCGACGGAAGTCGACATATCCGCCCGCGTGACGGATAGCGATCTCGAACTCACCGTGGCCGACGACGGTCGGGGTGGCGCGGACCCGAACTCCGGGTCCGGATTGATCGGTCTGCAGGATCGAGTTGCTGCCGTCGGGGGTAGCTTGACCATTTCGAGCCCACTCGGCGCTGGAACCGTTCTTTCGGTGCGAATCGGCCTCACTACCGGGTAGCAGGTAGTGACGTCCCCGGTATCCCCTCCCCCACATTGGACGCCAGCAGCGACGATTTCGCCTCCGACAAGGACG
>NZ_LVCV01000072.1 GCF_001647195.1 Rhodococcus sp. EPR-157 | reverse complement strand
TCTACTACACCGAGCAGGGCACCGGAAAGCCAGTTCTCTTGAGCCACGGTTGGCCTCTGTCGTCGGATGCTTGGCAGCTCGAGCTCAAGCTGCTCGCAGACGCCGGCTACCGCGCCATCGCCCACGACCGCCGCGGACACGGCCGCTCTTCGAGGACCTACACCGGGAACGACATGGACACGTACGCCCGCGACGTCGCCGAACTGGTCGAGGCTCTCGACCTTCAGGAGCTCACGCTCATCGGCCACTCCACCGGAGGAGGCGAAGTGGTGCGCTACGCAGCTCGGTACGGCGGTACCCGCGTCGCCCGCGTCATCACCGCCGGCGCCGTTCCGCCCATCATGCTGAAGTCGGAGTCCAACCCGGAGGGCACCCCGATCGAGGCCCTCGACGACATTCGCAACGGAGTCCTCACCGATCGCTCGCAGTTCTACAAGGACCTCGCCGAGCCGTTCTTCGGAGCCAACCGTGAAGGTTCGAAGGTCTCGCAGGGAGCCAAGGACGACTTCTGGCGGCAGGGCATGCTCGTCAATCTGGCTGCTGCCTACGACTGCGTGAAGGCTTTCTCGGAGACCGATTTCACCGAGGACCTGAAGGCGCTGACCGTCCCCATCTTCATCGCGCAGGGCGACGACGACCAGATCGTCCCCATCGCCGCTGCCGCGCTGAAGACAGTTGAACTGGTCAAGGACGGCACACTGAAGATCTACCCCGGCGCACCGCACGGCATCTACGGCGAGTACCAGAAGGCCTTGGACGCAGACATTCTCGACTTTATCGCGAAGTAGCACAAGGCCCTGCCCGGGCGGCGATCCGTCAGTCGCCGCCCGGGCCTTCCCTCGGAAGGCAGTGACTTTCATGACCTCAAGACATGTGCGGTCTCTGCTCGACGCAGCCCCGCAACACTCGAGCGAGCTCGGCTCGATCACCAGGCTCACAGCGGACGACTTCCCACTGCTGACCGGGTTGTCGATCAAGCGTCTCGTCCTCGAACCAGGAAGCATCCGTGAACCACACTGGCACGCCATTGCCGACGAGCTGGGCTACTGCATCGCCGGCTCGGTTCTGATTTCGATCCTCGACAACGGAAGCGCCTTTTCGTCCTTCACCATCGACGCCGGCCAGATGTTCACCATCGAATCCGGTTCGCTGCACCACATCGAGAACGTAGGCGACACCACGGCCGAGTTCATCATCGCGTTCTCCGACGAACAACCCGAGGACTTCTCGCTGAAAGCGGCTTTCGGGGCCATGTCCGGGGCGGTGCTCGGCAACACTTTCGGCCTCGACGCAGCGGCCTTCACGCCCATGGCACTGTCGACCTCCGCAGCTGACATCGTCCAGCGCACCGGACCCGCGGTCATCCCGGACACAGCCGGACTCGGCAATCCACACAAGTTCGACCTCGAGGGTATGAGTGCGACGATCAGCCAGCCGTACGCACACGTGAGGACGTCTCGGACGCAGTTCTGGCCTGCGCTGAAACACCTGTCGATGTACTCACTGACGATCGCCGAAGACGTTATGCGCGAGCCACATTGGCATCCAATCACAGCCGAGATGGGGTACGTCCACAAAGGGCGTGCCAGGATGTCGATTCTCGACCCGGACGGTTCCGTCGACACTTACGTCTTGAAGCCGGGCGACGTCTACTTCATTCCGCGGGCATATCCGCACCAGATCGAAGTGATCGGTGACGACGAGATCCACTTCTTGATCTTCTTCGATCAGCCCACGCCGGGGGATATCGGATATCGTGCATCGATCTCGGCGTTTTCGCGGCCAGTATTGGCGGCCACCTTCGGCGTCGATCTCGATGCTCTGCCCGACTTCCCGTTCACTCCGTCGGATCCGCTGGTCGTGCCGCGAACCAACCCGGTCGATGCAGTAGAGGAGGCCGAATCATGAGCGACCTTGCATCGTTCCTCGACCCCTTGGTGCCGCCCAGTGGTACGGGCTGTGTCGAATGCAACCTCACCGGTAGCTGGTGGGTCCATCTACGGCGGTGTGCCAAGTGCGGGCACATCGGGTGCTGCGACGATTCACTCAACCAGCACGCGAGCGGGCACGCCCACACCACCGGGCATCGGATCATTCAGAGCTTCGAACCCGGCGAGGACTGGTTCTGGGATTACGGGTCGAACCAATTTGCCGATGGTGGGCCGACACTCGCGCCCCCCGAATCCCATCCGCCCACACAGACCGTCCCCGGCCCGGCCGAGCGGGTTCCGCGAAACTGGCAACGGCTCCTGGGATAGCACGTGTTTTCAGCGCACCCGTCCTACTCCGATGCATGCGAGAACCGAAAGAGGCCAGGATGACACCCTCTGCGACGACACCGGGTTCCGCCCCGACGGACACGGTGTCCGCATGGGCACCGCTGCGCAACACTCTGTACCGCAGCCTGTTCGTCGCCCAGCTTGTGTCCAATATCGGTGGCTGGATGCAGACGGTCGGAGCACAGTGGTTCCTGGTCGAGCGCGCGGCATCGACGACCGTCATCGCGGCAGTGCAAACCGCCAGCCTTCTTCCTACGCTTCTCTTGGCACTGCTGGCGGGCGCACTGGCCGACGCGCTGGACCGACGAGTACTGCTCATCGTGGTCGGTCTCGGTTCGCTGCTGACCGGAGGAGTACTCACCGCACTCGCGTGGACTGACACTCTGTCTCCGTGGGGTCTGCTCGCGTGCACGTTCGTCCTGGGATGCTGGTCTTCGCTCGCGGCTCCCGCATGGCAGGCGATTCAACCAGAGCTGGTTCCCCGAGAACAGATTCCAGCCGCGTCGGCATTGGGCGGCGTAACCGTCAACGGAGCACGAGCCATCGGACCCGCGCTCGCCGGCGTCTTGGTTGCTGTCGCTGGACCTACTTTCGTATTTGCCATCAATGCGTTGACCTTCTTGGCCACGGTGGGCGTACTGACCAGGTGGAAGCGCCCTACGCGAGAACACGCCGATCGAGAAAGGCTCACGGAGTCGATCGTCACAGGCATCCGCTATATTCGGTCGGGCCCGATAGTTCGCCGAATCATCCTGCGCTCGGCGCTCTTCGCTTTTCCTGCCTCGGCCTTGTGGGCACTTCTCCCCTCGGCCACATCGTCTGTTCTGCGACTGGGCTCTATCGGCTACGGCATCGTGTTGGGCGTCCTCGGTGTCGGGGCCGTCATCGGTGTGGCAGCCACACCGATGCTGAGGGACCACTTCGGTGCGAACACTCTGCTGGCCGGATCGGCCGTGGCCTATGCGATCGGAATGGCGGCGCTCGCGTGGCTGCCTGTCTGGTTGGTTATTCCGGCACTCATGGTGTCGGGAATTGCGTGGATCACAACCCTGACCGCGTTGAACGCGTCGATTCAGCTTTCCCTCGCATCGTGGGTGCGGGCTCGCGGAATGTCGATCTATCTACTCGTCTTCATGGGATCTCAGGCTGTCGGTTCGCTCGCGTGGGGGTGGTTGGCATCGAGAATCGGCATTGTCGATTGCCTGGCGGTAGCAGTCGGTGCGTTGATACTCGTGGCTGCGAGTGTGGCGGTGCTGCCGCTACACCCCGAAACGGGCGTTCTCGACCGTGCGGTTTCGATGGCGTGGCCAACCCCGACAATTGTTTTCGAACCTGAGCCCGACGACGGCCCGATACGGGTAACCGTCACGTATCGCGTCACCGACGACGTCAGAGGGCAGTTCATCCAATCGATGTCCTCGGTTGGCGTGGCGCGTCGACGGACTGGGGCCTATTCGTGGAACTTGTATCGCAGTCTCGACGACGGTGACATGATGGTCGAGCAGTTCACCAGTCCGTCCTGGAGCCAGTATCGGCGGCAACGAGAAGAACGTTGGACCGGTTCCGACCACGAAGCCATCGACAACGCACTGAAGTATGTGGTCGGCGGATCGACTACGACCGAGACGCACGACATCGCGGTGTCGTTGCGAGCGGACACGCGGAGCATGTCCAGACACAGCTGATCGGGCTCACTGACTGCGCTGTGCACGGCTCGGATCAGTCCCCTCCGACAAAGAGGACTCATCTCTCGCCGGCGTGCTGATCCACAGCATGCTCCCTGTGAAACCCAACTCGACCAGGGCCAGCAGCAGCGACAATTGCATCGACGACGACATCGAGCTGGCGGCGAAATCCAGGTCCGGAGCGGCCGTGTGAGTTCCGTGGTGGGCGGAGTGTCCGGACCCCATTGCCGACAGATGCACAGAGACCATCAGGGTCGACATCGTCGCTGCTGTGGCCCATGCTCTGGCAGTCGGTTTGCGTACGAGGTGCACACCGCACCACACACAGCCGGCGGCCAGGACCACGACAGCGACCCGCTCCGCACCCGTGAGCGAACCGATCGATGGGATATGCAGTGCCGCAGCAGCAATCGACAGCGCAAGTGCACTTGCTCCGCGCACCGTCACGCCGGCAGGAGAGCACACCGCCTGTTTCTCTGCTCCGGTCCCGACAGCGATAGCGACGGCGCGCGTCATTCGCGGTGGCGACCCATCTCGGCGTACAGCTGCGGTGAGCGGGAACGCAAACGTATCGACGCCGCTACCCCGAGAGCTGCGACGATCAACAGTAGGCTCGGGAGAATCCAGACCAACGCCCCTCCGGACGCAATGAGGAGTCCGAAATTCGCAATCGCGTACGCCAGGATCGCGCTCAGTGCAACGCCTGCGGCGAGGGGAGCGACGACGGTCCGTAGAACATTGCTGTCCAGCTCACGGTTGCGGGCGAAGAAAGCAATGATCGCGAACGAGGACAGCGCCATCAGTGCGATCACACCGAGAGTGCCGAGGTTGGTCAGCCAGGTGAAGAGAGCGAGAACGGGGTCCTGGGCGGTGACGGCGAAGAGCCCGACGACGACGAGCGCGAGTACCGACTGAGCCACCGAACCGACATGCGGACTGCGATGACGCGCATGAGTGTGCCCGACGCCCCGCGGCAGTATTCCTTCCCGACCCAGCGCGTACGCGTAGCGCGCAACGGCATTGTGGAACGCGAGCACCGCGGCGAACACACTGGTGACGAAGAGCAATCGCATGATGGTGGTGAACCACTCCCCTACGTAGAAGTTCGAAAGCTCGAAGATGAAGGTAGTCGGATCTGCCAATTGCGCGACGAACGCCGGAATATTCTGTACGCCTGCGCCATTGATCATCAGGAATGTCACGACCGTGTAGACCAGACCGATGGTCACCACGGAAAGAAACGTCGCCCGCGGAACCGTGCGTTTGGGGTCCTTCGCTTCCTCGCTGTAGATCGAGGTCGCCTCGAAACCGACAAAGGAGGCGAAGCAGAACAGAAGCGCGATCGGCAGCGAGCCGCTCATCAGTGCACTCGGTGTCAGCGGGGTGATACTCATCGACGCCGTGCCGAAATCACCGCCCTCGAAGGCGATCACCACGGCCAAGATGATGACGACGAGAAATTCGGCGGCCACGAGAACCGAGAGCACCTTGACCGACAGGTCGATCTGGCGATAGCCGAGGACAGCAACGATTGCGATCCCGATGACGACGTAGACCCACCAGTCGATGGAGATGTCGAATTCGTCCAGGACGAATCCGCTGAGCGCAGCGCCGAACAACCCCCACAGTCCGACCTGCATCGCGTTGTAGCTCAGCAATGCCAGATATGCAGCGGCACCGCCGAATTGCTGACGTAGACCGCGGGTGACGTAGGAGTAGAACGCCCCAGTACTCGTGTGGTGGCGAGCCATGGCGGTATACCCGACAGCGAACACGAGCAAGGTGACGACTGCGACGGCGTAGGCCCCTGGCACACCCGGTCCGTTGCCCAGCAGCATCGCCACCGGCGCGCCGCCTGCCATGGCAGTCAGAGGTGCGGCTGCAGATATGACGAAAAACGTCACACCGAGGACGCCGATGGATCCTCGACGCAACTGATGATCGTGAGCGTGGTGACTCTTTGCAGGATGCTCTGTGGTCATGGGAACTCCATATGGGAGGTGAGGTGGGTGGTGTGGGGATAGTGACGTCAGTGGCAATGTCGTGCGTTGCCCGGCACGTCGAGTGTGGGGTTTCGATCGAAGAACCCGACCGGTTTGAGGGTGAAACCGCTGTAGTCGACGGGCATGATCGGCCAGTCCTCAGGACGCGGGTAGTGCGTGAGGCCGAACGTGTGCCACAGAACGATGTCCTTGTTGTCCACGCTTCGGTTGCCCGCCACGAACTCCGGAAGTCCCGATCCCCCAGGATGCTGGTTGACGAAATCCCCTGATGCATACAATTCGTTCGGCGAGTACTGCGTAACCCATAGATGTTTGGTAGCGAACGCCGCCCGCCCCGCCACCGAGGATTCCGGATCAGCCAACAGTGTCGGGTTTCCTTCTGGATGCAGCGCGTACGCAACCGGACGGCCAAGCCGGTTCGTGACGTTCGGGTTCACGACATGCCATACCCGCCCAGCCCGGTTGTCAGCCATACGTTGCGCCTCGGACTCGTTGTGCAACAGCGTCTTTCCGAGCGTGAAAGCATTTCCGTGCGGATTGCCCTCGCCCATCGGCACACGTACGCATTCGATCTCTTCGACGCTGTTGCCGAGGCCGTCGACCATCATGTCGAGCCGAGCGCTGAACAGGTGCTGATGATAGGGCGCACCCAGACCCGGGGCAATCTCCGACGCGTACGGGTAGTCCTTGCCCGGGTAGGCGGAGGTGAACACGATACCCGTTGCCTTGACCTCGAATTCGATGGTTCCATCGAGGTAGAGGTACCAGAAGAACCCGTAATCGTAATTCCCGATCGTGGTGAAGAAGGAAATCACCAAACGGCGTTGGCGGCGTGTTTCACTCGAACCTGCCCACTGGTCGGAGTGCTTCCAGAGGATACCGAAGTCCTCTTCGTGCATGCAGATCGCGTTCCGCAATGTACGAGGTACACCCAACTCGTCTGCGATTACAGCGTCGAAGTACGTGATGTCACCGACGCAATCGCATCCGAGTTCCAGTGCGTTCGCGTACCTACCGACCAGGTATTCACCGGTGTCGAAGTAGTTCTGCCACGACCGCACGGGCGAGGGGTCGCCGCAGGGTACGACCATCTCGGCGATGGACGCGCGGTGCACGATCGGCCGCACACGGTCACCGTCGACGAAGCCGATCTGATGGAGTACGAGCCCTTCGCGAGCATCGAAACCTACCCGGAAAGACCACTTCTCCCAGTCGACTCGATTGCCCGTCACCGTGAAACTCGGGCCTTCGGGTTGGGTGATATCGATAGGTCTCTGCGTGGTGCGGGCCAGCCCTGCGACGGCAGGGTCGTCGAAGTTACCCGACTCCTTCGGGATCGGAACTGGTCCGAAGTCATGCACTTCGGTGACCTCACGCGACGTGACGTCGACGAATGCAACGAGACCGTCGATGGGGTGTGCCCACGGGTGATCGCCGCGGTGCTGCTGCAGAAACGCGAGTCCACGAAGAATGCGGCGTCCTTCTTCGTCGGGGTAGTCGAACACCCCGGCGGACAGCGGAGCGACCCGGACCTGCGCGACGTCGACGCCCCTGGCCGACAGTGCTGTCAACCATCTCTCGTCGGTGCTCAGCAGTTCCTCGACGAGTCCGAACTCCTCGTCCAAAACTGGTAGCTGACCAGCAGTTCGTGTGTCGAGGACCTGATGCGAGACGACAATTCGGTGCGTCACCGAGACGACCGCATCGATCGACTCCGGCTTGGTGGGGTCGAGCAAC
>NZ_LVCV01000071.1 GCF_001647195.1 Rhodococcus sp. EPR-157 | reverse complement strand
GAGATCTGGACGACACCACGCCGGCCGCAGCCAGGATCTCGCGCACAGCCGATATTTCACCCTCGGTAGGCATGGACAGTTCATGGTCGACTGCGTCGGGACTGATCGCCATCGGTGACTCCGTTCAAAGTGTTGTGCCGCAACGATACCCGTATTTCCTACGTCTGTAGGGAATAATGAACGTATTTTGTTACGTACTGATTCGCATCGGGTTAACTACCCTGCAACCTTGGGGCAGACGCGACGTACCAAGTCGCCCACGCTTGAATGGAACACCACGGAAGGTGGTGAACGAGATGCCCAAGAAGGTCGATCACGACGAGCGTCGACGTGAAATCGTCGGTGCCGTCTGGCGATTGCTGGCCAGTCGCGGGTTGTCGGCGCTGAGCATGCGCGCCATCGCCGAGGAAGCCGGCTACGCCAACGGAGTGCTCGCCTACTACTTCGCGAACAAGGACGAAGTCCTACAGGTCGCGTACGAGCACGTCTATCACGCGACCAACGGGCGCGTCGAGGGCAAGAGCGGCGACGCCCGCGGAATGGATGCACTTCGCGTCCTTTGTCGCGAGATCCTCCCCTTGAACGAGGAGAGCTTGCTGGAGGCACGGATTGCCACGAGTTTGTGGCAGCGGGCGATGTACGACCCTGTGATCGGCCGGATCAACATCGACGCCTGGGACGACTGGCGGGCGCGGATCACAGGATTTCTCCAGCAAGCCCACGACGACGGCGACATCCGCGATACGGACGTCGCCGTGGCCGCCGACAGGGTGTTGTCGATGCTGATGGGAGTACAGGTCATGGCTGTGCTGAATCCCGACGCGATGACGGAGTCCCACCAAGTGCGCATGCTCGACGATTGCATCAGTGAACTCCAACAGAAGTGAACTCCAACAGAAGTGAACTCCAACAGAAGTGAGCTCGAACAGACCGTCGATTCACCCGAACGGTGACGGCGTGAGAGTGTACTTGGTCTGCAGGTATTCGTGGATCCCCTCGGCTCCACCTTCGCGACCGAGACCGGACATCTTCCACCCGCCGAACGGCGCGGCTGCATTGGACACGACTCCGACGTTGAGACCCATCATTCCGGTGTGCAGCCGCTCGATCATGCGCTGTCCACGACTGAAGTCCTCGGTATACACGTAGGAGACCAGTCCGTACTCGGTATCGTTCGCAAGCGCCACGGCCTCGTCCTCGGTGTCGAAAGTCGAGATGGCTAGAACAGGTCCGAAGATCTCTTCGCGCAGGATGTCGCTACCGGGTGCCACATCGGTCAAGACTGTCGGCGCATAGAAGGTGCCAGTGCGCTCGATCGCGGCGCCGCCGGTGGCGACGGTCGCTCCGCGCTGCACGGCATCGCTGACCAGGTCGTCGGCCTTGGTAACAGCCTTGGCGTCGATGAGAGGTCCGATCGTGACGCCATCCTCGGTGCCGCGCCCGACCTTGAAACCGTCGACTCTTTCAGTGACCCTACGGGCGAATTCCTGCGCAATCGAGGTGTGCACGATGAACCGGTTGGCTGCCGTGCACGCCTGGCCGATGTTGCGAAACTTGGCTGCGATGGCGCCGTCGACGGCTTTGCCCAGGGCGGCATCGCCGAAGACGACGAACGGTGCGTTTCCGCCCAGTTCCATCGACGTGCGCAGCACTCCGGTCGCAGCCTGGCGCATCAGGCTCTGACCGACCGGAGTGGAGCCGGTGAACGACAACTTGCGCAATCGCGGGTCGGCAATGATCGGTTCGGACAAAGCAGATGACGACGACGTCGTGACCACATTGACCACGCCGTCGGGAAGACCGGCCTCCTGCAGAATCTTCACCAGCAGCAAGGTCGTCAGCGGCGTCAACGCCGCCGGCTTCACGACGACTGTGCAGCCGGCGGCGAGGGCGGGCGCAATCTTACGAGTGGCCATGGCCAAGGGAAAGTTCCACGGAGTGATGAGGAAACAAGGCCCGACCGGATGCTGAGTGACGAACATTCTGCCGGTGTTCTCCGGGTTCGGGCCGTACCGTCCCTGAATTCGACTGGCCTCCTCGCTGAACCAACGCAGAAATTCGCTTCCGTACGCGACCTCTCCCCTGGCTTCGGCCAGCGGCTTCCCCATTTCGATCGTCATCAGCAGTGCGAAATCTTCGCGACGTTCCTGCAGCAGGTCGAATGCTCGGCGCAGAACCTCGGCGCGCCGACGCGCAGGAGTAGCAGCCCACGAGTCGGCAGCCATGACAGCCGCATCGAGTGCTGCCATGCCGTCGGCCGGGGTGGCGTCGGCGATCTCGCGGATGACCTCCCCCGTTGCAGGATCGTGAACGGAAAGAGTCGCGTTCGACGACGACGGACGCCACGATCCACCGATGAAGAGGCCATCTGGGACCGAGTTCAGTAGTTCGGTCTCGCGGTCGGTCATACCAATTCCTTTGCGTTGGAGGTGTTCTCCGGCAACATGTTCGCGGCGAAGAAGTCTGCCAGCTCTTCGGTCGCACCGAGTGGGAGTACCTGCGCGACGTACTGGTCCGGCCTGACGACGACGATCGCCCCGTCGCGGTCGATTCCGCGTTCGTCGAATATGTCGACAACTGGATCCGTGGCATAGACCTTCTCGTAGTCGACCAGTCCGAACGGGCCGCCTCGAGGAAGGAAGATCGAGGGAACCCCGCCGAGATCGACCGAGGTGTGGGCTTGCTGATACACGACTTTGATGTCGAATCTGCTGTCGCCGTCGGTCCCGATGGGTGTGTAGCGAACAACCGGCGATTCGGGGGACTCCTTCAACCAGTCGGCCAGCTCGTCCAGTGCCGGACTGGAGGGATGGGAGCCTGCCGCCGCAGAATCGGCGAACACGTAGATCCGCCAGCGTCCATCTGCGCGGTGGTGATGACCGAGGTGCACCGGATTGGCGTCGCACACCCGTACGACAGGGACAGACTTGAAACGCTTGCCGAGCGTGAATCCGATTGCCAGGTCTTGATGCGCGGCGCCGCCGATGATCATCGACTGCTCGTACTGGGTCATGAAGCCCGCCGGGAATTCAGCAGTCTTGACGTAGAACTCCTCGAGCTCCGACGGGTTGTCGAAGTCCTCGGGTCGCTTCGCCATCATTGTCGACCATTCTCTGTCGAAGTCGATCAAGTTCTGCGCGATGACCTGCCGCTCGGCGGTATAGGTCGCCAGCAGGCTTTCCGGGCTGCGACCTTCGAGCACGTGACCGAGCTTCCACCCGAGGTTGAACCCGTCCTGCATGGACACGTTCATGCCCTGACCGGCTTTCGCGCTGTGGGTATGGCACGCATCGCCGGTGATGAACACGTGCGGCATACGGGTGCCCACCTCGTCTGCCGGTACGTCGTCGAACCGGTCGGTGACCCGGTGCCCTACCTCGTACACGCTGTGCCAGGCGACATCCCTCACGTCCAGGGTGTACGGGTGCATGATCTCGTTCGCCTGAGCGATGATGTCCTCGATGCTCGTCTTGCGGACGTTTCCGTTGTCGTCCTCGGCGACCTCACCAAGATCGACGTACATCCGGAACAGGTGACCGCCTTCGCGCGGGATGTGCAGGATGCTGCCGCCGGAGCCTGACTGTATCGCGCACTTGGTTCTGATATCGGGGAAGTCCGTGACAGCGAGCACGTCCATGACCCCCCACGCGTGAAATGCTCTGTCCCCGATCGGCGTACATCCGATGGTGTCGCGGACGGCACTGCGCGCGCCGTCGGATCCCACGACATACTTCGCACGCACGGTGCGCAACTGGCCTGCCGAATCGCCGCCTGTGCGCTTCAGAGTGACTGTGACCGGATACTCGCCTTCCCCTACCTGCAGCGTGCAGAACTCGTACCCGAAATCAGGCTTCATGCGAGTGGGCGCGTTCGCCATGACCTCGGCGAAGTAGTCGAGGACGCGTGCTTGGTTGACGATCAGGTGCGGGAACTCGCTGATCCCGGTTGCATCGTCCGGGGTTCGCGCTGCGCGTACGATCTTCGTGGAATCGTTCGGATCCGGCTTCCAGAAGGCCATTTCGGTGATTCGGTACGCCTCGTCGGTGATGCGGTCCGCGAACCCGAAAGCTTGAAACGTCTCGACGCTCCGCGCCTGGATTCCGTCGGCCTGCCCGATGGCAAGTCGACCTGTCCGCTTCTCGATGATTCGTGTTGTCACCGAGGGGAATTGGGAGAGTTGCGCGGCCGTCATCATTCCCGCTGGGCCGGTGCCCACGATGAGGACATCGACCTCGTCGGGCAGTTCCTCGGGTCGGTCGATACCGGTTCCGGCTGCGTTCGCGATGCGTGGGTCACCCGAAACGTAGCCGTGGTGGTGAAATTGCATTGTCAGACCTGTGCCAATCCTCTAATCGGGCTTACTGATTGTTCTCTTTCATGATCCGGACCCAGGGGAATACCGCTGCGATCGCGCAACAGCGCGGTGGCCACGAGACTGCAGAGAACCATCACCACGAGGTAGATGGTGACCGCGGTCGTCGTTCCAGTGGCGCGGACGAGTGCCGCGGCGATCGTCGGGGCGAACGCGCCGCCGACGATGGCGCCGATCGCATAGGAAATCGACACTCCCGAGAACCGCACCGACGCCGGAAACAGCTCCGCGTACAGCGCTGCCTGGGGGCCATAGGTGAATCCGAGCCCGATGGTGGTGAGAACCAGTCCGAGCAGCAGAACCCATACGCTGCCGGTGTTTACCAGGGTGAACAAAGGAATCAGAGCGGCGATCAGCAGAAGCCAGCCGACGAGATAAGTCGACCGACGACCGATGCGGTCACTCACCCACGCACCGATCCAGGTGAAAACCAGCCAACTCACAGCTGATCCCGCCACTGCCCACAGAACAGGACCGCGATCGAGTCCTACCGGGCCGTCGGGATTGGTGGCGTAGTTCTGGATGTAGCCACCCGTTGTCATGTATCCGACAGCGCTGTTGCCTGCGAATACCAGCGCCGCGACGATGACGAGCTTCCAATGACTGCGGAAGAGTTCGACGATCGGTGTCTTCGTCTGTTCCTTGCGCTCGGCGATCTCGAGAAACACCGGACTTTCCTCGACGCGCCGACGAATGTAGTGGCCGATCAGGATGAGCACGACAGACAGCAGGAACGGAACTCGCCAACCCCACTGCTCGAAGGCATCACCGGGCGCGACGATCGTCATCAGAGCCATGACGCCGGACGCCAGAAGCAATCCCAACGGCACGCCTACCTGCGGTGAGGCCCCGTACACGCCCCGCTTGTTGTCGGGGGCGTGCTCGACCGCCATCAGCACAGCACCACCCCATTCTCCGCCTGCCGAGATGCCCTGCAGGATACGGAGAAAGATCAGCAGGATCGGTGCTGCGATTCCTATTGCACCGTAGGTCGGCAGCAAGCCCACCAGGGTTGTCGCGACGCCCATCATCACCAGCGTCACCATCAGTACGACGCGGCGGCCGTACCTGTCCCCGTAGTGGCCGGCCAAGAAGGCACCGAGCGGCCGGAAGAGAAAGCTGATTCCGACGGTCAGGAACGACAGGATCGTGGCGACACCCGCGCCCGCAGGCCCGAAGAACAGGTTGCCGAACACGAGTCCCGCCGCGGCGGCATAGATGAAGAAGTCGTACCACTCGACGGTCGTTCCCACCACGGCAGCGAAAACGACGCGTCGACGTTCGCGATCTGTGATGTGGCGGCCGTGTTCCGACGGGTGCCGGGGCGGTGCACTCATGGCTACTCCTTGATTGATGCTCTACGCGGTGTCAGAGGGCACGGCGCGGGATCATTGCGATCTGCGTCACTCATCGTATACGATCTGAGATATGATGCAAGGGTTGCTACCAAGGAGGAACATGCACAGCGAAACCCACGCTGCAATCGACACGGCAGCGAACCCTTCACCGACAAGGCCCGGCAAAATCGTTGCGGTGCACCTGAGTTACGCCTCTCGTGCAGATCAGCGCGGTCGCCGACCGGCCCATCCCTCCTACTTCCTCAAGCCGTCCAGTTCCGTGGCAGCCACCGGCGGAACGGTCGAACGGCCCGCAGGCACCGAGCTACTCGCATTCGAGGGCGAGATCGCTCTGATAGTGGGCAAGGCCGCGCACCACGTATCGATCGACGACGCCTGGAGCTACATCGCCGGGGTCACCGGGGCCAACGACTTCGGGGTGTACGACTTGCGGGCGAACGACAAAGGGTCGAACGTCCGATCGAAGGGCCGCGACGGTTACACACCTCTCGGACCACACGTCATCGACGCCGATTCGGTAGACCCGTCCGGGTTGCGACTGCGAACCTGGGTCAATGGTGAGCTCGTCCAGGACGACACCACCGCCGACCTCATCTTCTCGCTCCCACAGCTCATTGCCGACCTGTCCCAGCACTTCACGCTCGAACCGGGCGATGTCATTCTCACCGGCACACCAGCGGGTTCGTCCGTTGTGTCCCCCGGCGACGTCGTCGAGGTCGAGGTCGATGCCCCCGGAGGACAGGCGTCGGGACGACTCGTCACCACGGTCACGCAGGGCACCACACAGTTCGACGCCAGTATCGGGTCCACACCCTCGGTCGACGATGCGCAACGAGCCGACGCGTGGGGTTCGCCGGAGGCTGCGGGCCTGAAGCCGACACCGCGACGCGGCATGGCCGCGGATCTGCGCGAGAAGCTCACTCGCGTACCGGTTGCGGGCCTGTCCGCCCAGCTACGCAAGCGTGGTTTGAACAATGTGTCGATAGATGGAGTACACGCTCTGACTCCAGGCACCAAGATCGTCGGCATCGCCCGCACACTGCGGTTCGTGCCCAATCGCGAGGACCTCTTCGTTTCGCACGGCGGCGGCTACAACGCGCAGAAACGAGCTTTCGACGCAGTTTCCGACGGCGAGATCATCGTGATCGAAGCTCGCGGCGAACTCGGTTCCGGCACGCTCGGTGACATCCTCGCGCTGCGCGCAAAGGCACGTGGCGCGGCCGGCGTCGTCACCGACGGCGGGGTGCGCGATCGCGATGCGGTTGCGGACATCGGTCTGCCGGTATTCGCCGCGACTGCCCATCCCGCGGTTCTCGGCCGACGCCATGTCCCGTGGGACCACGACCTGACCATCGGTTGCGGCGGTGCAACGGTCCAGCCCGGCGACATCATTGTCGGCGACGGGGACGGCGTGATCGTCATTCCTCCTGCTCTGGCAGAAGGTGTCGCCGACGATGCACTCGCACAGGAAGAGCAAGACGCCTGGGTTGCCGATCAGGTCGCCGCAGGACACGCTCTCGACGGCCTGTTTCCACCCAACGACGAGTGGAAGCAGAAGTACGAGTCCTGGCGACAGAACCACGGAGCGCAACGATGAACCAGAGCAAATCGCAGATTGCATACCACTACGTCAAGGAGCGCATCGCGCGCCAGGAGTACACCCCTGGCTATCGCTTGGTTCTCGGTTCCATCGCCAAAGATCTGGACATTAGCGTCGTGCCCGTGCGCGAAGCGATCAGGCAACTCGAGGCCGAGGGGATGGTCACCTTCGAACGCAATGTGGGCGCACATGTCTCGATGGTCGATGACACCGAATACCGCTACAGCATGCAGAGTTTGAGCATTCTGGAGGGTGCGGCCACCGCACTGGCAGCCCGTCGACTCTCCGAGGACGACCTTCGCCACGCCCGCGCGGTGAACGAGCGCATGATCGAATCGCTGCAGGATTTCGACCCCCGTCAATTCACCTCGCTCAATCAGGAGTTCCACAAGATCCTGTTCGCCAAGTGCGTCAATCCCCGCATGGTGACGCTAGTGGAATCCGAATGGGGTCGGCTCGGCCATCTGCGAGCGTCGACCTTCACGTTCGTACCGGGCCGTGCCCACGAATCGGTCCAGGAGCACGAGAACATCGTGCGCCTCATCGAAATCGGAGCGCCACTGGGCGAGATCGAGAAGGCCGCGCGGCGGCATCGATCAGCCACCTTGGACGCCTATTTGATCCACGAGCACCCCGACGAAACTCTCGGCCTACCGGCCTACTGATTCAGACTAGGAGTACGCATGACCGACACCGTTGCCGCCGAGGGACAACACACCGTCCCCGCGGACCTGCCCAGCAAAATCCAGCACTATATCGGCGGACAGTTCGTCGATTCGATCGACGGGGACACCTTCGACGTGTTGGATCCCGTGTCGAACAAGACCTATCTCACGGCCGCGTCCGGCAAGAAGGCCGACATCGACCGTGCCGTGGACGCCGCGACCAAGGCTTTCGCAGAGGGGCCCTGGCCGCGGATGCTGCCCCGCGAACGCTCTCGGATCCTGCATCGCATCGCCGACATCGTCGAGTCTCGCGACGCACGTCTCGCAGAATTGGAGTCGTACGACTCCGGTCTGCCGATCACCCAGGCTCTCGGGCAAGCGCGTCGGGCCGCGGAGAACTTCCGCTTCTTCGCCGACCTGATCGTGGCTCAATCCGACGACACCTACAAGGTGCCGGGCAGACAGATCAACTACGTCAACCGCACCCCCATCGGCGTTGCCGGCCTGATCACTCCATGGAATACACCCTTCATGCTCGAGTCGTGGAAGCTCGGGCCCGCGTTGGCAACCGGCAACACCGTCGTACTCAAGCCGGCGGAGTTCACCCCACTGTCCGCATCTTTGTGGGCCGGCATCTTCGAAGAAGCCGGTCTGCCCGAGGGTGTGTTCAACCTCGTCAACGGCCTCGGCGAGGAAGCAGGCGACGCGCTGGTCAAGCACCCTGGCGTCCCGTTGATTTCCTTCACCGGTGAATCCAGCACCGGGCAGCTGATTTTCGCCAACGCAGCTCCGTTCCTGAAGGGACTGTCGATGGAGCTCGGCGGCAAAAGCCCGGCAGTCGTGTTCGCCGACGCCGATCTCGACGCTGCCGTCGACGCCACCATCTTCGGCGTCTTCTCGCTGAACGGTGAACGCTGCACAGCCGGTAGCCGGATCCTCGTCGAGCGGCCCATCTACGACGAGTTCGTCGAACGCTACGCAGCGCAGGCGAAGCGCATCAACGTCGGCTACCCACACGACCCCGCAACCGAAGTCGGCGCCCTCGTGCACCCCGAACACTACGACAAGGTCATGAGCTACATCGAGATCGGCAAGAACGAGGCACGACTGGTCGCGGGCGGCGGACGGGCCGAGGGCTTCGAGGTGGGCAACTTCGTTGCTCCGACGGTGTTCGCGGACGTCAAGCCCGATGCTCGGATCTTCCAGGAAGAAATCTTCGGCCCCGTCGTCGCGATCACACCGTTCGACAGCGACTCGGAGGCCCTGGAGCTCGCGAACGGTGTCCGCTACGGTCTCGCCGCGTACATCTGGACCAACGATCTCAAACGGGCACACAACTTCTCACAGTCCGTCGAAGCCGGCATGGTCTGGCTGAACTCAAACAACGTCCGCGACCTACGCACGCCCTTCGGTGGCGTCAAGGCATCCGGGCTGGGCCACGAGGGTGGATACCGTTCCATCGACTTCTACACCCAGCAGCAAGCCGTTCACATCACCCTGGGCAAGGTTCACAACCCGACCTTCGGCAAAGCCGACTCCGCACAGCACTGACTCCCTCCCCGACCAAGGACTCTTCTGACATGACCATCACGCCCACCTCTCCGGAGCCTGTTGTGACACAGAGCAATCCAATCCGTTCGACGAACCCTGTGCCTACGCCGAGTGCCACTCCCCCGGACGTACTCCGATGCGCGTACATGGAACTCGTCGTGACCGATCTCGAACGCTCACGCAAGTTCTACGTGGACGTCCTCGACCTCGTCGTCACCGAGGAGGACGAGAACACCGTCTACCTTCGGTCCTTCGAAGAGTTCATCCACCACAACTTGGTGCTGCGCAAGGGCCCTGTCGCCGGAGTTGCCGCATTCTCCTATCGAGTCCGTAGCCCGGCAGAGCTCGACAACGCGGTTGCCTTCTATACCGAACTCGGTTGCCGCGTCGAACGTCGCGCAGAGGGTTTCACCAAGGGAATCGGCGACTCGGTCCGTGTCGAAGATCCGCTCGGCTTCCCGTACGAGTTCTTCTACGACGTCGAACACGTCGAGCGCCTGGCATGGCACTACCACCTCTACACCCCGGGCGCTCTCGTTCGCCTCGATCACTTCAACCAGGTCACTCCCGACGTCCCACGCGCAGTGGGGTACATGGAGGATCTCGGGTTCCGCGTCACGGAGGACATCCAGGACGAAGCCGGGACAACGTATGCCGCGTGGATGCGTCGAAAGTCGACAGTCCACGACACCGCCATGACGGGCGGTGATGGTCCGCGCATGCATCACGTGGCGTTCGCAACCCACGAGAAGCACAACATCATCGCGATCTGCGACAAACTCGGCTCACTGCGCATG
>NZ_LVCV01000070.1 GCF_001647195.1 Rhodococcus sp. EPR-157 | reverse complement strand
TACACCCAGGACTACTACACGGGTGACCCCGACAACCCGGTCGTCACGTGGGACGTGCACGACAACCAGCGCCGCGACTGGTGGGGCACGCCTGTGGTCCCGAGTTGGTACACCGATGCCTCGATCGTCCTCGACCTCGACGGCGCTCCGCAGCCGGTCGTCGCTCGCACCGACGACTCCGAGATGGCCGTGACCATCGGCGCGGACGGATTCTCCTACACCCGCAAACAGGACACCGAGGCCATGCCCGAGTGGAAACAGGGCGAATACAAGCTCGGCAACCAGCTGTGATCTGACAGCACCCTACAGGGACAAGGACTTTCGATGCTCCCAGCAGAAACCATCATCGCGATTGCCGATGAGCTCGCAGAAGCCGAACGATCACGTTCGATGATTCCACGTCTGACCGCGCGATACCCCGACATGACCGTCGAAGATTCGTATGCAGTCCAGAACGAGTGGCGACGACGAGGCGTCGAGGCAGGACGCAGGCTCGTCGGGCGCAAGATCGGCTTGACCAGCAAAGTGATGCAGGTGGCAACCGGCATCACCGAACCCGACTACGGCGCGATCTTCGACGACATGATGTTCGAGAACGGGTCGGTCATCGAGCACGATCGCTTCTCCAACGTACGAATCGAGGTCGAACTCGCATTCGTTCTGGGAGAATCGATCAGCGGCCCGCGAGCGACGATGTTCGACGTCATGAAAGCAACCGACTACGTCGTTCCCGCTCTGGAGATCCTCACCTCCCGCATCGAGATGGACGGTCGAACGATCGTCGACACCATCAGTGACAACGCTGCGATGGGCGGCATGGTGTACGGCGGCAACCCGACCGATCCGGCCGCGGTCGACCTACGGTGGATCTCGGCGCTGCTCTACCGCAACGAGACGATCGAGGAATCCGGGGTAGCCGCCGCGGTGCTCAACCACCCTGCAACCGGCGTGGCGTGGCTGGCGAACAAGCTTTCACAACACGGTGATCGTCTCGAGGCCGGCGAAATCGTCCTGGCCGGCTCGTTCACGCGACCGATGTGGGTGCGCAAGGGGGACACAGTCCTTGCCGACTACGGACCGATGGGAACAATCTCGTGTCGCTTCGCCTGAAACCACCCTTCCGCGAGGTCATTCGCGAATCGAGTCGTCCGCTTTACGGCGGCTGGATCACGACTGGTTCGCCCGTCGCCGCGGAAATCATGGCTGGATCCGGACTCGATTGGGTTCTGATCGACATGGAACACGCACCCAACGGCCTGGAATCGACTCTGGCACAGCTCTATGCAGTATCGGGATACGACGTCACGCCCGTCGTGCGAGTGCCGGTCGCCGATACCGTGATCATCAAGCAGGTGCTCGATCTCGGCGCCCAGAACATTCTGGTGCCGATGATTTCGACTGCTGCACAGGCTCGTGATGTCGCGGAAGCCGCTCAGTATCCACCGGTGGGCCGCCGTGGCGTCGGTAGCGCACTCGCCCGTTCCGCTCGGTGGAACCGAGTCGAGAACTACTTGGAGAACGCGGCCGAACACGTGTCGGTCTTCGTTCAGATCGAAAGCGTCGACGCGGTCGGGAACGCACGTGCGATCGCAGAGACACCCGGAATCGATGGCGTCTTCGTCGGACCGAGCGATCTCGCCGCGTCCATGGGACTTCTCGGTCGACAGAACCATCCCGATGTCGTGGCCGCGGTGAAGGAGACGTTCGCCGAGGTCGCGACCACAGGAAAACCGTTCGGCGTCAATGCATTCGTTCCCGGTCAGGCGGACGAGTACGTGCGCGACGGAGCTGAATTCGTTCTGGTCGGCGCAGACGCTGCGCTGCTCGCACGAGGTTCCGAAGACCTTGCACGCCGTTACATCACCTCGCCGGGCGAGACGCCCCGCACGAGCTATTGAGTACGAAGTCCGTACCCCACGAGCATGAGGATCGATCATGACTATCACGTACGACAGCCTTCTCTCCGAGATCACCGCACCCGACGGCCGTGACATTCTCGACCCGGCGACCGGGGAGCTCGTCGGAAAGGCACCGTTTCGCTCCGTCGACGTGCTCGACGACGCTATCGCCCGCGCCAAGGCAGCACAACCGGCCTGGGCATCGCGGAGCGACGACGAACGCAAGGCACTGCTTCTGCAGGCGGCCGACGCAATCGACGCCGCTGCCGAGCCGCTCGCAGAACTACTGTCTCGCGAACAGGGCAAGCCTCTCGAAGGGCCCAATGCCCGCTTCGAGGTCGGCGCCTGCGCCAATTGGCTCCGAGCAACGGCCGCAACCGAACTCCCAGGTCGCACTCTGATCGACGATGGCGAGACTCACGCGACGATTCACTACCGTCCGTTGGGCGTGGTCGGAGCGATCGGGCCGTGGAACTGGCCCATGATGATCTCGATCTGGCAGATCGCGCCCGCGCTGAGGATGGGCAACACCGTCGTCGTGAAGCCCTCCGAGTACACGCCCCTCAGTGTTCTGGCATTGGCGCACGTGCTCGATACTGTACTTCCGACGGACGTCGTCAACGTCGTTGCCGGCGAGGGTGATCTAGGTGCGCGACTGTCGAGCCATCCCGACATCGCAAAGTTGATGTTCACCGGGTCCACCCGTACCGGTCAGGCGATCATCAAGAGCTCAGCGGACACCGTCAAGCGCTTGACCCTCGAACTGGGCGGCAACGACGCCGGCATCGTCCTCGCCGACGTCGATCCGAAAGCTATTGCCCAAGAATTGTTCTGGGGAGCTTTCATCAACACCGGACAAACTTGCGCGGCACTGAAGCGGTTGTACGTCCACACGGATGTGTACGACGACGTCTGCCGAGAACTCGCCGAGGTTGCGAACACGACCCCGATGGGCCGCGGCCTGGACGAAGCCAACGTACTCGGTCCGCTGCAGAACAAGGCTCAGTTCGACATCGTCGCCGACCTGGTGGACAAGGCGAGGAGTTCGGGCGCAACGATCCTTACCGGCGGCGCACCCGACGCCGAAGCCCCCGGTTACTTCTACCCCACGACGCTGGTTGCGAATATCGACAACGCGAACCCGTTGGTGTCCGAGGAGCAGTTCGGGCCAGCGCTGCCCATCGTTCGCTTCGAGTCGGTGGAAGAAGCAGTCGAGATGGCCAATGGCCTGGACGTCGGTCTCGGCGCATCTGTTTGGAGTGCCGACCTCGACGCCGCGCGTGCTGTGGCGGCGCGCATTCAAGCCGGAACCGTGTGGATCAATTCACACGGCGGTGTTCATCCGATGATCCCGTTCGGTGGAGTCAAGAAGTCCGGGTACGGACTCGAATTCGGAGTCGAGGGTCTTGCCGCAGTATCGGCGCCACAGGTAATCAACGGCTGAACGCCGGAACCGGAGACAACCACACTGTTGCAGTTCGATCGAAAGGTAACTCCATGTCCATCACCACGCGTACATCCGTCATTCGTCAGGCCCCGGGGAAGTACGAGACCGTCGAGGTCGAGCTCGACGACCCGCGTCAGAACGAAGTGACCGTCAAGCTCGTCGCAGCCGGACTGTGCCACTCCGACGACCACAATGCGACGGGTGACGTCCCCGTCGGTGTCTATCCCTATGCCGGCGGGCACGAGGGGTCGGGCATCATCGAAGCAGTCGGGCCCGACACCCCGGGCTTCGAGGTCGGCGATCACATCGTGTTCTCGTTCCTCCCGGCGTGCGGTCGGTGCGAATTCTGCGCTCGCGGTTTGTCGAACCTGTGTGATCTCGGGGCGTCACTGCTGACCGGTGCGCGCGCCGAAGATCCGACGAGCTTCCGAATGCATCTGAACGGCGAACCCGTCGGGCAACAGTGCGGCATATCGACTTTCAGCGAGTACACGACTGCGTCCGTCGCCTCGGTGGTGAAAGTGGACAAGTCACTCCCACTCAAACAAGCTGCTCTGCTCAGTTGCGGTGTCCCGACCGGGTGGGGATCGGCAGTGAACTCAGCGGCCGTTCGTCCCGGTGACACGGTGATCGTCATGGGAATCGGCGGTATCGGCGCCAACGCGTTACAGGGGGCCGCGCATGCGGGCGCCACCAATGTCATTGCCGTCGACCCGGTGCCGTTCAAGTTGAAGAAGGCGCGGGAGTTCGGTGCCACCGACACGTTCGAAACGATCGAAGAAGCAACCGAGTATGCACGCTCGCTCACCAACGGCCAAGGAGCCGACGCCACGATCGTCACCATCGGCATCGTCAACGGTGATCACGTTGCACAAGCACTCGATTCGATACGTAAAGCAGGCACCGTCGTTCTCACGGGGCTCGGCGACATCACTCGAGCGGGCGCCCCGATCTTGCTCGGAGACCTCACCTTGATGCAGAAGCGACTGCAGGGATCGCTGTTCGGCGAAGCGAACCCCCGACGCGATATCCCGAATCTGGCACGCATGTACCAGCGTGGACAACTCAAGCTCGACGAACTGATCACCAAGGAGTACTCCCTCGATCAGGTGGCCGAGGCGTACGAGGACATGCACGCAGGCAAGAACATCCGGGGCGTCATCGTGTTCGACTGATCGAGCCTCGATCGGTCCTCAACCTCGTCGCCCGCGCGCTTCGACCTGCGCGATCTGGATGTCGATGGCCTTCCTGGCGTGGCCGAGCAACTCCGCCCGATCGGTGACGACCAAAGCGGGCTCCGATGCAGGACGCGGACCGTATGCCGGTGAATCCGGGGCATGGTCTGCGGCCGCATGGAGAAGCGCTGAGCTTTCGTCGTCCCCCAGCGTGTTCAACAGGTCGGCGAGATTGCGGAGAGCTGCCCACAGGTGGGTCCAATTGCCGGTGCGTGCGAAGTAGTCGATCACCTCGCGGTATCCGAGCAACGCCTCATGAATCCGGCCCGACGTGGACCGCACCGTCAGCAGGCCGACGGTGGCCACGCCCACCAGAAACGTGGCACCGCATCTTCGGGCCGAGTCGATCGCGCGCAGGTAGTGCTTCTCCGCCTGCATCACATTTCCGGCGAAGTTCTCGATTTCTCCGGCCACATACGAGTTCCACGACGCCATAGTGGGCCAGGTGGCACCCACCCGCCCCTCGCCGTTCAGGCGTCGTGCCTCCTCGAGATCACCGGAGTACAGGGCCGCGAGTGCTGCGACTCCGAACGGTTCGGCGAGTCGAGGGGTGATCGTCGTGGCCCGCAGGCTGTAGCCGATCGCGTCGGCGTATTCGCCGCGGGCCAGCGCAGTCACCGACAGGGTTGTCAGACAATGCCATGTCTGCTGGAGATCAGATGCATGATGCAGCCCCACCTTCGAGAATTGTTCGGCGCGTTGATAATCGCCACGGTGATAGACCGCCTCGGCAGCCGCGGCGAAGGCGACCGGGGCGTCTGGATGGTTGCCGAGATCGGCATCAGCGACGAGTTCTTCGGCCCATTGACGGATTTCGATGAGGTCGCGATATCCGATCGCGTCGAACAGCGAGCTGACGATCGCGACCGCGATATCGAGTGACCCTCGATCCCGAGCCAGTCGCCAGGCGGCGCGCAGGTTCGGCATTTCACGGCGCAGGGCGGCGTCGGCCGTGTGTTCCTGCTCGGTGGTAAGCCCAGCACCGATTGTGGATGCACGGCGAGATGCCCAGCGCAGTAGCATATTCTCGGCCACGTCGGTTTCACCTTCGATTGCCGATCGATCGAGCCCGAAAGCGCGGACCGTCTCCAGGATCCGGTAGCGGGTGCCACCTTCCGTGTCGGTCCCCCGGGCACTTCCGAATTCCACATTGATCATCGATGCGTCGACCAAGTGCGCCAAGGCCGTGCCGGAGTCACCAGGCAAGCTCAGATCCGCTGCGAGCCCTTCGGTATCGGCCAGGTCGATGCCGTCGGGAAACACCGCGAGGAACCGAAACAACCGTTGTTCATGCACTTCGAGCAGCTCGTACGACCAACCGATGGTGGATCGCAGCGTTCGATGTCGAATATCGGGTGTCGGTCTGCCATCACTCAGCAGATCGAGTGCACGGTCCAGCCGTTCGAGGAGGTCGTTCAACGAGAACGTCGACAATCGGCCCGCAGCGAGTTCGATTGCCAGGGGCAGGCCGTCCAAGTGGCGCACGATCACCCCGATCGTTCGCATGTGTGACTGTGTCAGCACCAGTTCGGGTCGTATTCGGTGGGCGCGATCGATGAACAGCTCGACTGCCGGTGCAACGGGGCGTTCTCGGTCGTCACTGTCCGGATCCGAAGGGGGCAACGTCAAAGGCGCCATACGCCAGATGTACTCGGCTGCCAGACCCAAGGGTTCGCGGGATGTGACGAGAACGGACAGATTCGGGCAGGACTCGAGTAGAGCGGCAATCGTATCTCGCGCGGCGTCGAGAAGATGCTCGCAGTTGTCGACGACCAGGAGACTCGCCTGCCCTCCGAGCACGGCGGCGCACGCGCTCAGGACGTCGCCGTGAACCACGTTGACGTTCAGAGCGGCGGCGAGCGCGTGCGGAATCGCCGCAGGATCGGTGAGTGGCGCCAGCGTCAACATTGTGGCATCGGCAGTGTTCGCAAGCTCGAGTGCAATACGAGTTTTGCCCACACCCCCCGGGCCCGCGAGTGTGATCAGGCGTTCGGTTGTCATCAATCGGCGCAGTGCGGTGACCTGGTCCGAACGCCCGATCAACCGAGTTGCCGGTGACCTCGCCATCACCGGTGCGTTCCGCGCAGCAGATGTGGCTCCGCTTGCGATCTCGCGCTCGAGAGCGCCGAGCGCTGGTGAAGGATCCAAACCCTCCTCTTCGGAAAGCCTCACCCGAAACTCACGGCCGATTCGCAGTGCCTCCGGCGCCTCACCGGCAGCCGCCATCGCGCGCATCGCCAACAGAACCGACGGCTCGCGCAACGGGTCGGCGCCCACCTGGGACGTCGCCATCACCACGACATGACTTGCTCGACCCGCGTCGATCGCGCAGTCGATCAGCGCGTCGGTCACCTCGCGCTGCAGGTGCCGACCCTCCTCGATTGCGGTGGCGATATCGGCGATGTCGACCAGGTCGGTGAGCTGCGCGCCCCGCCACAGCGAATGCGCTCCCTCGAGCAGCGCCAGCGCGCCGACTGGATCCCTGCCTTGGAGATTCCGCGCCTGTGCGAGATACGCCCGGGCCTCGGAGACATCGCACTCATCGCGCCCGAGTTCGAGTCGGTATCCGTCGCCGATGCTCTGCAACCGCGTCGCCGCCGCCCCGAGATGACGGCGCAACCGGGACACGTGCGCTTGAAGGGCAGAGCGTCCCGACGCCGGCGCTTCGGACGGCCACAAGGCGTCCACCAACCGGCTGACCGGAACCGCCTCGCCTGCCGCGAAAGCGAGTAGAGCGAGTACTGCCCGGCGCTTGGGTCCTGGCACGTCGATCGTCTCGCCTTCGACAAGAAGGCGCAGCGGGCCCAACAGTTCGATCCGAACCGCAACGTCAACCACCTCCACTCCTTCCGCCCGGCCGGGATGCTGGCACGTCTCGATTCACTGGAGATCGCTGTCAGCGCCGTGTCCGGCGACGTCAGCGGGGTGTCAGCACCTCGGGCGACGCTGTTCAGTGTGACCGGTCGAGCGCCGGTTCACCGGATGAATTGCCGCAACCGTGCGGAACACACCCACCAAGGAGAAGTCAGATGGACGAGAACAAAGTAATGGAATTCCTCGGTCAGGTCGTCACCGATCTGGGTGCTGCGGCCGCCGCCGGCTCGATCGTCATCGGAAATCGGCTCGGGCTCTACAGCGCGCTCGCGAAAGGGCCGGCCACACCCGAAGCCTTGGCCGAGTACACCGGCTACGACCTCCGCTACCTCACCGAGTGGCTGCGCGGTCAGGCCGCGGGCGGCTACATCTCGTACGACGCCGCGACCAGAGAATTCTCGATGACCGACGAGCAGGCGTTTTGCCTCGCCGATACGGCAGGGCCCAATGTCTCGTCGGCCTTCGTCGGGGTGCTGGGCTACCTACGGGCCGAGGACAGGATCACCGAGTCGTTCAAGACAGGAGCCGGTGTCGGGTGGCACGAGCACGACCACAGTGTGTTCGTCGGGACGGACGCGTTCTACCGGCCCGGCTACGCCGCAGAACTTGTGCCGAACTGGATTCCCGCACTCGACGGTGTCGCGGAGAAGCTGTCGGCGGGGGCGCGAATCGCCGACGTCGGCTGCGGTCTCGGAACGACGTCGGTGCTGCTGGCGCAGGCCTACCCGAAGAGCACGATCGTCGGGGTGGATTATCACAGTGAGTCGATCGGGCTTGCCCGACAGCAGGCCGACGACGCCGGGGTCGGCGATCGTGTGAATTTCGAAATCGCTACAGCACAGGCTTTCTCGGGTAGCGACTACGACCTCGTCACCACCTTCGACGCGCTGCACGATATGGGCGATCCCGTCGGCGCTGCCCGCAGGATCCGCGAGTCACTGGACTCCGACGGCACGTGGCTGCTGGTCGAACCGATCACCGCCGAAAACGTCGAGGACACCTTCAACCCGGTTGGGCGCCTCTACTACAGCGGCTCGACATTCCTGTGCGTCCCGAATGCCCTGTCCCAGTCCGGCGGTTACTCCCTCGGCGCCCAGGCACCCGAATCCGCACTGCGACAGGTCACCACCGACGCCGGCTTCACCCGGTTTCGGCTCGCGGCGCAGACCGCTTTCAACAACGTCTACGAAGTCCGGCCCTGACACAGGACCGGGCCGCACATAGCGAAAGGCAATGACATGGACATCCCGGTCCTCGCCGGCGGGGTAGCCACCGCGGTGTTCGCGTGCAGCACACTGCCGATGTTGGCCAAGGCATGGCGCACCAAAGACGTGGCGTCGTACAGTCCCGGCAATATCGCCCTGGCCAACATCGGCAACCTTGTCTATCTGCTCTACGTGGTCCATCTGCCACTGGGCCCGGTCCTCGTCCTGCATCTGTTCCACACGCTGACCAGCGCACTGATGCTGTTCTGGTACGTGCGCTACGTGGTCCTCCACGACGACCTCCCGACGCCGGAAGGTTCAGGGACGCAGGTGGTCCACTTCGTTGATCGACAGCAGCTCGCGATACCCGTCGGGATCGACCCGAACCCGTGTCACGGACGTGTAGAACGGGTCGACGAAGAAGGCCTTCGCCGTCCCGATCACGTCCGACAGGTACGCGTTGATGACGCCTCCATGGCAGACGACTGCGGTCGTATTGTTCGGCCCGTCGTCTGTCAGGTCACCGATTGCCGCGAGGACACGCACGGAGAATGCGTCCAAGTCGAACGTATTGGACCCGATTCGTCCGGAGTTCATCTCGTCCCAGAGCGACTGCCGCACTGGGTAGTCGGTCATATCGATTCCGTAGTTTTCCCAACCATCGTCGAGTTCCACCAGACGTCGGTCGGTTTCCAGTTCACACGAGAGTGCGCGCTCGACGAACTCCGCTGTCTGCACTGCTCGGCGCATGGTGCTGCTGACAAGACGATCGATACGGCCGTGGCGATCACCGCTCAGCGCCGAGGCCAGCAGCGCAGCTTGTGACCTTCCTTCCGGGGTCAGGTCTGGGTCCGCACCCGCCGGATCATGGACGTGAAAGGGCTGAGCATGTCTGATCAGAAGGAGTTGCATTCGAGGTCAGCCGACGCCCAATGCCTGCGTGACATTGCGGAGAGCCGCCACCGACTTCCAGTCGATCACTGCTGCGCAATTCCGCTCGAGCAACGCAAGGATCAACCGGTTCACCACGTCGTTGTCCGGCAGCACGTCGATCGCAGCGAGAGTGATGAACAGACCGCTGAGCAGCTGGATCTGGTAGTCGCAGGTGGCTTTGGCGAGGTCGTATCCCGGGGCGCGCTCAGCGAAGACCTCGATGTATCGCTGCAGCAGTCGACTCTCGTGCGCACGCCTGTCTTCGATCCCCACACTGCCCGACATGAAGTAACCGACGTCGTACATCGGGTTCCGCAGACCGGTGACCTGCCAGTCGATGAAGATCGCAGCAGGTTGCCCTCCCGACGTGTCGAACAGAACGTTGTCCACCCGAGGATCGCCATGCGTGAACGTCAGGCTCCGTTGCGGAAGCGTGTGCCAGTCGCGGACCAGTGCCGTCGCCTCGGAGATCGCGTCGAGATACTCAGGCGGAAGGTCGTGCGCGAACCGCTGCAGAGCAGCCTGCGCGCCCGCTTCCGCCGCCGTCGACCAGTATTCGCATACATCGCCGAGGCGAATCATCCATGCCGGCGCTGTGTCCTCCGTCATCGGGAAGAACCCGGAATGCAATCTCGCCATCTCGACGACGACCGATTCGGCTTCGACGGGGCCGCAGCCCGCGATCTGATTGCCTGCCGTCGTGGTCGTACTCAGATCCTCCATGACGAGATTGATGGTTGTTTCGTCACCGGCAACCCAGTACTTCAGGGGGATTCGGCACGCATGACGATTCGAGATGTCGATGTAGGCGCCGATTTCACGGTGGTATGCCCCGCTACGAAGACCGTGCGCGTGGACAGCGGGGTCACTCGGCTTGAGCTTGACGACGAGGGATGATGGCGCATCCCCGGCCGGCGTTGCATATTCGATGGCGACTCGGACCGTATCGCTGACGTTACCCGCACCGATCGGTGCGGTTGAGATCGACGCGACCTCGGCACCGGGAATTCCCGAGTAGCGCAATACTGACTGTATCCAGGACTTGTCGATCTGTTCGACGACGTCGAGAAGTTGGGGCTGGCAGTCGCTCATGACCATGATCCTTCGAAGTAGCCGGAATTCCAGACGTCGGTGATCACACCGGCATCGGCCTTGAATATTTCGATCCCACAGAGCTTCTCGCCCGTTGCTCGACGGATCGCGTTCCACGTCAACGACGCAAACGTCTCGTCACCCACCAGAGTCACCACCGAGGACTCCGGTTCGTGTGCGGTCAGATCGGCTTGAATACGCGCGAACTGCTGCGGCCTACTGAGCGCAGTGACCGAGCCTGCCGCGTGTCGCAGCATCGGGTCACCGCAGATCTCGTACACCAGATCGATCTGCCGGTCGTTGTACAGCTCGAAAAGGTACCGCTCGACCAGATTCACCGGGGTGACGGTCATGCCGACACCGCCGCATTCTGGAAGGCCGTCACCGTCGACTGGAGCTCCGATGGCGTAGCACCGTGCAGGATCACGCCGTCGACACCCAGATCGAATTGGTGTCGTACCAGATCCGCACACCGCTCCGCCGAACCGGTTGCCGCACAATCCAACCACTCGGTAGGAACTACCTTGGCCAGTTCAGCGAACGTCTCTGTGTCACCGACCGCGTCCGCCCATCCCGGTAGATTCCGGACGACGTCGGACTGACGGAACACTTCGAGCCTGGCTGGATCCCAACGATTCGTCGAGACCAAGAGGTCGCCGTCGACCTGCAGGTAGGTGGCGATGCGGCCGACGGTTTTCTTCAGAACTGTCTGCTCGTCGATCTCGTCGCACACCGTGGCATAGCAGGACCAGACCTGCACGCTGTTCGGATCTCGGCCCGCTTGTTCGGCCGCGTCGCGAACAGTCTGCACCGACCGTACAACGGTCTCGTCGGAGAAAAACGTGTGCAGAACGACCATGTCGTAGGCCCGGCCTGCCATCGCGAGGGTCTTGTCTCCGAACGCGGTCGTCGCGAGTGGGATGTGTTCGTCGAACGTCGGATCCAAGGACAACGTCGGAAATTTCCCGAGTGGGCCGTCGTAACCCTGGATCTTCTCGCCTTGCCACAGGCGCCGCATGATGCGCGCGAACTCCTCGAGCTGAACCGTGGTGGTCTGCGCGAGCCCCATCGCGCCGATCTGCGGCCGGAGGCCACGCCCCACGCCGAGCGTGAAGCGGCCACCGGTCAGTCGGTGCATCGTCGACCCGAACGCCGCAGTGATTGCTGGGTGACGGGTGTTGATGTTCGTTGCCGCAGTGGTGATGCCGATCGTGGACGTGACTGCGCCCGCTGCACCGGACAGCGCGCAGGCTTCCTTGACGTTGAGCCGTTCGGAGATGAAAGCCTGCCCGAGCCCCATCGCCTCGGCCTCCGCCAACTCGTCGAGCATTGTTCGTGGGCTCTCGACGTGGCCGCCCAGTGTGTAGAAGCCCAGTCGACCGACGCGTGCCTCGGTCATCGGTTGACTCCCTGCCTGATTCGAGGGTGCATGGCCAAATACTCTTCTAGAGAACCGTGACCGTTCCAGTAGTCCCGTCTACTTCGATCTGTGCACCGTCGGGAATGCGGACGGTTGCATCCGTCGCCGACACGATGCACGGGATTCCGAGCTCGCGACTGACGATTGCGGCGTGGGAGAACGGGGCACCGACATCGACGACGACAGCCGCGGCCGTGACGAACAACGGTGTCCAGGACGGGTCGGTGATGGGCGCAACGAGGATGTCGCCGGCGTCGAGTGCAGATGGATCGTCGGGCGACAGCAGAACCCGGGCCCGGCCACGGGCAATCCCGGTGCATCCCGAAACTCCGGCGATGGACTCGCCCTGAGCGAGGAGTGTGTTGTGCCGATCTGCCCGCAGCGCCCACTCTTCGATAGGTGGCGCGGTGCCGTCGACGACGAACGGAGGCTGACGATCGAACAGATCCAAGTACGTCTTCTCGCGCTCGGCAAGTGTGGAAGTCAGTGCCTTCGGGTCGGCGAGGTAACTCTCGATCTCGTCGGCAAACAGCATGAAGATGTGTTTGACCTCCTCCAACGAACCGGCGGCAACTCCGCGATTGCCAAGTTCGAGTGCTGCCAAACGAATTTCGTGGATGAGCATCGCGGCGGTAGTGCGTCCGCGTTCGCGTCCACGCATCCAGAGTGCCGCTGCGTTCAGGACCGCTTCGAACTGAGCCGAGGCTGCTTCGTCGGACGCAAGTGCTTCGCGTACGACGGTCGATGCCGCCTCTCGCTGCGAGGCCCGTTCGGCGGTCTTCGCCGCGGGAGCCTCCGACTCGTCGACGTGACGCATCCGGTCGATGGTGCCCAACGCCAAAGCCGGGTTGACGCCCCACGTCGTGGCGCGAATCTCCCACTCGGCCGGCCCGCGAAAGTCCCAGTCGGTGAGGAACGAGTCGAGTTCCTGGGTGAAGGCGACCACATCGGAATCCTTCGAGGCGGCCAATCGTTCGTACAAGTCGGCGATGCCTGCGTCGAACATCTCGGCAATCCGATGGTTGCGCGCCAGACGGCCCAGATCCCACATTCGGATCGATGGCGCGGCCGAGTCGATGTTGCCGATTCCGGCGACCAACGTCAGTGCCAATTCCGGGCGGCCGACAGCTTCGGTCAACTGAGCCATCGCCCCCAGGCCGACGCCCGACTTGAGGCTGGCCTCGATGTGATGCTTGAACAACCGACGCAGAACGGTCTCGAACGACGTCATGCGCGTGAACAACTCGGCATCGGACAGTGTGGTCAAGTCCGGCCGGTTGCTACGGATCTGCTCGATCTCGATGCGGTCCGCGCCGTATGCCGCAAGGTCGGTGGCGCCGAGTACCTGCTCTCCGAGCCACTGCCCGGCCTTGGCCTCGTATTCGGGGTTCTCGTCGAAGTCGCGGCGTTCGCTCTCGTAGCTGGGAATCCCCGGCATGTCGCCGAAGTACTGCAGGTCCACGGCATCCGCCGACATTCCGGGAACACGAACACCGAACAACCGCATGAGCGACATGTTGATGTAGAGGTAGCTGCCGAACGCAGGGAGAATGTTCATAGCAACGGTCTCGTCGTACAGATCCGCGTCCCAGACTCCGCAGGCGACGAAGGCGTCGCGCCACCCGGGCTCGAGGCAGTGTTGGAATCCGACGGACGAATTCAGCGGGCTGATGGGGTCCGGAAAAATCTCTCCGACATTCGCCCGCGAGTACAGCGGGAATACCTTGGATGTTGCGTCGTTGATCGGCCACTCGGCCATGTCGTACCTCTTTCGTGGAGATGGTCCGAGGAGGCTGTCACCTCTCGGGCGCGCAGTTGGCGCGGGCCATCGTCGCGTCGATTGGTTAGCGAACGAATGTTCACAGTATTATGTGACTGCGATCACGGTGTCAAGGGCTGATTCCGTGCCAATTGGCCGAACCGGGTAGCCACAAAGGATGATCTTGCGAAGTAGCTGGACAAAAGTGCGAACACTCAGTCACTATCGAGGGAACGATCAATACGCACCTCCTATCGGTGTGCGTGAAAGGGGTTCTGCAATGCGCATTCTGGTGACCAACGACGACGGCATCGACGCGCCGGGCTTGTTCGCTGTGTCAGCAGCGCTCCACACGGCGGGCCACGAGGTTGTCATCGGCGCCCCGAGAATCGAGAGCAGCGGAAGCGGAACCTCCCTGGGCACACTCGAGCACGGCGCGGTCGTCGCAGTGGAGTCCCGCCGACTTCCGGGTCTACCGACCGTAGAAGCGTTCGCGTTCGACTGTCCGCCTGCGTTCGCTGTCCTCGCGTTCTGCGCGGGCCAGTTCGGTCCGCCGCCCGAACTCGTCGTCAGCGGCATCAATCCAGGTCACAACACCGGCCGCTCGGTGTTGTTCTCCAGCACTGTCGGAGCGGTTCTCACCGCGCAGATCGCCGGTATAGGCGGTATGGCCGTCAGTTGTGGTTTCCCGCCGTCCCATCGATTCGACACCGCAGCCGAGGTGGCGGTCCGCGTCGTCCAGTGGATCGAGGACAACGACGCCCGCACGCTGACGCTCAACGTCAACGTGCCGGATCTCGACTTCGATGAGCTCGACGGCATGCGAGTCGCCACCCTTGGCGCGCGCAGCCTTCTGGGGCTGAAAATCACCCGCGTGGACGGTGGCGTCGAACTGCGGCGGTACGACAACACGACAGGCCTCGCCAACGGAACGGATGCCGCTACGGTGTTGGCCGGTTCGGTGGCTGTGACTGCATTGACGACAGTCGGCGCGGACAAGAGCGCACTTACTTCCGCCCTGCGCACGGTTGTCGATGTGTTGGACACAGCGGCCGTATAGCCGGAGCGCCTCCGGCGCAGTGGCGCGGTTGAGTGCCCGGGAGGACACGTAACCGCGCCACTGGCGACGGAGGCGCTCCGGCGCCACAGGCGGCGAAGCCACTCCTACTCGTCGTGCTCCCCGCGCTCACGACCCGAGACCATGAGCAAATCCTGGTGCAATTCCATCCAGATGTCGTGGTAGCTGTCGTACATCGGCCTGGCGAACGCGCCCCGGTCGCCGCCCCTGATCCGCTCCAACGCCGCCGTCAGCCGAGGCCCGTACAGCGCCATCCGTGAGTCCTCGGCGCCCAAAGGTGTCAGCGCTTCGACGATCTCACCGTGCACGACCGCTAGATCCTCGATCACTTCGGCGTCGTAGGCCTCGTCGGTGTGGTCGTTCGGCGTCGATTCGTCCCGCATCTGCCAGCCGTTGCAGATCTTCTTGAAACGTCTGTTCAAGGGGAGGAAGGCATCGTAGAACTCGCCGACGGCCGGTCCCGGCTGCACCGCGGCGAGCATCTCCGCATGCGTCTCCTTACCGACGGGCGTCAGCATCGTCCCACTCATCCGACCCTCCCTCCGCACGACGAGATGGTCCGCGACGAGCGGCTCGAGCCGAGCGGACAACTCCTCCGGCGTGAGACCGACCATGGCTGCCAGCACCGGATCGGTCGCCAGACCTTTGATCCGGATCGAATGCAGAATCGAAAATGATTCTTGCGCAGTGGTTGTCATGACTGTCCTCCTGTGTGTGCGAATTCGGCCGCAAGAGCGCGCTTGTTCAATTTGCCGGTGGGCAGCCGCGGTAGCCGAGTGGTGAACTCGACGATGCGCGGAGCTTTGAAGTGCGCCAGGCGGTCACGGCAGAACTGGACCAGATCGGCTTCCAGTACGGAGGTGTCACCCAGTTCGACTGTGTCCCGCAGCTCGACGACGGCCTTGACCCGTTCGCCGAACTCGGCGTCGGGAACCCCGATCACGGCAGCGTCGAGCACGTAGGGGTGTGAGACGAGAACAGCTTCGATTTCGTCCGGATAGATGTTGACTCCGCCCGAGATGATCATGAACCCCGCTCGTCCGACGAGGTAAAGGAACCCGTCCTCGTCGAGATATCCAAGGTCGCCCATCTGCTTCCAGCCGCGCGCGTCGGCCGCATCGGTAGTGTTGGAGTAGCTTTGGGCCGCTTTCGGTTCGAACCACACAGTTCCAACCTGGTGTGCGCGCAACTCGACTCCTTCGCCATCGGTGATGTGCACTGTCGTCGCCCCCAGTGGGCGGCCCACTGAACCTGGATGCGTTCGCGCATCTTCGGGGGCGATGTAGGTGTGCCCATAGCCTTCCGAAGCTCCGTAGTACTCGTGCAGGATCGGCCCCCACCATCGGTCGATCTCGGTCTTGATGTCGACAGCGCACGGCGCCCCGGAGGTGAAGGCCACCCGATGTGACGGCATGTGGAAGCGCTCACGGTCTGCGACGTTCAGCAGCCGCACCAGCATCGTCGGCACCCACTGCGAATGCGTCACCCGGTACTTCTCGATGGACGCCAGCGCTGCTTCCGCGTCGAACTTCTCCATGCACACGATGGTCCCGCCTGCGGCGAGCGTGATGAGCTGAAAGGTGAAGGGCGCTGCGTGATAATTCGGGGCGGGCGAGAGCAGCACAGCGTCGGCATCGATCCCGAGCTTGTCGACGAGGCCGGCGTGACGCGGCGGTGCATCCTCGGGATGCACACCGAGCAGGGCTTGCCGGAACGCCTTGGGACGACCTGTGGTTCCGCCGCTGAACAACACCCGAGCACCGAGTTGCTCGTCCGACACCGGGGTGGTCGGCCGCCCCGCCAACGCTCCACCAAGATAGTCGAAGCCCTCGACGCCGCGGTCCACACACTGCAGGAGAGCTCGATGCCCGACGGAATCGAGCGCGTCCGCCACCGTAGCGGCCAACGCGGAGCTCGTCACGACCACTGCGGGCCTGGATTCCGCGATCAGCGCGGAGAGCTCCGCGGACTGGAGATGCCAATTGACCGGAGTGACGTAGAGGCCGGTCCGCATGCCCGCTGCGACGACAACAGGCCAGTCGATGTTGTTCTCCATCGCAATCACGACGGTCTCGCCATAGCTCACGCCGTGTTCGCGCCATCGGTGGGCGAGCTGGTTCGACCGCGCGTCCAGCTCGCCGTACGTCAGCGTCTCACCCGACGCCGCCATCACGTAGGCCAGAGCATCGGGTCGATCTCGGGCAATGCTCGGTGGGT
>NZ_LVCV01000069.1 GCF_001647195.1 Rhodococcus sp. EPR-157 | reverse complement strand
CCACCGAGAAAGTGTGGTTTAGTGAAACCCGAGTCGCAAACCAGAATTGTAGGGAGGACACGATGACGATCACCGAGGACGTCGACCTGATGGACCTTCGTCCGTTCGCGGAGGGGTCCGACCACCAGATCTTTTCCCACCTTCGCGACGCAGATCCGCTGCACTGGAACGAGGAGGCAAACGGTCCTGGATTCTGGTCGGTCACCCGCTACGAGGACGTCAAGACGGTTGCGTCCACATTCGAGGACTTCTCGGTCACCGAGGGAACCCAGATCGCCAGCAGACGCGCAGAGGGTGAAGGCGCACGCAGCATCCACCATGTCGATCCACCCGAGCACGGCCCTCTCCGCGGCATCGTCACCCCGCATGTGCGCCCGGTGAAAATCAAGTCTCTCGAGAAGGATATCGCGGCGGTGATCGATTCACTGCTCGACGACGCAATCGATGCGGGAACCGTCGACCTGGTCGCGTCCATCACTTCCCAACTTCCGCTGGTGATGATCGGGCGCCTTCTCGGTGCTCCGCTCGAGGACTGCCCGAATCTGCTGAGGTGGACCAATCAAATGGCCAGCGAGGATCCCGACTACTCCGAAGGACCGGAGACCGCGGTGAAAGCCCGCGACGAGGTATTCGGCTACTTCCGTGAACTCGAGGAACTGCGCAAGAAGTGCCCGGCCGACGATTTGATCAGCGTCTTGACTGCTGCCGAACTCGACGGACAGCCCCTCGCGCGCGGCTATCTCGACGCCTATTACCTGATCCTCATGGTGGCCGGCAACGAAACTACCCGCAATCTGCTTTCCGGCGGTGTCCAGTTGCTGCACGAGAATCCGCAGTGGTGGCAGTACATGCGCGAGAATCCAGGCAAGATTCGAGTTGTCGTCGAAGAAATGGTGCGTATGACCTCGCCTGTCCTTTCCATGCGGCGGACCGCCACTCGAGATATCGAGATGCACGGTAAGACGATCCGCAAAGGCGACAAGGTCGTCATGTGGTTCTGTTCTGCAAATCGTGACGACCGAGTGTTCGAGCATCCACAGGAATTCCGCGGAGACCGATTCCCCAACGAGCACCTCGGGTTCGGCTGGGGCGCACACGCGTGCCTCGGCGCCAACCTCGCACGGCTCGAAGCGAAACTGTTCTTCACACGAATCGTCGAACACGGACTACGCATGGAGGTCACCGGTGACGTGAGCCGACTTCGAAGCAATTTCTTCCGAGGTATCAAGACCCTCCCGGTGGAAGTGACACGCATCGATGGCTGAGCAGGCAGCATCCCTCATAGACGGGACCCCGTCACAGGTCGGCGAGAGCATCACGGTCATCGATCCGTTCACCGGGGAATCCATTGGATCCACGCACGAATGCGGCGCACAGACAGTCGATCTCGCCGTCCGTGCCGCATCCCGAACGTTCGAGGAATGGTCGCGCACCCCAGTGGACGAACGCGCCGGAGTCCTCGAACGCGCCGCTGACCTGCTCGACCGACGATCCGCCGAGGTTGCGTCGACCGTTACCCGCGAGATGGGCATGCCCATCAGGCTCGCCACGGTGACGCAGTCGCAGCTTCCCGCGTCGGTACTGCGGGCCGCAGCCGGCACCGCGCGATCGTTCCCCTGGATCGAGGACATCGACGGCGCGCAACTGCAGCGCCGCGCCAGCGGAGTCGTCGCTGCCATCACACCGTGGAACATGCCGGTGCACCAGATCGTCGCAAAAGTTTCAGCGGCACTGGGAGCCGGCTGCACCGTCGTACTCAAGCCATCCGAGGCCACCCCGTTCGACGCCGTGGCCATTGCGCAGATCTTCCTCGACGCCGGACTCCCCCGAGGCGCGTTCAACGTGGTCCAGGGAACGGGCGAAGTCACCGGATCCGCCTTGGCCGCTCACCCCGGGATCGCGCACGTGTCGTTCACCGGAAGTGTCGGTGCAGGACGCGCCGTCGCCGCACTCGCAGCTGGCACACTCGCGCGCACGACGCTGGAACTCGGGGGCAAATCACCGGCAGTGATCCTGCCCGACGCCGACCTCGACGTTGCCATCGCAGGCGCCCTCGGCAGTGCGCTCGTCAACTCGGGCCAGGCGTGCAATGCACCGACGCGCATGGTGATACCCGTGCAGTCGGCAGGCGAGATCGAACAACGAATCGCCGCCGTCGCCGCCACGCTCGTTCTCGGCGATCCTTCCGACCCCGCGACGACGCACGGTCCGTTGGCATCGAAGCGGCAACTCGACCGCGTCGTCGACTACGCGCAATCAGCGCTCGCCGACGGCGGACGCTTGGTCGTCGGTACCGGCAAACCGGAAAGCGGTTGCTTCATGGCTCCGACCGTCGTCGCCGATCTGCCCGCGACCACGCGCGCTGTACGCGAGGAGATCTTCGGCCCCGTCGTCGTACTTCAGACCTACCGGGACATCGACGACGCCGTGCGCATTGCCAACGACAGCGACTTCGGCCTGTCGGCGGAGGTCTGGTCCGGTGATCGAGACACGGCGAAGGTTGTTGCCTCGAAACTACATGTGGGGCAGGTGAAAGTGAACGGCATCCGCACCAGGGAACGCCCATCGGTTCCGTTCGGCGGCGTCAAACAATCCGGCTACGGACGTGAACTCGGCGCCCTCGGGTTGGGCGAATTCACCGACGTGACGGCGGTGATGGCATGACGCTCGTCGTCACGGGCGCGGCCTCTGGCATCGGATTGGCTCTGGTCCGCCGAGCGCTACAGGCGGGCGTCGAAGTATGGGCCGTGGACCGCAACCGGTGCCCCGAGCCCGAGGCGCCCACCGTCCTGTGCGATCTGTCGAATTCCGCGCAGATCGCGTCGCTGGAACTCCCACCACAGATCGACATGCTCGCCAACGTCGCAGGTGTACCTGGAACTGCGCCCCCGGAACTCGTGCTCGCGGTCAACACACTCGGCATGAGGCTACTGACTACACGATGCCTCGACGCCATGTCCCGAGGCGGCCGTATCGTCAACGTCGCGTCCGTGGCCGCACACCGGAATACGCTCGAACTGCCGGATATTGCGAGCCTGCTCGAAGTAGCCGATCGTGCTGATCTCGATGCGTGGCTCGCCGCACACCCCCTCGGCGGACCCGCTGCCTACGACACTTCCAAACGAGCTGTGCTCGAATGGACATCGTCGTTGGCTGCATTCCTGATCCCACGGGGTATCGGCGTCGTATCCGTCAGCCCCGGCCCGACCGAAACACCGATTCTGACCGACTTCACGACAAGCATGGGCGCCGCGTCGATCGATAGATCGGCAGCTGCAGTCGGAAGGCACGGAACCGCCGACGAAATCGCTGCGGTAGTCGAATTTTTCCTCTCCCCCGACGCCTCCTGGACCAACGGTATCGACGTTCCCGTCGAAGGTGGACTGTTCGCCACCCGAGCCGCGCTGATCCCGAATCCCCTTCACCTCGAGAAAGGACTCGTTCCATGAGCCTTCCGACGATAGTCGACCTGAACGGCACCGAACCCGGGAGCCGCGAGCTGCTCGGCGGTAAGGCGTACAGCGTCAACAAGATGCGTGCCCTGGGTCTCCGTGTGCCGCCGGCATTCGCGCTGACAACTCCTCTGTGCGCGCAGTATCACGAGAACAACGGCTCGTTGACCGACGATCTGTGGACCGAGGTGCTCGAGCACCTCTCGCGCCTCGAACACGAAACTGGCCGCACGTTCGGCGTCGGGCCGTTCCCGCTACTCGTGTCCGTGCGGTCCGGTGCGGCGCAGAGCATGCCGGGGATGATGGACACCGTTCTCAATCTCGGTCTCACGGAGTCGCTCCGCGACGAACTCGGCGCCGCCACCGGGGACGAAGCCTGGGCGCAGAACACATGGACCCGGTTCCGTGAGAGCTACACCTCCATCGTCGGCCCGGTTCCCGCCGACCCGTACGAACAATTGCGGAACGCAATCGGTGCGGTCTTCGACTCGTGGAACAACGAGCGTGTCGCGGCATATCGCTCTCGCCATGGACTCGGTGCAGGCAAGGGAACCGCAGTGACCATTCAGGCCATGGTGTTCGGCAACCGCGACGAACGCTCCGGTACCGGTGTGTTGTTCAGCCGCAACCCGAGCTCGGGCGAAAACGTCCTGTTCGGCGAGTGGCTCGCGCAAGCGCAAGGTGAAGACGTGGTGTCCGGTGAACGGACACCGTCACCACTGAGCCATCTGCGCGAGGCTATGCCGCACCACTTCGCCGAGCTCGAGCGGATTGCATCTGTGCTGGAGAAGGATCACCGCGACCTCGTCGACATCGAGTTCACCATCGAAGGTGACGTCCTCTACGTCCTACAGTGCCGTAAGGGGAAACGATCTGCTGCCGCTGCAGTACAGGTCGCGGTCGATCTGGTCCACGCCGGCGTGATTTCTCGACCCGAAGCCCTGGCACGGATCACGACCGAACACGTTCGGTCACTCGAAGACAACGATGGGATCGCAGCGGGAGCACCTGTGGTCGCACAGGGAAACGGTGCGAGCCCGGGCACGGCAACGGGTGTAGCGGTCACCGACACCGAGGAAGCCCAGAACCTCGCCGCCGAAGGCGTATCGGTTGTGTTGGTTCGTCCCTCGACCGCACCCGACGACGTACCGGCAATGTTCGAATCCGTCGCTGTCGTCACCGAAGTCGGCGGCTCGACATCTCACGCAGCGCTCGTCTGCCGCGAGATCGGACTATCGTGCGTCGTCGGCTGTGGACCGGGAACCGTTGCGGCATTGCAGGGGCGGACGATCACAGTCGACGGTGCGTCCGGGAAGATCTACGAGGGGAACGTACTCGAAGCAGGCACCCAGACGCACGCGGCCCTGACGGAGCTGTTGACGTGGCTGCCGGATCCGCTCCCCGCCGACCACCATCTGGCGTCGGTAACCCGCCGTCCACTCGAAAGCGCCTGACCGACATGACCGAAAATGTGGATACCACGGGAATCGATGCCGAGTTCACGCGCGCCGGGCTGGTCGAGAACAACGCCGCGCTTCCGAAACGAGCGAACCGCCGCGGTGAGCAGACACGCGACAAGATCATCGCAGCCGCGACCGAATGCTTCACCGAATACGGGTACACCCGGACTCGGATCTCCGACATCACTCACCGAGCCGACACTGCACAGGGCAACTTCTACCGTCACTTCACCGGACTGGACGACGTGTTCCTCGCGGCCCTACGACCGGCTTTGGAAGAACTGTCGAACTCGCGGGGCCGACCCGACCGCGCACATGGCGAGCTTGTCTCGCTCATCGAGGTCAACACGACCTACTTGCAGACCTATGCACGCCACCGACACATGCTGCGATTGCTGCGTGAAGCCGGTGCGGCGAGTGCGAACGAGGGATTCCAGCAGCTGTGGCTGAACCTGCGGTCGGACTATGTCGCACGAACGAGGCGGTGGCTCGAGAGGCTGGCAGAAGCTGGTGTCGTCGAGAACCAGAATTTCGAACTGCTCGCCGAGACACTCGGCTGCATGACCGAGCAGTTGGCCTACGTCCACATCGGACTTCCCACCAGTACACCGAAGCGTGAGCGAATCGACGAACTCGGCAAGATACTCGGCGAGGTATGGCATCGATCTCTTCCGCTGAAGGCAGGTGCGGAATGACTGTCGTCGAACCGCGGGTCCTGGGCGTGGAAGTCGAGATTCACGACGTCGTGCAGGAGACCGCCGATGCCATCTCGATCGTGTTCGACACGGACTTCACCTACACGCCCGGACAATTCCTCACCTTGCGGATACCGAGCGAGCAGACCGAGTACGTCGCTCGCTGCTACTCGCTTGCGAGCTCACCCGCTACGGAGACGAAGCTGAAAGTCACCGTCAAGCGCACGCGCGAGGGATATGCATCGAATTGGCTGTGCGACAACGCCAAGCCCGGACTCAAGCTCCGGGTCCTGCCGCCGACCGGCACGTTCACGGCGGCAACCTTCGACCACGATCTCGTACTGTTCGCGGGCGGCAGCGGAATCACTCCTGTCATCTCGATCCTGAAGTCGGCGCTGGCTGCCTCGAATGTCGACGTGGCACTGTTCTACGCCAACCGGGATCGCGAATCAGTCATATTCGACGAGGAACTGTCGAACCTCCAGGCCCGCCACAGTGGTCGTTTCAGCATCGAACATTGGCTCGAGTCCGATCGCGGCATCCCCTCGGCAGAGCAGTTGCGGGACTACGCGTCGAGCTTCACCGACCGACACGCGTACATTTGCGGACCCGGGCCGTTCATGTCTGCAGTGGAATCGACCTTGCACCAACTGAATTTGCCGAACAAACATGTACACATAGAACAATTCGTGTCGCTGTCCGGTGACCCGTTCGTTTTGTCACTCGAATCACCGACGTCCAGGAAGTCGTCGACGGTGTCGGTCGAATTGGACGGCGAAGTACATTCTGTGGACTGGCCGGCCGAATCCACGCTGATCGATGCTTTGCTCACCGCGGGGATCGATGCGCCGTATTCCTGCCGTGAGGGCGAATGTGGCTCGTGCGCATGCACATTGCGATCGGGCACTGTCGAACCCGGCATCGTCACCGCACTCTCTGCCGAGGATGTCGAGGACGGGTACATTCTGGCGTGCCAGGCTACGCCGATCAGCGATCACCTCGAAGTCGAGTTCTGACTCCTGACCGGTCCAAATCCGAACGTGTCTCGACGAAGTCGGACACCGTGTCGCCGCTTAGCGCGGATGCGCTGACGCCGACTGTTTCTGCGTGCGACCACACGTGTGAACCGCCGAAATGGCGACGGTCCGCCATCTGCGACATCGAAGCAAAGGATGTGAAGTATGAATGCCACCACAGTGGATGGACTCGATTGCGTGCGTGTGCGCGAATGGCTCGACACAGTCGAGACCACCTGTGCCGTAGGCGCATTGACCGCTCGCCTCATCGCAGGTGGACGCTCGAACCCGACCTACGAGCTCACCGACGGTTCCAACTTCTGGATCCTACGACGCCCACCCCACGGACACGTTCTCCCTACCGCCCACGACATGGGCCGCGAGTACCGCGCATTGTCATCACTCGCCGGGACGTCGGTACCGGTCCCCCGAACCACCGGACTGTGTCAGGACCCGAACGTCATCGGCGCACCGTTCTACGTCATGGACAAACTTCACGGAACCACTTTGCGCACCCGACACGACACAGCCCAGCTCACCCGAACCCAACGCGCCGGTCTCGCCGACTCGATGATGACAACCCTCGCAGATCTGCATTCCATCGATCCGGCAGAAGTAGGACTGAGCGAGTGGGGGAACCCCGATGGCTTCCTCACCCGCCAGCTCCACCGCTGGCAGCGGCAGTGGGACGCATCGGCCACCAGCGAGCGACCCGAAGTGGCCGAGCTGCACCGCCGCCTCACTGCATCCCTACCGACACGAAGCTATCCGGGAATCGTGCACGGAGACTTCAAGATCGACAACATGATGGTCGACGCCTCCGATCCCACCTGCATTCTCGGCGTACTCGACTGGGAGATGTCGACCCTCGGCGACACCGTCACCGACCTCGGCATCCTGTGCTCCTTCTGGGATCACGAGGACGAATTCTTCAACCCCATCACCGCAGGCGCCACAGCTCTGCCCGGCTTTCCGACCCGCGACGAGCTGGTACAGCGCTATCTGACCACCCGCGGCATCGACGTACCGAACATCGACTGGTACCTCGTCTTCGCCGATTTCAAAATAGCGGTGATTCTCCAGGGCATCCACGCACGACACGCACAGGGACACACCCAGGGCAAGGACTTCGCCGACGTCGGCGACATGGTCGAACCACTCCTCGGTCGCGCTCTCGAACGCGCCTCCGCATCGCACGTGCCCGGCCTCACCGGCTGATACACCAGGAAGAAACCTATGACACACGCCCTGAACACATCGGCCATGCCTGCCGTCGTCGACGTAGCTTCGCTCGACCTCAGACCCTCGGCGAAAGCGCTCGAACTACGCGCCACGCTCGTCGACTTCATGCATTCCCACGTCTTCCCCGCCGAACACGAGTACGAAAGCTACCGCGCAGCAGCGGGTCCAGGCGACAGCACGCTACCCCCCGTAGTCGAGGCGCTCAAGAACGAAGCACGAGCGCGCGGGCTGTGGAATCTGTTCCTCCCCGCCTACTCTGGAATCAGCCAACTCGACTACGCCGGCCTCGCCGAAATCACTGGATGGAGTTTGCATCTGGCACCCGAAGCAACCAACGGGCAAGCCCCCGACACCGGCAACATGGAACTGCTGCACCTGTTCGGAACGCTGGAACAACAGACCCGCTGGCTCGAGCCGTTGAAAGACGGCCAGATCCGCTCGGCGTTCTCGATGACCGAACTCGACGTCGCCAGCTCCGATGCCACCAACATCCAAACCCGCATCCACCGTGAGGGCGGCGACTACGTAATCAACGGCCGCAAATGGTGGACCAGTGGCGCATCCGATCCGCGCTGCACCCTCCTGATCGTCATGGGCAAAACCGATCCCGACGCCGTGTCCCACCGCCAGCAATCGATGGTGCTGGTACCGATCGATAGCCCCGGGGTCACCATCGTCCGCGACGTTCCAGTCTTCGGCCGATACGATCAACACGGCCACTGCGAAGTCGTCTACGACAACGTCCGCGTCCCGGTGAGCAACATCCTCGGTGAAGAAGGCGCAGGCTTCGCCATCGCCCAGGCCCGCCTGGGCCCGGGCCGCATCCATCACTGCATGCGAGCCCTCGGCGCTGCCGAACGTGCACTCGCACTGATGGTCTCGCGTGCGCAGTCTCGAGTGGCATTCGGTTCGGCACTCGTCGAACAAGGCGTGATCAAAGCCCAGATCGCGGAGTCACGCATCGCTATCGACCAAGCACGCTTGCTCTGCCAGTACGCCTCGAAAATCACCGACGAACACGGCAACAAGGCAGCCGCACCCTACGTGTCAGCAGCGAAAGTATCGGTACCGCGCGTTGCACTCGACGTCATCGACCGCGCCATCCAAGTACACGGCGGCGCCGGAATGAGCGACGACGTACCCCTCGCCGCGATGTACGGCTGGCACCGCGCCATGCGCATCTTCGACGGACCCGACGAAGTCCACCTGCGCACCATCGCCAAAGCCGAACTCGAGAAGCAATCGCAGTAACCACTTCGAGTAGTCCCGGCTAGTTCTCACAATGCCGGTGCCAAGCGAAGAATCGAACGAACAAGGAGCATGTTGTGAGTACCGCAGTCATCATCGACGTCATCCGAACACCCTCGGGCAAGGGCAAGCCAGGCGGCGCCCTCTCCGAAATCCACCCCGCGACACTGCTCGCGGACTTGCTCCGCACACTCGTCGACAAACACGACCTGGATCCAGCACGGATCGACGACGTCATCACCGGCTGCGTCACCCAATCTGGTGAACAAGCCGTCAACATCGGACGCACCGCAGTACTGGCAGCGGGGTTCCCCGACTCCGTACCCGCAACGACAATCGATCGCCAATGCGGATCGAGCCAGCAGGCCGCCGCCTTCGCCGCACAAGGAATCGCCTCAGGGATGTACGACATCGCGATTGCATGCGGAGTCGAATCGATGTCCCGCGCCCCGATGTTCTCCAACGTCGGTGACAAGGACCCCTCCATCGGACCCCTCGCTGCCCGCTACCCCGACGGCCTCGTATCCCAGGGAATAGGCGCAGAACTCATCGCAGCTCGCTGGAAGTTCGATCGTGAACAACTCGACGCCTACGCAGCGCGTTCGCACCGACTCGCCGCAGCTGCCGCCGAACGTCTGCAGTTCGATCAGATCGCGGCGGTCCACACGCCCACCGGCCTGGTCAGCGTGGACGAGACCGTACGCCCAGCAACGACACCCGACTCCCTCGCCGCCCTCACACCCGTATTCCAGTCCCAGGCCATGTCCGCCCGGTTTCCGGAAATCGACTGGTCCATCACCGCCGGCAACTCCTCGCCGCTGACCGATGGCGCGTCAGCAGCACTGATCATGAGCGAGCACACCGCAGCAGCACTCGGGCTTACCCCGCGCGCCCGCTTCCACAGCTTCGCCATCGCCGGCAGCGATCCGCTCCTGATGCTGACCGGCCCGATCCCGGCGACCGAGAAGATCCTCGCACGCTCCGGACTGCGACTCGAGGACATCGACACATACGAGGTCAACGAAGCCTTCGCACCGGTACCGCTGATGTGGCAGAGCCACTTCGATACCGACCCCGACAGGCTGAACCCAGCGGGCGGCGCGATCGCGCTCGGCCACCCCCTGGGCGCCTCGGGCGGGCGACTGCTGGCGTCGATGCTCACCTACCTCGAAGCCACCGGAGGCCGCTACGGACTGCAAACCATGTGCGAGGGCGGCGGCATGGCCAACGCCACCATCATCGAACGACTCTGACGAAGGAAACACCATGAGCAACACCCGATTCGACGGAATCACCGCAGTCATGTCAGGCGGCAGCCGCGGCATCGGTCTCGCGATCGCAACCGAACTGGCACGTGGAGGCGCGAACCTGGTGCTGTTGGCGAAGACCGACAACCCCGACCCTCGACTACCCGGCACCATTCACACTGCGGTCGCCGAGATCGAAGCTGCGGGCGGTCAGGCCGTCGGTGTCGTCGGCGACGTCCGCAATGACGAGGATGTCGCACGTGCCGCACGCACAGCAGCCGAGACCTTCGGCGGCATCGACATTTGCATCAACAATGCAAGCGTCCTCAACCTCTCCGGCACCGAAGACCTACCGCTCAAGCGGTTCGACCTCATCCAGCAGGTCAACGTCCGTGGCACCTTCGCACTCACCCAAGCGTGCCTGCCGCACCTGAAGAAGTCCGCGTCAGGTCACATCCTGACGCTGTCGCCACCACTGAACATGTCCGAGAACTGGCTCGGAAAACACCCCGGATACACACTCGGAAAATACGGAATGACACTGCTCGCGTTGGGATTCGCCGCAGAATTCAAAGACGCAGGCATCGCCAGCAACTGCCTGTGGCCCGAAACCACCATCGCCACCGCCGCAGTCAAGAACCTCCTCGGCGGCGAAGAAGCGACCGCACATGCGCGCAGCCCCCAGGTCATGGCCGACGCGGCAGCTGCCGTGCTCTCGCACACACCGGGCTATCGCACCGGCCGCACCCTGGTCGACGTCGACGTCCTCACCGAAGCCGGAATCACCGACCTCACTCCCTATGGCGGAACCGAACCACTCGACTACGACATTTTCGTCGACCCACGCTGATTCACGTATCACTGCCGTTCTCGGCTACCGGCATCAACGACAGGAAGCAGGAACATGAAGATCGACACTATCGTTGCACTGGTCACCGGCGGAGCATCCGGCCTGGGCCTCGCAACGACGCAGGCTTTGATCGATGCAGGAGTATACGTCGGAATCCTGGATCTGCCGGGTTCCCCCGGACCATCCGTCCAAGATGAACACTCGGGGTCGGTGACGTTCCTACCCGGAGACGTCACATCCACCGAAGACGTCACCGGTGCACTCGACGCCCTGGCCGAGCGCGGGCCGCTGCGCGTCGTCGTGAACTGTGCGGGCGTGGGCCCTCCCGGAAAGGTGCTCGGCAAGAACGGCCCGCTCCCGATGGAGGACTTCGAGCGTATCGTCCGCATCAACCTGTTCGGAACGTTCAACGTGATCAGACTTGCGTCCGAGCGGATCGCAGCGACCGACAGCGTGGACGGTGAGCGCGGCGTCGTCGTGAACACCGCATCCGTCGCGGCGTTCGACGGGCAGATCGGACAACCGGCCTACGCGGCATCGAAGGGTGGCATCGTCTCGATGGCGCTGCCCATCGCCCGCGAACTCGCCCGACATCAGATTCGGGTAGCGACGATCGCACCAGGAATTTTCGCCACGCCGTTGCTCGCAACACTGCCCGAGGACGCGAAAGCGTCGCTCGGTGCACAGGTTCCGCACCCGTCACGCCTCGGAGATCCCGCCGAATTCGGCGCCCTGGTACGCCACATCGTCGAGAATCCCATGCTCAACGGGGAGGTCATTCGTCTCGACGGCGCTATTCGGATGGCGCCCCGATGACCGCGGCCATGGACTTGATCCGATGCAGTTTCGGCGCGAACGGAATCGCGAGAATACATCTGAACCGGCCCGACGCGTCGAACGCTCTCGACCCTGAACTTGCCTCGGCCTTGGAATCTGCAGTCGATGCCATTGCAGCAGAACCCGACGCCCGCGTGCTCGTCCTGTCTGGGGACGGGAAGAACTTCTGTGCCGGCGGGGACGTCAAACGAATGGCCGCGGCACCGGACACTCCCGCTTTCTTGGCTGACCTCGCCGGCACAGTGCATCGCGCTCTTGTGAAGCTCGACTCGCTACCGATCACTGTCGTTGCAGCTGTTCGCGGTTCGGCTGCCGGAGCCGGGCTCGGACTGGTGTTGGCTGCGGACTTCGTGGTGGCTGGGCCGTCGAGCAAATTCGCCGCCGCCTATTCGGCGGTCGGCTTGTCCCCAGATTGCGGAGTCTCGACACTGCTCCCCCGCGTGGTCGGATTGCGTCGCGCGATGCAGATGCTCCTCGCCGCACACGTGGTCTCGGGAGCCGAAGCCCTCGACTGGGGTTTGATCTCCGATCTCGTCGACGATGACGACGTCGAGTCCCGTGCGAACGAACTGGCGGAAGTACTTGCACAGTCGGCGTTTCCGGCAGGCGGACAGACTCGGCGCCTAGTGCGTGCGTCCTTCGGACGGAGCTACGCAGAGCACCTCGAGGACGAAGCGCGAACGATCGCAGCCGTCGCTTCCTCCGACAGCGCCCGGTCGCGGCTACAGGCGATCAATTATCGAGCTGAATCTGGGTAAGGACCTTTGCAGTCGGGGGGAAGGAAGCCAACCCGTCGGCGAACGTCGTGTATACGCCGTTGAGCGCGTAGAACGCGACAACCAATTCCTTCCCACTCGCCGTCGTCATGTACCCGGCCTGCCCGGCGGCGACGAACATGGACTGCATCGCTCCGACATCGGGACGCGCGCTCAATCCACTCTTGACCAGGATCTTCCCGTCGTGGTTGATGTCGGGGAGCCCTTCTTTCAGCTTGTCGCCCCACGGCTGGTCGTGGATCCAGGTGAGCCAGCGAACCATCGCCGACGGGGTGGCCGAAGCCGGGTCGGACCCTTCGCCGTCGTAGATCTCCACCGTGCCCGGGTCGATGCCGGCCGGTGCGAACTTGTCGATCACCGTCGTCAGACCGTCTTCGCATTCGCGGGATCCTGCCTTGACTGCAAGCAGGCAGAGCAGTGTCTCCGCTCCCCTGTTATGGCTGATCTTCAGGACGAGTTTGGTGAGGATGCTGGTGGGCGGGGATACGAGCGAGGCGACTTTGCTTGCGTCGGTGTACGCGGAGTCGGCAGGAAGCGTGCCGGTGGCGTTGTCCAGTGGGGTGTCGATCGTGACGCCCGCGCGTCGGAGCGCCTCGATGAACAGCGCTCGGGCGTAGGTCGCGGGGTCGGGAGCGAAGACGGTCAAATCGAGTTGCTTGGAGTCGACGGGTACGTTGCCGCTCACCACGACGCGGTTTCCGGCTCCGAGTGTGGCCGTCGCCGTGGATGCGCTCCCGGCCGCGCTGGTCACAGCCTCGTTGACCACCTCGTAGAAACCGGTCTGTGGGCGCGTGGTCATGGCGATCGGATCGCCCGCATTCGTGCCAGGATCGACCACAATGTCGAGCAGGTTGTCGTTGACCATGATCGAGGTCACGACGCCTTCTTTGGTTTCGAACGGATCCCACAGCCTGTCGTCGACGAGCACATCGCCTTCGATGGATGTGATCCCCTTTGCGACAACGTCCTTGGCCAGCTTGTCGAGTCCGGCGAGTGGATCGGCTTCGACCGGCCTCGAGGTCGGGATCGCGTAGGCATAGATGTGGTCATCGGGATCGACGTACTGCAAGTCCCCGTCGAGCACACCCCGACTGCCCAAGATGAAGTCGCCGGCGCCGACGAGCACCAGGTCGCCCGTGAGAGTAGAGCCCTCGCGCGCGCCGACGGAATAGACCGGTGTTTCGAGCGTCGAATCCGCGCCGAATTCGTCGAGATACGTACCTGTGCTGAACAGTTTGGTCGTAGAGCCGAGAAAGTTGAGCGTGTTCTCGTTGCTCGCATAAAGGGTGTCGCCGCTGCCGAGCTCGACGGCGTTCCAGTGCCACGATCCGTGAGCGAAAGGCGCAGAGTTCACCACTGCGAGTGTGTCGTCGGGCAAATCCCCTGATGTCGTCGAGTCGCCCGATCCACACGCAGCGAGCACCAGCACGCCGGACATGAAGGCAGAAACGAACAACCGCGAACGGGAACGGGAACGGAATTTTGCCGAATGTCCTGCTTCGCAACGGTTCACGGAACGCACAGGCAACATGGTCGACTTCCTTTCGGCAGGAAATCTGACAATACGCCTGTTTCGCCACGTCAGAGGCGGTTCCGAGGTGTCGATGCATCGACGACCGCTTCGAAGGTGTCCACCGCCAGCTCGATCACTTCGTCGAGTTCGAGGCCGGGAGTATCGAAGTACGCATCTGCCGTCCGATCGAGGAATCCGGTCCAGCCCGAGATTGCCGCACCTTGCAGCGGGGACAAGGGATCCTGGAGACCTGCCAATGCCGCGACCTGCCGTGCGCCGTCGGCACGGGCTTCTCGGACGGCATCCTCGACGAGAGAATCGCCGAGTTCGCCTTCGCGGACGACGCGTATGTACAGGGCGCGATGGCGCTCGAGAAACTCGATGTGGCGGCGCACGAAACCTTCGATGCGGGCTCTGGCGGAGAGCTCACCGTCTTCAGGCTCCTGAGATTCGGCCAATTTGGTCAGCACGTCGGCCAGGGCTGCTGCCACCAAGCCTTGTTTGTCGGTGAAGTAGTAGAACAGCAACCCGTGGGCCACCCCTGCTCGACGCGAGATCGCCGCTGCACTGATGTCGGCGGTGTTGCCCTCGGCCAGTAGCTCGATCGCCGCGTCGATCAAGGCCTGACGACGATCGCGCCGTGGGCGGGCGCGGCGGGACCGCTCGGCACCGGGGGATGCGTTGGTCGTCACCGATCCGACACTAGCGCACCATCCGACTACTTGTTTGACTGCTAAATCAATATCTTGACTAACAGTCAAACCCGTCGTAGCGTCGGTCACATCAGCGTTGCCGAGGAGAGGTCGTTCGATGAGTACGACGCAGGACGAGCAGAGCCGCGGATCGGGTCGAGTCGGACCCGACTACATCGCTCACTGGGTGGTGAAGTCCGCCCGTACAGAGGAGATGGTGCGGTGGTACGGCATGGTGTTCGGTGCCGAGATTGCGTATCAGGACGAGCAGATCACATTCTTGACCTGGGACGACGAGTCACATCGTTTGGCGATCGTCGCGGTGCCCACGCCAGTGAGGTTCCTCTTCCCTTTGGCCAAGTTCCGGCGCAAGGCGTACGGGATCGACCACATCGCGTTGACCTTCGTCTCGCTCGAACGGCTTCTCGAGAACTACGTACGGCTCAAGCGTCTGGGCATCCTCCCGGTGTGGTCAATCAACCACGGGCCCACGATCTCGCTCTACTACGAGGATCCGGACGGGATCCGCCTCGAGTTCCAGGTCGAGAACTTCGACGCCGAGAACACCGCTGCGTTCTTCTTCACCGAGGAATTCGCGAAGAACCCGATCGGCGTCAACATCGACCCCGACTACCTGCTCAGCCAGCTACGCAACGGTGTGCCCCACGAGGAACTTCGTCGGCGGGAAGCAGGAACTCGGCCCGGGCATCCGGTGATCGCCAACAAGAAGACCATTACGCCGAAAACTCTGTAATCGAACGAGTCTGCAATCGCACAAGGGGGAGAAATACTCACATGTCTGTCAACGTAGTCCGCACGGTCGATGGTTGGTGGCGTCTCGATGGCGACCGCGCGATCGAGATCGACACGACGGCTGAGACCACCGGACAGCTGCTCGCCGAGCGCGAGGCCATCACTGCCGCGTCGGGTCCCGGCACGAGTGTCGACGAACTCGATCTCGTCTCGCCCGTCACGGCCCCGTGCCGGGTGGTGGCGCAGCTGCTCAACTACCGGTCGCATGCCGTCGACGCCGGGTCCGACCCGAAGACCCTGCAGCCCACGTTCTTCCGCAAATCGTCGGCCTCGATCAGCGGGCCCAACGATCCCATTCGGCAACCACCAGAGGTGGCTCTGCTCGATTACGAGATCGAGTTGGGGGTCGTGATCGGAGCGAACATCCCCATCGGCACCACCGTCACCGACGACACGCTGTCCAACTACGTCGCGGGATTGGTCGTGGCCAACGACGTATCCGCCCGTGAGATCCAACTGACCAAAGTGCAGGTGTACGAGAGCAAGTCGTACCCCACGTTCACCCCGCTCGGGCCGCGGTTGGTGCTCCTCGACAACGACGAACTGCGCCGCATTCCCGAGCTACACATGAGCCTGGCCGTCAACGGAGAATCGCGCCAGGATCAGACGATCGGCAACGATCTGATCACGCCCCCGGCTGACGCTCTCACCAGGTTGGCACGGTTCCAGAACATGACGGCCGGCGATGTACTGCTGACTGGTACGCCCATCGGTACCGCCATTTCGGCTCCGCCGAGGATCGTGCAGAAGATCGGCGAGCTGATTCCACCGGCCCTGAAGTGGAAGTTCTTCTTCGCCCGCCAGGTGAAGAACCCGAAGTACCTGTCGGTCGACGACGTTGTGACTGCCAGTATCCGCACCGCCGACGGCACCATCGATCTGGGAACGCAGAGGACCGTGGTCCGATGACCGAACCCGTCGTCATCGTCGGGGCGGGGCCGGCGGGAAGCACTGCTGCACTTCTGTTAGCGCGCAGAGGGATTCGGAGCATGGTTCTCTTGCGTCGTGAGAAGCCTCTGTTTCACCCGGCCGCGCACGTGATCAATGCCCGAACGCTCGAAATCTGGAACGAGTACAGCCCGGAGTTGGCGAAATCGATCGCCGCGATGTCGCCGCCGCACGAGACCGTCAACCTGATCAGCTGGTACGGCGGTCTGGCCGAGGACGTGATCGGTTCGATCGACCTGCTCTCGGATCCCGAACGCAAAGCCATCGTCGAGAGCCAAAGTCCCTACATGGTCTCGCACATCGGCCAGCACATCCTGATGCCTGTGTTGTGGGATGCACTCGAGGCCGAGCCGCTGGTCGAGTTCCGTCGCGGTGTGAGCGTGCAGTCGGTCGACTCGACCGCGGACGGTGTTCGTGTCACGGTGGCGGGAGAAGCAACCGAGGTACAGGGCGGCCAGTACGTGCTCGCGTGCGACGGCGCCAACAGTGCGACCCGTGATGCGGCGGGAATCGCGTTGTCCGGGCCCGTTCTGGCGAACATGGGAAGTGCGTTCTTCACATCGAAGACGCTGTTCCCCGACGATGCTCGCCCGTTGCTCAGTTGGATCTACACACCCGAGCTGTGTGGGGTGCTCATTGCCCACGCCGATCATCGATACATCTTGATGACGGCGTACCTGCATCCCGACCAGGAGATCGCCGCGGACAGCCGCCAGTTCTGGCAGAGGACGCTTCCGAAGGTGCTGGGCAGCAACGACTTCGAGTTGGAATCGACGGGCACCTGGGTGATGACGTCACAGACCGCCGACCGTTTCCGCCAAGGTCGACTCCTGCTGCTCGGCGATGCTGCACATCGCTTCCCGCACACCGGAGGGTTCGGACTCAACTCGGGCGTCCAGGACGCGCACAACGTCGCGTGGAAGCTCGACGCCGTCCTGTCTGGTGCCGCGTCGGAGTCGCTGCTGGACACGTACGAGAGCGAGCGTCGTCCGGTGGTGGAGAAGTTCGCGGAGCAGAGTGTGTACAACCATTTCAAGATGGACGCCATCGGCAAGAAGGTGGGCATCACCAACACGATGCTGGCGAAGGCCACTCAGGCAATGGGCCGCGCGCCCCTGAACAAGATTTCCGGTCGTGTCGTCGCCCCACTAGCCGCCGCGGCCACCCGCAAGCAGATGGCCCGCTCACACCGACTCAGCCCAGCGGTCTCGGGATCGGCTCGGTTGCGGCAACAGATCGCCGACGCCATTCCGCTCCAGGTGGAACACTTCGTGTCCATCGGCCTGCAGTTCGGCTACCTCTACACCAGTCCACTGATTGCACAGGAGCAGTCGGCCAAGCCCGCCGAAGATGTGGTCGACTACCTGCCCACGACTTATCCGGGTGCCCGGCTTCCGCATGCCGTGCTATCGGTGGACGGCACACTCGTGGACGCGCACGACACTCTCGATCCGAACAAGCTGACGCTGGTGACTTCTGCCGGTGACGAATGGGCACCGGTGGTCTCCGAGCTTTCGGCTGCCGGGCCTGGAGTGGTTCCGGTCTCCGCCGAAGCACCGACGGGCGCCGACCGTGATCGGTTGATCGGACTGTACGAGGTCGGTGACGTCGGTGCGGTTCTCGTCCGACCCGATGGTCATGTCGCATGGCGTACAACCAGATCGGCGTCCGAGGCCAGGGAGTCGCTCGCCGAATTCCTACGCTCGCACTGGAGCGGCTTCTTCACCGCATCTGTCGACCAGTGACGTGCCGGGGCGGCTGTATGCGGTGCGGTCGACGCACTGTCAGAGCAGACGCCGCACTGCAGTCTCGAAACCATCGACGTGCGCGAGGGTCAGTTCCGCCGCGGATTCTCCGTCGCCGTCGACGATGGCTCGCAGCAGCGCTTCGTGCTCGCGAACGTGCAGTGCGATATGCGGAAGGCGGTCGATGAACAGGGACCAGATACGCGTGGCATGGGCGTCGAGGCCGATGAGAATATCCTCGAGATGTGCGTTGCCTGCAGCATGGTAGATCGCGCGGTGGACCTGGACATCTTTCCGCAAAACGTCTTTCGGCTGTTCGTCATCACGGATCGCGGCGACGTCATCGGCCAACTGCAGCAGGGCGCGACGAACGTCGGGAGTGGCTGTGCGAGCGGCACGTCCAGACGCCAGTGGTTCCAAGTGCCGACGTATCTCGGAGATCGACGAAAGATCGGTCATGTCGACGGCAGTGGCGAACGTGCCTCGACGCGGGTACGCCACGACGAGGCGATCCCGTTCGAGGCGCTTGAGCGCCTCACGGACAGGGGTCCTGCCGTAGCCGAGGTCTGCACCTAGTTTTTCGTCGTTGATGGGGTCGCCGGGCTTGATGTCGAGCAACACGAGCCGTTCCTGAATGATGTCGTAGGCGTGATCGGCGCTCGTCTTGTCGGTGTCGGTCGTCGCAACGGTCGTCGCCCTCGTCATCGCCATCTCCCAGGTCTGCTTCTTCGCCTCGTCTTGACCCCGCTCCGATCTGACCATACTCTACGGGGAAGTTGATATATCAGTTTGGTCTCATTGTCCGCCCAGGAGGGGTTACATGACCGCCGCAGCGCCCCAGCCTCCCGGTTCGCATTTGCCCGAGCACCCGGACTTCCTCTGGCGAAATCCGGAACCGAAGAAGAACTACGACGTCGTCATCGTCGGCGGTGGCGGCCATGGCCTCGCTACTGCGCACTATCTCGCCGAGAACCACGGCATCACCAATGTCGCGGTGCTCGAGAAGGGGTGGCTCGCGGGCGGCAACATGGCTCGCAACACCACGTTGATCCGATCGAACTATCTGTGGGACGAAAGCGCGAACATCTACGAACACTCGCTCAAGCTGTGGGAGGGACTCGAAGAGGACCTCGACTACCCCATTCTGTTCAGTCAGCGCGGCGTTCTCAATCTCGCACACAGCCTCCAGGATGTCCGCGACAGTGTCCGTCGCGTCGAAGCCAACAAGCTCAACGGTATCGATGCTCAGTGGGTCGAACCGGACGAAGTCAAGAAACTCTGTCCGCTGGTGAACATTTCCGAGGACATCAGGTATCCGGTCCTCGGCGCCACGTACCAACCTCGGGCCGGAATCGCCAAGCACGACTACGTCGCTTGGGGGTTCGCGCGCCGAGCCGACGCCGCAGGCATCGACATCATTCAGAACTGCGAAGTGACCGGTTTCGTCACCGATGGCAACACAGTGACCGGTGTGCGCACGACGCGGGGCGACATCGGCGCCGGCCAGGTCGCGCTGTGCGCCGCGGGGCACACCACGACGCTGACCGACATGCTCGGCTTCAAGACCCCTGTTCAGTCGCATCCACTGCAGGCACTCGTCTCGGAACTCCTCGAACCTGTCCACCCGACGGTGGTCATGTCCAACGCAATCCACGTGTATGTCTCCCAGGCACACAAGGGTGAACTCGTGATGGGCGCCGGGGTGGACTCGTACAACGGGTACGGACAGCGCGGTGCCTTCCACATCATCGAGCGTCAGATGGCTGCGGCGGTCGAACTGTTCCCGGTGTTCGCCCGAGCGCACCTGCTGCGCACCTGGGGTGGCATCGTCGATGTCTGTCCGGACGCCTCCCCCATCGTCGGCCGAACCCCGTACGACAACGTCTTCCTCAATTGCGGCTGGGGCACAGGCGGTTTCAAGGCGACGCCGGGGGTCGGTTGGTGCCTGGCGGACACCATAGCGAACGACGAGCCGCACCCGTACATTTCACCGTTCGGCCTCGACAGATTCGTCACCGGTGCCCTCGTCGACGAGCACGGCGCCGCCGCCGTCGCGCACTGAGAAGGAGCGAAGACATGCAACTCATCGAATGTCCGTGGTGCGGACCGCGCGAGGAAACCGAATTTCACTACGGCGGACAAGCGCACGTCGCGTATCCGGCCGACCCGGACACACTCTCCGACGAGGACTGGGCCCACTACGTGTTCTTCCGCAGCAACACCAAGGGGCTGTTCGCCGAGCGGTGGAGCCACAGTGCAGGATGCCGACGATGGTTCAACGCTGTGCGGGACACTGCCACCTACAGATTCCACAGCTTCTACCGCGCGGACGAGCAGAGGCCGGCGATCTCGTGAACACGTCACACAGGGTCGATCGTGGTGGGCGAATCGACCGCTCCGCTTTTCTGAGTTTCACCTTCGCAGGACGCGAACTCACCGGATACCGCGGTGACACCCTCGCATCAGCGTTGCTGGCCAACGGCATTCACCGGGTCACCACGAGCATCAAGATCGGGCGCCCCCGGGGTATCACCGCCGCGTGGGCAGAGGACACCGGCGGACTGGTCCAGATCGAGGAGCCGTTTCCGGAGCCGATGTTGCTGGCATCGACCGTCGAACTGTACGAGGGCCTTGTTGCACGCGGCATCCCGGGCCAGGGCCGTCTCGCTGACATCGCCGACTCGGCGCAGTACGACTCCGTGCATCAGCACACCGATGTTCTGATCGTCGGAGCTGGGCCCGCCGGCCTGTCGGCGGCACTGGTGTCCGCGCGAGCAGGATTGCGCGTCGTGCTGATCGATGAGCAATTCGAAGCGGGCGGAACACTTCTCGGCACCACCGACTGCATCGACGACGCCCCCGCGATGGACTGGGTTTCCGCGGTCGTGTCCGAACTTGCCACGTACCCCGACGTACTGCACCTGCAGCGGACGACTGCGTTCGGAAACTACGACGACGGTTTCGTTCTCGCGTTGGAACGCCGGACCGATCATCTCGGTGCCGACGGTCCCGCACATGTGTCCCGTCAGCGGGTGTGGCGCGTGCGCGCGAAGCAGATCCTCGTCGCCACGGGCGCACACGAACGCCCGATCGTGTTCACCGACAACGACCGCCCCGGAATCATGCTCGCGGGCGCGGCACGAACGTTCCTGCACCGCTATGGCGTCACGGTCGGTGAGAAGGCAGTCGTATTCACCACCAACGACAGTGCGTACGCTGCCGCGGTCGATCTCGGGCGTATCGGCGTCCACGTCACCGTCGTCGACGCCCGGCCCACGGCGCCGCAGGCCTGGGTGTCGCAGTGCCGCGAACTCGGCATCGACGTACGGTCACAGTCCGTCGTCACCGGTACGCAGGGCAGCGACCGCGTCACCCACGCCCTAGTGGCATCCACCTCGAACGGCAATCCCGACTCCTCGGTATCACTCGAATGCGACGTGCTGCTGGTCAGCGGTGGATGGAACCCAGCAGTGCACCTGTTCAGCCAGGCACGTGGGAAGCTCCGCTACGACGATCGACTCGGCGCCTTCGTCCCCGGTGAAGATCTGGAGGGTATTCGCGTCCTCGGTTCGGCCGCCGGCCTGTTCTCCCTTCGCGCCTGCATCGATGCGGGCCAGGAGTCGGCTGCGAAGGCAATCGCTGAACTGGGTCATTCGCCGGGAGAGGCGCTGACGACAGTGCGGACGGTGAGCACCGACCGCACGTACCAGGACCCGGTCGTACTGTGGCGTGTTGCCGATGTTCACGGCGAGCACTCCCAGTTCGTGGATCTGCAACGCGACGCCACCGTCGCCGACATTGCCCGAGCGGTGGGCGCGGGCATGACGGCGATGGAGCACATCAAGCGCTACACCACGATCGGTACGGCCCACGATCAGGGAAAGACCTCGGGCGTCATCGCGTCGGGCATCTCTGCAGAACTCCTCGGCCGCCCGATAGAGACACTCGGCACCACCACGTTCCGGCCGCCGTACACTCCCGTCGCGTTCGCTGCGCTGGCGGGACGGTCACGCGGCAGGCTGTTCGATCCGGAACGCGAAACGGCACTGCATGATTGGCATGTGGGCCGGGGGGCAGTGTTCGAAGACGTGGGTCAGTGGAAGCGTCCGCGTTACTATCCCCTCGCCGGTGAAGACATGGATGCTGCAGTGTTGCGTGAGTGTGCCGCTGTCCGAAGCGGTGTCGGGATCCTCGACGGTTCCACCCTGGGCAAGATCGACGTCTCGGGCCCCGACGCGGGCGTTCTGCTCGATCTGCTCTACACGAACATGATGAGCACGCTGAAGGTCGGGATGGTTCGTTACGGCCTCATGTGTGGGGTCGACGGCATGGTCATCGACGACGGGACCGTGATGCGGCTCGACGACGAGCGTTTCCAGGTGTTCACTACCACCGGCGGTGCGGCGAAGATCCTCGACTGGATGGAGGAGTGGCTGCAGACCGAATGGCCCCACCTCGTCGTACGTCTTACGTCGGTCACCGAGCAGTGGGCGACGTTCCCCGTCGTCGGACCCAAGTCCCGAGCAGTCGTCAGCGCGGTGTTTCCCGATCTCGACGTCGGCCAGGAGTCCTTTCCCTTCATGGCCTGGCGCGATACCTACGTCGGTGGAGTGCATGTGCGCGTCGCTCGCATCAGCTTCTCCGGCGAGTTGGCTTTCGAGGTCAATGTCGACGGCTGGCATGCACCGGCGGTATGGACCCGTCTGCTCGACGCCGGCGAAGAGCACGGGATCACGCCGTACGGCACCGAAACCATGCACGTGCTGCGCGCCGAGAAGGGGTACCCCATCATCGGACAGGACACGGACGGAACGGTCACCCCGCAGGATCTCGGGATGAGCTGGGCCGTGTCGAAAAAGAAGAAGGACTTCATCGGCAAGCGGTCGTTCGCGCGAACGGCGAACCGGGATCCGCTGCGCAAGCAGTTCGTCGGACTACTCCCTGTCGACAAGACGACGGTTCTCCCCGAGGGCTCCCAGATCATCGAGACCGTCGACGACGGTATTCTCCCACCCCCGCCCGTACCGATGCTGGGCCACGTGACGTCGAGCTACGCGAGCGCGGCACTCGGTAGGCCGTTCGCACTCGCCCTGGTCAAGGGCGGACATTCCCGTATCGGAGACACAGTGCACATTCCTGTCGGCGACCGATTGGTCGCGGCCGAAATCACCGCTTCCGTACTCGTCGACCCCGAAGGAGCGCGCCGAGATGGCTGACACCCTCGCACCCATCAGTCCGCTGCACAGCCTGACCGAACGCTTTGTTGCACAACCAGAATCGGCGAGGCTCGCAGAGGAGGCCTTCACTGCGATGGCCGATCTGTGGGTCGATCCGGCAGGACCCGGCGCAGTGGCCGTTGCAGCGGTCCTCGGTGCAGACCTGCCGTCGACTCCCGGCACGTCCGTGAACACTGCGTCGGCGACGGCAATCTGGCTGGGCCCACAGGAGTGCCTGGTCACCACCCACACGCGGTCCGGCGCGGAGTTGGAGGCACAACTTCAGGAGGCAGTCCGCCGACACGGCGGCGCCGCTACCGACGTGTCGGCGCAGCGCACGATCATCCGGCTGTCGGGTCAGCACGCGAGACTCGTGCTGTCCAAGGGATGCTCGCTGGATCTGCACCCTTCCACGTACCCCGCGGGAACCGCGCAGCAGACCATGCTTGCACTTGCCGCAGTGGTGATCATCGCTGTCGACGACGCCGGCACCGACTACCGAATTCTGGTTCGGTCGTCCTTCGCGCGGTATCTGGCCGAGTGGCTGCTCGACGCATCCGCTGAGTTCTGAGCATTTCGCCGAGCCGCTCCCCCTACTTGAACACGACGGTTCGGTGTCCGTGCAGCAGCACGCGGTTTTCGCAGTGCCAACGCACTGCACGAGAGAGTGCCAGGGCCTCGGCATCCTGGCCGACGGTTGCCAACCGCTGTGGATCGTAGCTGTGGTCGATACGAATGACTTCTTGCTCGATGATCGGACCTTCGTCGAGGTCCGGGGTCACGTAATGGGCCGTTGCCCCAACCTGTTTCACGCCGCGGTCGTATGCCTGATGGTAGGGCTTCGCACCCTTGAATCCGGGCAAGAAGGAATGGTGAATGTTGATGGCGCGACCGTGCAGCTTTCTACAGGCGTCGTCGGACAGGATTTGCATGTAGCGGGCGAGGACGACCAGGCCGGCGTCGAATTCGTCGATGATCTCGAACAGTCGCTCCTCTGCCTGCCCTTTGTTGGTGGGATCGACAGGAACGTGCAGGAACGGCAGTCCGGCGGCTTCTGCCATCGGCCTCAGATTTTCGTGATTGGAGACGACGGCAACAAGTTCGGCACCCAGTATCCGACCGCGCCACCGAAAGATCAGATCGTTGAGGCAGTGCCCCATTCGCGAGACCATCACCACCGCGCGCGGCAGACCGTCGCCGGTGATGGTGAACGCCATCCCGAAGCGGGAGGCGACTTCGGCGAACCGGTCGGTGAGTTGCGCGCTGTCGACGTCGCCGGAGGCGAACGACGTGCGGAGGAAGAATTCCGCTCCGAGTGCGTCGTCGAATTGTTGATGTTCGATGATGTCGCAGGAGTTCTCGAAGAGGAACGAGCTGACCGCATGAACGATGCCCGAGCGCTGCCGGCAGCTGAGCGTGAGCGTGTAGGTCTGACTCATGACAGTCTCCTCCGGTTTGATATACCAGTGTGAGACTACAGACCTATCAGCATTGCGCAAGGTAGAGGAGCTTGCTCCTAGCTACCCTATGCGCGTGAACGAACGGGGGAGGGTGGTCGGCCATCCGTGGCGAAGCGGACCACGTCTCCCCTTGATCATTCAGAATCCGAGTGACAGGCTGGGATGTGTCGTCAGCTTGCGCTACCACTACCCAGAAGTGAACCCAGATCGGGAAGCGTCGGAGCAGAATCCTCGATCGTGACAACGGGAGACGCCTGCTGCACGATGTAAGAGGTCCACGGCAGCGTCGCCAGGTGGTCGTCCAGTCCTGGGTAGTCGGAGATCCACGCGATCGTCGGATCCACGTTCTCGGTAACGCAGGATGCCAAAGCAACGTACGTCCCGGCGGGGATGTCGGTGACCGATTGTGAACTGACACCGGCTTGGCCGGCGTCCTCCAGCGAGTAGAGCGTCTGACCGTTTACGAGTACGTCGGCGATGGGAGGCATCACGCCGTCCGGCGCGGGAGCGAGTGACGTGCCACAGCGAAGTTTGCTGCCGGAATTGTTGGTGATCGTGTTGGTCACCGTCGATCCGTCGACGTCGAAGGCGAACGACACATCCGTCGGCTCCGCCGCCGATGCAGTCGCAGGAATTGCCAACATTACCGATGTACAAGCCAAAGCTCCGAGCATCACGCGGTTGATCGATCGCATTGCAGTCCTCTTCGTCGAGTGAGCTATGTCCGAGTTGTTAGTTTGCAGCAAAAAAGACCGACTGGCACCTTTCGTACCGAACGTGCGACGACGGCGGGATTACCAAGCCATCAACCCAATGCAACTTCGCTCATCTCGACAAGGCAACTTCGACCGTTCCCGTTACTCGACATGCCGAGTAACGCAGAGCTGCAGAACACCTCGGACCGGTCCCGACGCACGTGACCGGACAGCTATGGCTTCGAATGCCACTGCCGTACACAACCTTCGGTTCACACTGTCACGCAGCTACGGGCGGTCCTTCTTGGCCTGCCTTCGTTTGCCCGCCGCGATCGACGAGGCTTCGTACTTCTTGCGGCCGGGCGACAACCTGGTCCTGTCGACACGGGGCTTGCCCGCCGATGTGACTTTGCCGTGCGTGGTGCGTTCTTCATCGGGAGAAGTTGACGATCTGCGTGCGCGAGCAAGACGTTCTTCCTTGAGGTCGCGCGCGGTATCTCGAGATACCGCTCCCAACCGACGACTTACCCTGCTCAGCGCGTCCTCGAAGACTTCCGCCTTGCCTGCGTTGCGCGAGTTCGCTGCCTTGCCCGCACCGCGGGCACCTTTGGCGTCGACCTTGGCTGCACCGGCACGACGGTACAGCTTGACGTACTTGTTCCGACCTCGTCGAATTCGAGTGTGCAGATCTATCAGATCGTCCTCGGATAGATCGGACATCTTCGATTTAGTAGTTTCCCGAATCAAGACGTACTCGTCCTCGGACAAGGAATTCAATAGCTTCTTCATGCCGAATCCAATCCTTAGTCGGCCTTCGAGCGTAACCCGCATGGGTTCTATAGGAACCGGTTTCGGAGCGGCCAAGTTGGTGGGCCAATCAGTCTTCACAGCAGCCGCGCGAGCCTCTTCTTGGTGCGATTACGGACCGCGATTCTACGAACCAGGGGCGACGGGGCGGCCTCGAGTGCTTCGAACATCGGTAACCCACGCACAGGTTCCGCAGCCACCGCAACACTCCACGCATAGCTCAACGTTTGCTCGAGGCCGCGCCATCGGTCAGTACGGGGCTGTGCCTCTGTGTCGGACAGCGTGGTCGTCGAGACAGCACATGCATCCAGAGCCGCAGCACACATTTCGCTGTACTTCAGCAATCGAGGTTCGCAGATGGCCTCGACCGCCGCGCGCACCACTGCGAGATCGGGGCTGCGGACCCATCTGTGTACCAGCTCGGCAACAGCAGTCGGGTTGTCGACCGCGGCGAGCTGCAGACCGCGCACGAACCCTTCACGCAAACGCCACCGCGGATCACGGACATATCCAGCCAGCTGATCGAGTTCCGCGTCAGCCTGCCCTGCCTGCGACATGCACGCTCGGGCCATCCCCGCCACACCGCACATCGCAAGATACTCGTCCTGCTCGTCAGCGAGCCCGGAAAGCGTCCGCCGCGGCAACAACGTCGCTGTCTGGTCGACGAGTGTGAGATTCGCTCGCGGCCCAGGTAGCCCTGACTCACGCCGCAGATAGTCACAGAGTTCGTCATAACCGAGCGCTGTGAGATCGACCTTAGCCATGATGCGCATCGCCTTCCCCTACGTTCCGATCGAACACATCGACATCGTTCTTGGACGGTATACGGGGGCGTCGCGATGAGTTTTTCCCTCCGGTGCAGTCTGATTTGCATGGGCAAACTCATCTATGGCTTCAACGTATCGGTGGACGGGTACATCAACGACGCAGAAGGCAGCATCGACTTCTCCGATCCGAGCGAAGAATTGCACCAGTATTGGAACGACTTCGAGCGGGAAACCGCCCTGTCGTTCTACGGGCGGCGGCTCTACGAACTGATGGCTGACTACTGGCCGACCGCCGACAAGGACCCGGACGCCACACCTATGATCGTCGACTTCGCGCACATCTGGCGCAACATGCCCAAGGTCGTGTTCTCGCGCACACTGGAGTCCGTCGACTGGAACTCCCGCCTGGAACGCGGCGATCCGGTCGAGGTGGTCACGAAGCTGAAAGCCGAAACCGAGGGAAGGCTGGAGGTCGCCGGCGCGACTCTGGCCGCACCGATCGTGCGGGCCGGACTGGTGGACGAGTACCGGATCGTAATCTCCCCCACCGCCGTGGGCGGCGGTACACCGTTCTTCCCGACACTGCCGTCATGGATCTCGCTGCGACTGTTGGAGAACCGAACTTTCCCGGGCGGCACGGTCCTGTTGCGCTACGAGGCGAAACACGACTGACTATGCTCGGACGGTGCGAAAGGTCATCAGTGTCGCGAACCTCGATCTCAACTTGCTGGTGTCGCTCGATGCCCTCCTGCAGCACAAAAGCGTCACCAAAGCCGCTCAGCAACTGGGCTTGAGTCAACCCGCGCTGTCGGCTGCGTTGGCTCGACTTCGACGGCACTTCAACGACGAACTGCTGTACCGGGTCGGAAACGACTATCACTTCACCCCCCTTGCAGCCGAACTTCGTCAACGCACTGGCTTGGCTCTCGACGGAGTCGAGCGGGTCTTCTCGGCGCAGCCGAAGTTCGACCCTGCGGAATCCACACGCGAATTCTGCGTTGTCGTCAGCGATTACGGGATCACCGTTCTCGGAGATACCTTGGCCACGCTGTTCACCGAGGCAGCGCCCCGCGCCCGTCTCCGCTTTCGTCCCACCAGCCCGGACTTGGTTGCACGTGCCGAACAAACACTCGTGGGTACCGATTTGATGCTGTTGCCACACGGGTTCGTGACAGATCTGCCGCACAAGGATCTCTACCGCGATCGATGGATCATGGTCGTCTCGTCCGACAACGAGGACATCGGTGCCGAGATGACCGTCGACGACTTGAAATCATCACCCTGGGTCGTGGTGTACCACGGCCATTCGGCGGCCACCCCGGCAGATCGTCAGCTGCGCATGCTCGGCATCGAACCGCACGTGCAGATAGTTACCGAGAACTTCCTCACTGTCCCAAGTCTTGTATCCGGCAGCAATCGCATTGCGCTTCTGCAGGAGCAATTGGTTCGACTCCTCCCCCTGAACTCCGGCCTGCGTACCATCCCGTGCCCGGTGGAAGTCGGCGAACTGGTCGAGGCCATGTGGTGGCATCCGGTCTACGACCGAGATTCCGAGCACATATTCCTCCGTGAACTCGTCACCCGAGCAGCCGAATTGGCGACTGCCGAGCTTCGGTGATCCGCCGGCTGAGCTCGAGTTCGGCTATTTCACCGCGACCGGATTGACGGGAGCACCCACTGCACCTGTCACGGGAATAGGCGCGGCGGTCAGGAAGAACTCGTACACTCCGTCGGTCGCGCAGTCCTCGCCCAGCGCGTCGAGGTCCCACATCTCACCGAGAAACAAACCGATGTTGGGAATCGCTACCTGATGAAGCGGCTGGAACGCAACGTCGAATTCGTTCGGCCGGACTTCGAAGCCCCAATTATCGGTCGCGATCGCGGCGATCTCGCTGTCGTGCAACCAATCCGCGGTGGTGAACGACAGTCCGGGAGCTGCTCCACCGGCATAGTCGCCCCACCCGTCGCGACGGGTGCGAGCAAGCTGCCCTGTACGCACCAATACGATATCGCCGCGCCGAACCTCCGATGTCGGCCCTTGGGCCGTAATCGTCGCGTTCAAATGCTCGGCTGTGATCGCAAAGCCGTCCGGCAACTCACCGTCATCGCCACAGCATCTACCGACGTCGAGCAGAACACCTCGACCTACGATCCCATTGGCTACGGTTTCGATTCCGGTGACACCGTCACCCAAGCTGGTGACAACCGAGGCAGCTGGGCGCCCGTTCCACGCGATACCGTGATCGAAGATGTGCCCTAGCCCGTCCCATTGGGTCGAGCATTGCAGCGGCATGGCCACGATATCGTCGGCACCGCCGAGCCCGTGAGGGAAACCCTGAATGCCTGCGGCAGCATCGGTGCCGGTGTCGAGCATCGTGTGCACCGGATTCGTGCGCCGACGCCATCCCTTCTGGGGGCCGTCCATGTCGAAGCTCTGCGACAGCGAGAACGACGAACCACGTCGCACGAGCGAACCTGCTGCGGCCCGAAGATCGTCGGTGAGATAGTTCATCGTCCCCCGCACGTCGTCCGCGCCCCACTTCCCCCAATTGCGGTTCCGTTCCGCAGATTTCGCGATCTCACCCTCGGGGTCGGTGCGGTCGAGAATACGTGGGGTATCGGTACTGGTCATGCAGGATCCTCTCGAAGTGCATCGGACACGGACTTGACGCCGCCGTGCGATCCGGCGCCGCCGTCGACGGGTATTTCGGCACCGGTGACGAACGAGGCGTCAGGGCCAATCAAGAACGCCACGACTGCGGCCACCTCGTCCGGCCGACCGGTTCTGCCCAGTGGTGTCTCTGCAACCGAGGCCGACCTGAACGCGGACGGCGCTCCAAGCGTCATGGAGGTGTCGATGAAGCCGGGATGCACGATGTTGACGCGAATG